>DATIUS010000139.1:0-24364 GCA_035466655.1 Candidatus Sulfomarinibacteraceae bacterium
TTGATGCCGCCACGCGCATCAGATTCGGGATCCCGATTCGTCGGGACGCGCGGCATCGGAACTCAAGACGGGTTTCCTCGCGCGCCCGTGCGATAATCGCGCCGCGCTGCGGCGAATCGGGACCGCTCGAACGGGCGAGGACCCCGAGGCAGGCGGACCGGCAAACCCGCGGCAGAACCTGAGGAAGCAGTCCCACCATGACCGTTGCAACGTCGACCTGGGCGACGAAGAAGGGTCTCGCCCAGATGCTCAAGGGCGGCGTCATCATGGATGTCGTCACCGCCGAGCAGGCGAAGATCGCGGAGGATGCCGGCGCCGTCGCCGTCATGGCCCTCGAGCGCGTCCCGGCGGACATCCGGGTCGCGGGCGGCGTCGCCCGCATGTCCGATCCGGCGATGGTCCAGTCGATCATGGACGCCGTCACCATCCCGGTGATGGCCAAGGCCAGGATCGGCCATTTCGTCGAGGCCCAGATCCTCGAGGCGCTCGGCGTGGACTACATCGACGAATCCGAGGTCCTCACGCCCGCTGACGAGGCCAACCACATCGACAAGCACGCCTTCAAGGTGCCGTTCGTGTGCGGCTGTCGAAACCTCGGTGAGGCGCTCCGCCGGATCAACGAGGGCGCCGCGATGATGCGGACCAAGGGTGAGGCCGGCACCGGCAACATCGTCGAAGCGGTGCGCCAGCTGCGCGACGCCCTGGCCGAGATCCGGCGCCTGGCCGGAATGCGCGAGGACGAGCTGTTCGTCGCGGCCAAGGAGCTCGGGGCCCCGTACGAGCTGGTCAAGGGGGTCGCCCAGGACGGCCGCCTGCCGGTCGTCAACTTCGTCGCCGGCGGCATCTCCACCCCGGCGGACGCGGCGCTCGTGATGCAGCTCGGCGCCGAGGGGGTCTTCGTGGGGTCCGGCATCTTCAAGAGCGAGGACCCGGCCCGGATGGCAAACGCGATCGTCCAGGCGACGACTCACTATGACGACCCCAAGATCCTCGCCGACGTCAGCCGGGGCCTGGGCGCGCCGATGCGCGGCATCGCCCTCGACCAGATCCCAGACTCCGAACGACTGGCCGTCCGGGGTTGGTAGCGCCGCGCTGATGCGGCCCTGTCGCCGCGTTGGCCGCTCCGCGCGGCCGCTCACGCACCGTCACGGTGCGCTCGCGGCCCGTGTTCGCGGCCGCCTTGCGGCAAGGCCGCCTGAGCGCGGCGCGGTCCGAGGCGACCCGTGAAGATCGGCGTCCTCGCCGTCCAGGGGGCGTTCGCCGAACACCTGGCAACCCTTGACGCCATCGGCATCGAGGGCGTGGAGGTGCGCCTGCCGTCCGATCTCGACGGCGTCAGCGGCCTGATCCTGCCCGGCGGGGAGTCCACCGCCCAGCGCCGGCTCATCGAGCGGTGGGGACTGCGCGAGCCGATCCTCGAGCTCGCCCGGTCCGGTGCACCGCTGTTCGGGACGTGCGCCGGGATGATCCTCCTCGCGAGCGAGGTCGTCGACGGCGATCCGGTGGCGATCGGGCTCCTCGACGTCGCCGTCCGGCGGAACGCGTTCGGGCGGCAGCTCGATTCGTTCGAGACGGACCTGCGGGTTCCCGTGCTCGGAGATCAGCCCGTCCACGCGGTGTTCATTCGCGCGCCGGTGATCGAGCGGACCGGACCGGGCGTCGACGTGCTGGCCCGGCTTGACGACGGGCGGATCGTCGCGGTGCGCGAGCGGAACGTCGTCGCGACCGCCTTCCACCCGGAGCTTGCCGGCGAGACGCGGTTCCATCGGCTGATCGCGACGATGGCCGCCGAGTTCGACGATCCGGGCGAGGGCTCGGGCCGTCGCCCGCACCCGACGCGCCGGGCGGGGCTCGCCCGATGACCGCGCTGCGCCCGTCGCGCTCGTCCGGGAAGGTCCGCGCCGCCCGGATCACGGATCTTGCCGCCCTCGGTGAGCTGTCCCGCCTGTGCGAGGATGACGCGGCAGGCGGTCGCTCACTCGGCCTCCCGGTGAGCGGGCCGCGGATCGGCGTCTTCAGCCTCTTCCGGCTCCCGCTGGGCGCGTTCCGGCCGCACGACCTGCTGTACGTCTACGAAGAGGAGGGACGCGTCGCCGGCCTCGTCCGCGTCGAGCGTGAGAGCCATCGTGACGACTGGACCATCGTGGAGCTGGACGCGATCGCCGGCCTTGCCGGCGCCGGCGCAGGCGACATTCGGTTCCGCCTCGTCCAGCAGGTCCTCCGCGAGGGCCAGAAACGGGGAGCGGCGCGATTCCACGTCGGGTGCACCGATGCCGGCGGCAACGTCGAGCTGTTCATGCAGGCGGGCTTCGCCCGGTACGGCGAGGAGCGCGTCCTCCATCGCCCCGGATCGGCGCCCCTGCCGGAGCCGTGGTCCGAGGCGCGGATGCTCGAAGCCGGGATCCGCCCCGCGCGGCCGATGGACGCCGTCGCGCTGATGCAGCTGTATGCCGCCGTCACCCCGGCCCCGGTCCAGCGCCTGGAGGGATTTCGCATCCCCGACTGGGAGCGCCAGGGCACGAACTGGCGCGTCCCCCGAAGCAGCCTTGCGCCGCTCCTCCGGTTCGCCGACATCGAGGCCTACATCCTGGAGTCGCCGGGCGGACCGGCCATCGACGGGTTCATCCAGCTCGGCGTGGCACGCGAGGACCAGCCGCACTACCTGCGGGTCATGGGACGCCCGGGGGTGGAAATCGCCTCGCTCGTCGACTTCGGCCTGGGCGATATCCGTGCGCGGACCTCGAAGGGCGGGGATCAGCCGGCCGTCACCGGCGTCATCGCCCCCGTCCGAACCTACGAATCGCCGATCGACCGGCGGCTCGAGGAGGCCGGGTTCGCGGCGATCTCGACGGTCACGCTGCTCATGAAGGAGACCCTCGTCCGCGTCGCCGAGCCGGCTCTCGTCCCGTCCGGCGTCCGCAGCTGGGAGATCACGCGTGGCTCCTGAGGAACGACCCGACCGCCGCGAGACGATCGACGACATCGATGCGCTGCTGTCCTCGCTGCCTCCGGAGATCGTCGCCGCGATCCATGCCCTGCCGGACCGCGAGGCGGTCATCGAGGTCGTCCTCGACCTCGGCCGGCGACCCGAGGCGCGGTTCCCCGATTCGGAGGTCACCCTGCTCGACCGCGAGATCGCGGAGTCGGACATTGCGCATGTCGTCGACCACATCGGCACGTTCGGGGACGACAACCGGGCGGGGATCGAGCGGACCCTCCACCGGATCAGCGCGATCCGGAACCGGAACGGCAAGATCGTCGGGCTGACCTGCCGGATCGGCCGCGCCGTCTACGGCACGATCGACATCATCGCGGACTTCGTCGAGACCGGGAAGTCGATCCTCATCATGGGCCGGCCCGGCATCGGCAAGACGACGATGCTGCGCGAGGCGGCGCGCGTCCTGGCGGACGACTTCGGCAAGCGGGTCGTGGTGGTGGACACCTCGAACGAGATCGCCGGCGACGGCGACATCCCGCACCCGGCAATCGGCAAGGCCCACCGGATGCAGGTTCGGACGCCCTCGCTCCAGCACGAGGTGATGATCGAGGCGGTCGAGAACCACATGCCCCAGGTCATCGTCATCGACGAGATCGGCACGGAGCTCGAGGCGCATGCCGCCCGGACGATCGCCGAACGCGGCGTCCAGCTGATCGGGACGGCCCACGGCAACAACCTCGACAACCTGATGCTCAACCCGACGCTCTCGGACCTCATCGGCGGGATCCAGAGCGTGACCCTGGGCGACGAGGAGGCGCGTCGCCGGCGAACCCAGAAGAGCGTCCTCGAGCGGAAGGCGCCGCCGACCTTCGACGTGATCATCGAGATCCAGGACCGTGAGAAGGTCCTCGTCCATGCCGACGTCGCCGACACCGTGGACAACCTGCTGCGCGGCGATCCGATCGCGCCGGAGCTGCGCTGGCGGGACGAGGAGGGGATTCACCGCTCGCAATCGCGCCCGAAGCCGTCGCCCCGCGAGCCCGTCGGCGCAGACAGGTTCTCCGGACTCGTCGGAACGGGCTCATCGTGGCGGATGGAGCCCGGCTGGCGCGGCGAGCCGTCCCACCGGCCAGGCGTCGGCGGGTACGGCGCCGGATATGGATCGGGCGCCGGCCACGGCGGCTACGGCGCGGGGGTCGCGTTCGCGGGCGGCGACCGCGGGGGCGCCCGGCCGGGCTACCGGCCCGGCGCATCGGGCTCGTGGCGGCCGACTCGTGGCGTTCCACCGGGACGGAGCGTCGCCGGTCCGCCCGCGGCCGGCGGCGCGGAGGTTGCTCCGGGCGCCGGGACGCTGCTCGATGCGCCGTTCGTTGCCGGCGAGATCGCCGATCGCGGCCCGCTCGAGCGCGGCAGCGCCCCGGCGCCGGAGACCCGGGCACGTGACGCGCGGGAGCTCTCGCGCCAGCGTGCGTGGCGGCAGTCGGCCGCCCGCGCCATCGATGCGCTCCGCGTGGACGAGGGCACCGCGCCGGCGAACGCCGCCGACCTCGAGGCGGATGACGAGGCCCTGGCCGATCGCGCGATCGCGACCGCGGCCGAGGAGGCCGGCGACGACGGCGCGCTCCGGGTGGCCGGCGCCGAGAGCCTGCCGACGCTCCGGGTGCTGCCCCAGGGGATCAGCCGGCGGCGGCTGGAACAGGCGATCCGCGAGCTCCAGCTGCCGGTGATCATCACCCAGGACGTCGACGAGGCGGACGTCGTGATGACCCTGCGGACCGAATACAAGCAGAAGACGCCGATGGTCCGCGAGGCGGAGGAGCGCGCCCTGCCGATCTACGTCCTGAAGACGAACACGATCCTCCAGATGCAGGCCTCGCTCACCTCGATCTTCGCCCTCGAGATCGATCCGCGCGACGCCGCCCTCCGCGAGACCGAGGAGGCGATCGGGCTGGTCCTCCAGCGGTCCGAGCCGGTCGAGCTCTCCCCGCAGAACGCCTACATCCGCCGGCTCCAGCACCAGATGGCCGAGCGGGCGAACGTCGTCTCGCGATCGCGAGGTCGAGAGCCGTACCGGCGGGTCCGGCTCTACCCGGATGTCGCCAAGACCGCGTGGCGCTGAGCGGCGCCGAGCACGGCGCCTGACGCGCCATGCGGGTCGGTCGTCCTACGGCACGCCGACTCCGTAGGCGGCGATGATCTCGCTCAGCCGCCTGTGCCGGATCGGTTCGGTCACGAGCTCGATGTCGGTCAGGGCGAAGTCGCGGCCCTTGAACAGGAGCGGCTCACCGAGCTCGCGTGCGAGCGCATAGGCGAAGCAGTCGCCCATGTTGAGGCGGGCCGGGTGTCCGCTCCCACGCCCGAACCGCTCGTACGCGGTCCGGGCGATCTGGGCCTGCGAGGCGGTGAACGGCTCGATCCGGATCCTGGCCGAGGCGAGCAGCGCGTCGAGCGAGCTCGACTGAACCGGGTCGCGCGGACCGTCGACGACGATCCCGAGCTCGACATAGGTCCCCGCGGAGATCCTGGCCGCCGGGGCCTGCGCGATCAGGGCCTGGTACGCGCGTCGATCCGGCTCCCCGCGGATGATCGCGACCAGCGCGGACGTGTCGACGATCATTTCGGCAACCCGAGGTCGTCGTACAGCAGCTCGTCGAAGTCCTGGTCCCAGTACCCCGGCGGGGAATGCTCGCGGATCACGGCGGCGATCGCCTCCATCCGCTGGACCCTCGCCTCGATCTCGGCCTCGGAATCCGCCGCGCTCGCCCGAAGACGCTCGAGTCGCTCCCGGACTGCCTCGGTAACGGCGGCTGTCATCGACTGACCGGTCTCGTCGGCCAGCTCCTTGACCAGCCGGTAGGTCTCTGGGTTCTTGATGTTGAGGCTCATGGTAGAAATCTACCATCAGATGGTGGACTGCCTCAAGCCGGGCTCAATGCTCTGTGGCGCCGGTGAACGTCCAGCCTTCGATTCGGAGGGCCGGAACGACCGCGCTGCCGAGGAACCCCTTGAGCGTCCTGCGATCCCGACCCACCGCCGTCACGCCGGCCAGCGCGTCGAGGTACGACTGTGTGAAGCGCAGGTTCCGGACCGGGCCGACGATCCGGCCGCCCTCGACGAGGAACGTCCCGTCACGGGTCATCCCGGTCACGATCGCAAGCTTGGGATGGACCGGGTTCGTGTAATGGAAGCGCGTGACGAGGAGCCCGCGGTCCAGGCCGGCGATCAGCTCGTCGCGCGGCATCTCGCCGGCGGTCATCAGCATGTTGATCGGGAACGGGCCGTACGGGTTCGGTGCCGGCAGCCCGTGGCCGGTGGAGCGGCGGCCTGCCCGGGCGCCCGTCTGGGCGTCGAAGACGACGTCGCGACAGACGCCCTGCTCCACGAGCGTGACCCGCTGCTTGCGAACCCCCTCGTAGTCGAAGGCCGTCGGGAGGCCGGCCGGGTCGGCGGCGTCGTCCACGATCGTGACGAGGTCGGACCCGATCCGCCGGCCGGGTTCGCTGAAGGATCGCCCCTCCTGGACGGCCAGCGCGGAGAAGCCCAGGTAGCCGAGGAGATCCACGATGTCCAGCACCGCGTACTCCTCGAGGACCACGGGGTAGTCCCCCGGCGGCAGCGAGACCGGGCGCTCCGTCGCCCGGGCCTTCGCCGCCGCCTCGTGGCCGATGGCCGCCGGGTCGATCGTCGTGACGTCCGTCGCGGCAGCCTCCGCGTAGCCCGTCCCGCCGTCCGGGGACATGTGAACCGTCAGGAGCTGGGCGTCGGTCCGCTCCTGCGCGGCGCGGACCCCGCCCGAGTTCGCGACCGCGACGCCCTCCCGGGAGGTGGCCAGCGAGCCGAAGGCGAGCACGCCGGCCGCGTCCGCGGCTGCGATCACCGCCCGGACCGCCTCCGCCCGGAACTCCGGCGTTGCCGCGGCGGTGGCCTCGGCGTAGGCGGCCGCGAGCCCGTCGAGGGGCCCGTCGCCGTCCGGTCCCGGCAGTCCGCCCCAGTCCTCGAGCTCCTCGCAGGTCCGGGCGATCGCGGCGGCCCGCTTGACGACCTCCCGGAGTCCGTCCTCGTCCGTTCGGCCGGTGGAGGCCACGGCGACCCGCCGGCCGGCGCAGAACCGGAGATTCACGCCGATGTTCGTCTCGGCGACGTTCTGGTGGATCTCACTGTTGGCAAAACGGGTCAGCGCGGCATCCTCGGCCGTCACGAGGACCTCGGCCTCAGTCGCCCCGGCCGCCATCGCGCGGGCAAGGACGTCCTCCGCCAGCGCAAGTGCCTCGTGCTCGCGTTCCCCCGCCGACGCCGCCCCGGTCGGCGATCCCGGCCGGGCTACCACTTGCCCACCCCGACCTGCACGTTCCGGAACCGGGCGCCCGAGACGCCGTGGCCGACGTGCGCGCCCTGGCTCGGCTCGCCCTTGCCGCAGTTCGGGGTGCCGAGCATGACGTAACTCCGTGCGTCCCCGATCGCGTCGCAGCCGCGCCAGAACTCGTAGGTGATCCCGGTGTAGGTCGGATTCTTGAAGAGCCGGCCCCGCTTCCCGCCCTTGATCTCGTAGGCGACCTCGGTCGCGAACTGGAAGTTGAGCCGCCGGTCGTCGATCGACCAGCTCCGGTTCGCCTCGAGGTAGAGGCCGTCGTCCGTGTCGGCGACGATCTCATCGAGGCTCATCCCGCCGACCGGGAGGAGGTTGATGTTCGTCATCCGGATCAGCGGGATCCGGTTCCAGCCGTCGGCCCGCATCGCCCCGCCCGAGCGGCGGCCGATCCGCGGCGCGGTTTCCCGGGAGGTCTGGTAGCCGACGAAGATCCCGTCCCTGATGAGCGGCGCCGACTGGGCCGCCACCCCCTCGTCGTCCCAGCCGAACGTGCCCAGGCCGCCCGGTGAGGTCGCGTCCGCCACGATCGTCACGAGGTCCGAGCCGTAGCGAAAGCCCTCGGCGAGCCTGTCCGTGGTCAGGAAGCTCGTCCCCGCGTACGACGCTTCCGTTCCGAAGACGCGGTCCAGCTCGGTCGGATGGCCGCAGCTCTCGTGGACCTGGTTGTAGAGCTGGCTCGGGTCAAGGATCACGGTCGTCACCCCGGCCGGGCACTGCGGCGCCGACAGCAGCGCCACGGCCTCCTCCGCGTGCGACTCGGCGTTGCCGAGGAGATCGAGGGCGCGGATGAACTCGTAGCCGCCGGCTCCCCAGCCGCCGCCGGAATCCGGGTAGCTCCGGCGCTGGTGCTCGTCGCCCTCGATGGCATGGGCCTCGACCGCGGCCCCGAGGTGGGTGATGACCTGCTCGGTGAAGCTGCCGTCGGTCGCCGCGAAGGTCTTCCACTCGCGCTGGGCGCCGTAGCTCGACTCGGTGAAGGCGATTCCCTTCACGGCGCCTGCCGCCTGGTCGGCGGCGAGGAGCTCGCCGATCTTCCGCTCGAGCGGAAGCGCGAACGGGTCCTCGACGACAGGGGTCTCGTAGCGACCCGTTGCCGGCGGGCGGTCGTCGAGCGTGACCCGGGTCCGGAGCGCCGTGGCCGAGGCTCGTGCGATGCGGACCGCGAGGCCGGCCACGCGGTCGGCGTCCTCGAGTTTGAGCCGGTGCGAGGACGCAAACCCCCAGGCCCCGTCCACGAGGACCCGAACGCCGAAGCCCTCCGAGTCGCCCGACGCGACGCCCTCGAGGCGACCGGACTTGACGGCGATTGACTCCTCGCGCCGGCGCACGATCCGGACGTCGGCATAGGTCGCGCCGAGGCCGGCGGCGGTGTCGAGCGCGCGATCGGTCAGGTCTCGCATGTCGGGTACCGGAGCGTAGCAGGGCGGTCAGCAGGGCGCCCTCGGGTGAATGCCCTATCCGATCGCGATCGGCCCGTCGCCGGGCCACCCTCGATTCATCCGATTCCGGCGCCCGCACGCATCAGGTCCCGAACGGCGAGCGGAGGAGTCGCGACACCACGCGCCGAAACGTCCCCAGGCCCACCGGATGCAGAAGGGAATCGGAATTCGAGCCATGCCTACCATCAGCAAGCTCGCCACGCTCGGGGCCGCCATGGCGGTCCTCACGATCGGCGCGGTGCCGCTGCTCACGAGTGCGGCCGACCATCTCGACGCGCCCGCCCTCGGCGGAACAGTCGTCGCCGGCCAGATCGCACCGCACTCCGAGCACGGTGACCGCGACATCAACGATGTCTACGTCTTCGCGGCTCCGGCCGACCCCGGTCGGACGGCGATCGCGATGACCGTCAATCCCGCGATCAACTTCTTCGGAGGTGATTTCGGGACGGACGTTCGCTACGTGATCAACCTCGACTTGGACGGCGACAGCATCCAGGACCGCGCCTACGTTGCGACCTTCGCCGACGACGGCAGCGGTGCCTTGAAGTTCAAGCTCTCCCAGTACGAGGGTGTCCGGGCCGTGTCGCTCGTCGGCGGCCGGCCGATCGCCCAGGGGCACGCCAACGACGGCACCAGAGCCATCGGCGGGAACGACATCTGGGCCTGGGCGGGCGTCCGCTCCGACCCGTTCTTCTTCGACCTCACCGGGTTCATCGGCACGACGACGTTCCTGACGACCGGCACGGCCGTGGGCGGCGACGGGCTCGGCAACGACCCGACCGACTTCTTCGCCAACCTGAACACCAACGCGATCGTCCTGTCGATCCCGAACGGCCAGCTGCCGGACACGATCGGCGTATGGGCGACCACCAGCTGGTGGGACGGGACTGCCTGGCAGGCCGGCGACCAGATGGGCCGCCCCGCGATCAACACCGTGTTCAATCCGAGCGCGGACAAGAATGCCTTCAACACGACCGCACCCTCCGCGCAGGCCACGGCGTTCGGCGGCAAGTTCCGGACGAACGTCATCAACGGGCTGCAGTTCTTCTCCGGACTGGACGGCGAGGGGGCCTATTCGAACGACCAGGCTGGCTTCCTGGCCTCGGTTCTCGTTCCCGACGTCCTCGTCTACAGTCGGTCGAACCCACTCGGCCTGCCTGCCCCGCTCAACGGTCGGGCGCTCTCGGACGACGTCATCGATGTCGAGCTCATCGTCACCACCGGTGGCGATCCACTCAACCTGTTCGGCGCGGACGGCCTGACGGGCCTCGGCCCGGATCGCGATGCTTCGGGCGCCGTGAATGGCGACGGGGTCGGTCCTCATTCGGACTACCTCGCGACATTCCCGTATCTCGGCCTCCCGCATTGATTTCACGGGGTGGAGTGCGACGCGAGGCGCAGCACTTCACCCCGTCCCCCTCGCGAACCCGACGACCTGCCGGCCGGGAGACGGAGCCCGCCACGTGACCACGAACGTGCACCGCACCCCTCGACCGCGGCCGATCGGGATCCTCGCCGTCTCGCTGCTGCTCGCAGCCGGCTCGTTCGTCGTCGGCCCGTCCCGCCTCGGGGATCGAACCGCCGCCCCGGCGTCCTGGGACGCGGCCCGTCCGCCGACCCGGGCGCCGGCCGGCCCGTCCGCCGGGGCCGGGTTCGTGCCTGCCCCCGGGGAAGGTCCCGTCCACCTGCCGTCGACCGGCTCCCTCGCCCAGATCGACCACAACATCGGCGCCTGGACCAAGAACCTCCAGGCGAACTCGAAGGACTTCCTGTCCGCGACGAACCTGGCGATGCTCTACCAGGCCCGCGCCCGCCTGACGGCCGACCTGGCCGATCACGAGCGAGCCCTCGGCGCGGCTCGAACGGCGATCGCGATCGCCCCGACGGAGCCGGCCGCTCGAGCGCTGGAGGCGTCCATCCTGTTCTCGCTCCACCAGTTCCGTGCTGCCTTCGCGGCGGCCGACGCGCTATGGCGGGACGACTCGTCGCAGCTCGGCGCGCTCGCGACCCGGGCTGACGCCGAACTCGAGCTCGGCGATCTCGATGCGGCGGGCCGGGACCTGGCGACCCTCAAGACCAGGGCCCCGGGCCCTGCCGTGGACGTCCGGCTCGCCAGGCTCGCCGCGGTCAGCGGCGATCTGGACGGCGCCGTGGCGCTCGCCAGGCGGGCGCGGGACGCGGCCGGATCGGGCGTGCCGGACGCCGCGTTCTATGCATTCGCGCTTGGCGAGTACGCACGGCTCGCGGGCGACGTCAGGCTGGCACGCGAGGGCTACGAAACCGCGCTCGCCTCACGAGCCGCGGACCTCGGCGCCCTGCTCGGCCTGGCGCGGATCGAGGCATACGCTGGCGATCTCGAGGACGCGATCGCCACCCTCGAGACCGCGGTCGGGGCCGCGCCGACGCCGGAGGCGGAGGCGCTGCTCGGCGACCTGCTGGCGACGCGGGCGGCGGATCGGGACCGGTCCGAGCGCGATCGCTCCCTCGACAGTGCCGCCGCCGACGTCGCATTCGGAACGGTCCGGCTCACCCGGACCCTGTCCGCCCTCGCCGGATCCGTGTACGACCGGCAGCTGCTCCTCTTCGACCTGGACCACGGCCCGGTCGACATCGGTCTCATCGATGCGGCCCGGGCATCGTTTGCCGATCGCCCGGACTCGGCTGGCCGCGATCTCGTCGCCTGGGCCCTGCATCGGCTCGGCCGCGACCGGGAGGCGTGGTCGGAGAGCATGGCGGTGCGGGCGGCCGGCGCCGCCGATGCCCGGACGCTGTTCCATGCCGGGGCGATTGCCGCAGCTCTCGGCGACGCGGCCGCGCCCGAGCTCCTTGGCCGAGCGCTCGCCCTTGGACCGGCGCTCGACCCGGCCGAGCGAGCCGAGGCAGCCTCGATCCTGGCCGGGCTCGGAGCTCCAGGGACACAGCCCGATCACGTGCCCCCGCGCCGATGACTGTCGATCGCGCCGAAGGCGAATCACCGCGTCTCACGGAGCGGGCGGGCGTCGGCGAGAAATCGGCGACCACCGACCGCCGACAGCTGAACCCGTGCTACCGCGTGAAGCCGCCGATGGCCTGGGCGGTCAGCCAGAGTCCCATGCCGAAGACGGCGCAGGAGGCGACGAGCGGCGCATGCGACGCGACGCGACCGAGGGCGGAGCTTGACGGGAGCCGTTCGAGGCGCTCGCGAGCGACGACCATCGCCGCGCCGACACTCCCGAGGACGATGGCCATCCCGACCCCGAACGCGACGACGAGAACGACACCAAATGCCGCGCGTCCCGCAACGATCGTGCCGAGCAGGATGATCAACGCGTTCGTCGACGGGATGATCCCGCCCGCCAGCCCGAGGACGACCAGGTTCCGCCAGGTGATCGTCCGGGCATCGGTTGGCAGATGGGCGTGCCGGATCCCGCCGTGACTGTGCTCGCCCGGGCCGGGCTCCTGATCGCCGACCCGAGCGAGCCCGTGGTCGTGGGCACGGTGGTGCGCCTGGTCGTGGACGTGGGGGTGCCCCCGGTCATGGGCGTGCCCGTGCTCCTGGTCATCGGCGTGGGCGTCGGCGTGGGCGTCGGCGTGGGCGTGGGCGTGCGCGACACCGTGGCCGTGCTCGTTGGCCGTCGCGCCTCGACAAACTGCCACGACGGTCCTTCGCCCGAGGCGCCTGCGTGCCTCCCCGGCCACCATCGATGCCCCGATCGCGAGGAAGATGAGCGCGGCGACGACGGGAATTGCGCGGACCACGACGTCGGGTGGAAGCAGGGACTCGGCACCGGTGACGAGCAGGGCAAGGACCAGGATGCCGAACGTGTGCGAGACGGTCACGGCGAGGCCGAGGCCGATGGCATGCCGGACGGTCCCTCTCGATCCGACCAGGTAGGCGGCCATGAGCGTCTTGCCGTGGCCAGGGGTGAGCGCATGACCTGCCCCGAGTGCCACGGCCAGGAGGACGGAGCCGATGGCGACGAGCGGCGTGAGGTCGGCAGCGCCCAAGAGATCGGGGATCTCGGCCCCGATGCCCCCGGGGACGACGGCCAGGGCTGCGGGCGGTGGCGTACCCACACGCGCGGCAGGGCTCGCGTGCGACCCGGAGAGCGAGACGGCATCGGGTGCGGTGAAGTCCTGGAGCGAGGGTCCGCCGGCCGCCACCGAGAACGCGACGGACCGGGCGTCCAGCGGCTGTGTCAGAAGGGACTGCGGGTATCGTGTCAGGCGGGCCGATACGTCGGTTGATGCGGGCTTCGCCCCACCGGCGGCGCCGGTGACCGTTACGCCGTCACCGAGCACCACGATCTCGCGCCAGCCGACGCGTGCGGCATGCGAGGTGTCGACAAAGGTCACGACGGCGGCCTGCGACAGGGGGGTGGCCAGCACCGTCTCGAGTTCGCAGACCAGGCGCATCGTCGGCACGCCGCCGGCGCCGGCGGGGAAGGAGAGACCCGCGGCGAGCGGCTCCAGGCGCAGGCGCGTCCCGTCGACGCGAAGGTCCAGGCTCGGCAGGAGGGCGCGGCACTCGGCCTCCCGGGCCGCTTCGGCTTCCGCCTCGCTGATCGCGCCATCTCCGTCGGGATCGATCCGGGCTCGCTCCTGGAAGGCAGGGATCTCGGCGAAGTCGACAACGGCGTCGATGTCGATTCGGTCGACGGCGACCCGGAGGGCGGCGTAGTGGTTGATCGTGAAGTTGCCGAGCGGGTGGGCCGCCGCGGCCGCGGGCAGCGCAAACCCGGCGAGCGTCGCGACGACCACGATGACACGCTGCCGGGTGGTCGGGGATCGCATGGCGACGTGGGTACGCACCGGCGCACCCCGCGGATCAACCAGGTAATCCCTGCGGCCTCGCGCGGCCGCTCGGAGCGGCCGCCCCGCTCTGCGGGATGCGCGATCCCGTGGGCTACACTCGCTCCCGTGACCCATTCCGCCCTTCCCGCGGGCCGCTTCATCACGATCGAGGGACCCGATGGCGCCGGGAAGACTCTCCAGGCGAGCCGTCTCGCGGTCGCCCTGGCGTCTCGCGGGCAGGACGTCCTCCTGACCCGCGAGCCGGGCGGCACGCCGCTCGGCGACCAGATCCGCCACGTCCTCATGGCGACCGGCGGTGCGCCGATCGACCCGATCGCCGACGCGCTCCTGTTCAACGCCGCCCGGGCCCAGCACGTCGCGACGGTGATCCGGCCCGCGCTCGCGAGCGGACGGATGGTCCTGAGCGCCAGGTACGCGGACTCGACCCTGGCCTACCAGGGCTACGGCGGCGGCGTTGACCTGGACACCCTCCGCCGGATCATCGAGATTGCGACCGGCGGGCTCGAGCCGGACCTCAAGATCCTCCTGGACCTTCCCGCCGAGGCGGGCCTCCACCGCAAGACCCCGGACCATCACACTCGTTTCGAGACGGCGTTCGACGTTGCCTTCCACCGTCGCGTCCGGGCGGGCTTCCTCGAGATGGCGGCAGCCGACCCGACTCGCTGGGCCGTCGTGGATGCCGACCGCGACACCGACGCGGTCTTCAGCGACGTCCTCGCGATCGCCATCAGGCTCGTCGGGCCTGCCGATCGGGGCCGCAGCGCGGGGGCCGGTGAACCGGTGGCGCCAGCCGCGCGCATCCATCCCTGACCGACGTGGCCGGGACCGGTTCGCGCCGAACCGCCTCGCCGGCGGATGATGCCGACCGGCGCATCCTCGCCGAGCTCGGCGAGGGGCGCCTCGAGGCGCTGGAAACCCTGTACGACCGATATCGAGCCATGGCCTTTGCGATCGCGCTCCGGATCACCGCCGACCAGGCACTCGCCGAGGACGTCGTCCAGGACGCCTTCCTCGGCGCCTGGCGTCACGCCGATCGCTATGTCGAAACCCGTGGCAGCGTGAAGACGTGGCTCCTCTCGATCGTCCATCACCGGGCCATCGACTCGATTCGACGCCGCCGAGCGGCCGTGACGCTCCCCGACCCCGAGCTCCCCGTGCCGCCCGAGCTGGTCGCGGCGGACGTCTGGCCGGAAGTCGCCGGGCGGCTCGATGCGGTCGAGGTTCGGGCGGCGCTCCGGACGCTGTCCGCGGTCCAGCGCGAAGCCGTCGAGCTGGCCTACTTCGGCGGCCTCAGCCAGACCGAGATCGCGGAGCGGACCGCGGCGCCGCTCGGGACGGTCAAGAGCCGGATGCGGCTTGGGCTTCTCGCCCTGCGAGCGGCGTTGGCCAGCGGACGGGTGGACACCGACCAGTCCGGGTCCGAGCCATGATCCTGACCTGCGACGACGTTCGCGACCTGGCCGCCGGGTTCGTCCTCGGGGCGCTGGCGCGCGAGGAGGATGCCGCGGTGCGGGAGCATCTCGCGACCTGCCCCGAGCCGCACCCGGAGCTGGCCGAGCTCGGCGGCGTCGTCTCGTATCTCGCCGAGTCCCTGGATCCGGTGGAACCGCCGGTCTCGCTGCGCGCGCGGCTCATGGCCACCGCCGCCGCGGAGCGGCCGGCCGAGGGAGCCGGTCAGGTCGAGCCGACGGCGCCCCCGACCCGGGTATCCGCCCCCGCCCCGATGCCGTTCCCGACGACCGACGAGCGCGCCGCTCGCGCGGCCATCCGAGCCAGGGGCTGGAGTGCCTGGGCCCTGCGCATCGCCGCCGGCCTCGCGATCGCGGCGCTCGGTGCGTGGAACCTCCAGCTCCAGGTGCGGCTGTCCGGCGTGGAGCGCGACCTGGTCGCGGCGCAGGCGTTCCAGGAGGGCGTGGCCACCGTGCTTGCCGTCGCGACGCAGCCAGGGGCGCGAACCGCGTTCATGGCCGCGACCGAGCCGGGAACGAGCGCAAGTGGCGTGGCTGCCGCGGCATCGGATGGCACGGTCGTCGTCGCGATGCACGGTCTGGTGCCGACTGAGGGCAGCCAGGTCTACGAGGCCTGGGTCATCGTTGGGGACGCGGCGCCGGTGCCCCTGGGCGGGTTCACCGTCGGTGACGACGGCACGGGTCTGCTGCGCGCCGCCTCTGGACTCGCCGGTCCTGGGGCCGTGCTTGCGTTGACCCTCGAACCGGGGCCGGGTGCCGATGCGCCGACATTGCCTGTCCTGAATCTCGGCTCTCTGCGCGGGGGCACGTAGGCCGGACAGTCCTCGTGCGTCCCCACGCCTTGCAGACGCGGACACCGTTCGAGCTACGGCCGTCCCGATCGGGCGCGATGTGGGGCGCGGTGGCTGATCCCGGGCGGTAGCGGCCGCGGTGAGAGACGTCGCCGACCGGGTTCAGGCCGGGCCGGCGGTCCCAGCGCTTGCCAGCGCTCCGGGGCCCGTTGCCTTCGCGGTGGCCAGCGCCGTCGCGGCGGCGGCGACCAGCTCGTCGGGGGTCGCGCCATCCGACGGGAACCGCGCGACGCCCGCGGACACGGAATAGGCCCGACCGGCAATGGCCGGCCGGCCGGCGACGGCGTCCAGGACCCGCTGCGCGACGATCATGCCGGCCGGTCCGGGCGCCACGAGGAGGAACTCGTCCCCGCCCCAGCGAGCCACCGTGTCCACGAGCCGGACCGTTTCCGCGAGGACCGCCGCGACCTCGCGGAGGATCCCGTCGCCGACGGCGTGACCGTCCGACGCGTTCGCGGCGGCCAGCCCGTCCACGTCGAACAGGACGACGGAGAGGTCACTGCCCTGCCGGCCCGCCCGTGCGACCTCGAGCTCCAGGATCCGCGACAGCGTCCGGGCGTTTGCCAGCCCGGTCAGCGCGTCCGTGTGGGCCACCCGCTCCGTCCACTCGGCTCGCTCGTTGGCCATCGAGGTGAGCCGGGTGCGGTCCACGGTGATCGCGATGAGATCCGCGAACGCAGCGAGCCGCGCGGCATCGTCCGGACGCACGGCCCAGGCTCCCGGCCGGCTGACGGCGAGAGCCCCGATCGGCTCCTCGACGCCGTCGTGGGCCACGCGGAGCGGGGACGTCGCGCCGGTCCTCGGAGCCGTGGCCGTGGCCGTGCTCGCAACGCCGACCAGGGCGGTCTGGTCGTGCGCGGTCCGGGCGATCGGGTGCTCGGGATCCGCGGTGACCGCGGCCTCGAGCTCCGCCGCGGCGCCCTCCGCGAAGCCGAACGACGCCGCGAGCGCGAGCCCGCCGCGCTCGGCGTCCCACAGGAAGACCGACCCTCGCTCGGCGCCGACGGCGCTCGTGGCCAGCTCCAGGATGGCCGCGAGGTCCTCCTCGGGGCTGCGGCCCCGCGCCACGATGGCTGCCGCCGCGGCGAGCTTCGATTCGGGGGTGCTGTCTGGCCTGGCGAGGTCGGTCACGGGCGTGGCTCCAAGGACATCGGCGGGCGTAGGCCCCCGGCGCGCGGCGACGGTCGAACGCGCACGGGATGCGGGGCCGCATCGTACACCGCGCCAGTGCGTGAACAACGGGTCGGCGAGCGCCCATACGGCCAGCGTCGGCGAGCGTGACAGCCACCCTATACTCGCGCCGTGAAGCTCATCGTCGCGATCGTCCACAACGAGGACGCGGGCGCCCTCGTCGACGCCCTGCTCGAGGCCGAGCTTCGCGCGACGCGTCTCCACTCGTCGGGTGGCTTCCTGCGGCAATCGAACGCGACGATCATGGTCGGCGCCGACGACGAGAAGGTGGACGCGGTCCTCGACGTCGTCCGGGCGCACTGCACGTCGCGAACCCAGGTCGTCAACCCGATGCCGCCGATCATGGAGCCTGGCGAGTTCTTCATGCCCTACCCGCTCGAGGTCGAGGTCGGCGGGGCCACGGTCTTCGTCCTCCCGGTCGAGCGCTTCGAGCGGCTGTAGCCCGGCTCGATGATCCCGCCCGCGTCCCCGGGCATCGCCACGACCCTCCCCGCTGACGGCCTCGAGCCCGCGGGCCGGTGGCGCGTCCTGTTCGTCCTGTCGATCGGGATCCTCCTGGCCGAGGCGCCCTGGTTCAGCTCGGCGGCGGTGACGCCACTGCTGCGAGTGGACTGGCGGCCGGAGGGACTGGAGCTGGCGATGCTCACGGTCGCCGTCCAGCTCGGGTTCGCAGCCGGAGCGCTGCTCCTCGCGGCATCCGGGGCGGCGGACGTGATCCGCGGGGACCGGCTCTTCTTCTGGGGCGCGGTCGTGACCGGTGCCGGGAACCTCGGGTTCGCCTGGCTGGCCACCGATCCAGGGTCCGCGCTGCCGTTCCGGTTCCTGACCGGGGCCGGGATCGCGGCCGTCTACCCGGTCGGGATGAAGCTCATCGCCGGCTGGTTCCGGGTTGGGCGCGGGGCGGCGATCGGGATCCTGCTCGGGGCGCTCGCGGTCGGGACGGCGCTGCCCCACCTGCTCGGCGCGTTCGGGACGGTCGCCGGCGCCGACTGGCGGATGATCGTCACCTGGGCGTCGATCGCCGCCTTCCTCGGCGGTGTGGCCGTCCTCGCCGGGGCCCCGCCGGGCCCGTTCGATGCGCCGGCCCCGCGCTTCAGCTTCTCGATCGCCGCGCGCGCCTTCCGCGAGCCGTCCGTGCGACTCGCCAACCTCGGCTATCTCGGCCACATGTGGGAGCTGTTCGCGATGTGGACGTGGGTGCCCCTCTTCCTGGCGGCGAGCCTCGCGGCGTCGGGGAGCGGCGACGCTTCGTCGGCAGCACTGGCTGCGTTTGTGGTCATCGCGGCCGGTGGAATCGGTTGCGCGGCGGGCGGCATCCTCGCCGACCGGTTCGGGCGGACCACGCTGACGATCGCGGCGATGGGATCGAGCGGGGCGTGCTGCCTCCTGATCGGCTTCCTCTACGGCGGGCCGCCCGTCGTCGTGCTGGGTCTCGCGATCGTCTGGGGGATCACGGTGGTCGCGGATTCGCCGCAGTTCTCGGCCGCGGTGTCCGAGCTTGCCCCGACCGGCACGGCCGGATCCGCGCTCGCGATGCAGACGGCCGTCGGCTTCGTGCTGACCGCGGCCACGATCCTGTCGGTCGGCGCGCTCGATCCGGGGGACGGTGCCGGATGGCGGATCGCGTTCGGGTCGCTGGCGTTGGGGCCGCTCGTCGGGGTCGTCGCGATGTGGCGGCTCCGGGGCCGGCCGGACGCGACGAAGATGGCCGGCGGCCGGCGATAGACGGTCGGGTGGGCCCCCCGGCGGGCCCCGCGCCCTCTGCCATGCTGCTGAACGCGCGGCGAGCGGTGCGACCGCGGGCCCGTGTCGCCGGTCCGCGGACCCCACATCTCGGATCGCCCAGCGTCCAAGGTCGACCCAGCGGGACCCACCTGGTCGTCTGCGAGGTCGATCCTGGAACGAGCACCGTTCGAATTCGGGGATCCGCACAGCTCGACCGGTCGTACCGCACGCGGAGCGTTCAAGGGCTGAGGGTCCCTATGATCCGGGCCATGCCCAGTTGGCTCGACATCCTCGAACCGGACGCCCCCGATGCGGTCGCCGCCTTCAGGGGCATCGAGGCCGGTCGGTTCATCTCCGTGCGTCGCGAGGTTCGGAAGCGTGCCGGCGCCGGCAGCTCCGAGCGCGTGGCCGCGGAGTTGGCCGCGATCGCGGAGGCGCTGGGTGCCATGGTGGCAGCACTCCCCGAGGCGGCCTTCGAGGCCCCCGGCGGCGAAGGTGACTGGAACGTGGCGCAGGCGATCGGCCACGACGCAGACTCCCGGGCCGGGCTGTCGATGGCCGGCGCGCTCGCCGCGACCGGACGCTTCCCGGACGACGCGCCGCGCGTGGTGCCGGGGATTGCCGGCGAGCAGGGCCTGGGCCGCGAGGCGCTCATCCGCCGGATCGGCGCCAGCCAGCGGATCGTCGAGCGGGCGGCGCGGTCCATTGCGGGCCACGAGGAGGACCCCTGCCCCCTGGAGCATCCGCTCGTCGGGCGGCTGCGCTGCGGCGAGTGGCTGCTGTTCGCAGGCGTGCATGACCTCATGCACCTGGAGCAGCTCCATGGGATCGCAGCGACGTTCGCCGTCGCACCCGGGGCCGAGCCCGCGTCATGAGCGCGCGGCCGGACCTCGTCGCCTGCTGGCTCTTTCGGCTGGATGCGGCTGGGCGTCCGGAGATCCTCCTGGTCCGGCGAGCGGCCGGCCGGCCCTACGCCGGCCTCTGGCAGTGCGTGACCGGCCGGCTCGAGCTCGGCGAGCGGATCGTGGACGGAACCCTCAGGGAGATCGCCGAGGAGACCGGCCTGGCCCGGACCGACATCGAGGACTCCTTCGATACGGACATCGTCAACTGGTTCCACGAGGCCTCGCACGACGCGCTCCTCTCGGAAGCGGTCTTCGCGGCACGGCTCCCGCCCGGGGCCGAGGTCGTGATCTCGCACGAGCACGACGAGGTCCGCTGGCTGTCGCCGGATGAGGCGCGGGCCCTCGTGACCTGGCCGGCCTACGTTCGGGCGATCGACTTCGTGGAGTGGCTGCTCGCGAACCCGGCCAGGGCGGAGGCGTTTCGCCTCGACTGAGACGCCTGGTGGCTCGTCACTCCCAGCAACACGATCGCGACGAACGAGCGTGCACCTCCTCGAGATCGCGTCGATTCCCGCACGAAGTCGGGGTTGGTCACGCTCGTTCGTGCGAATCGCGTGTCCTGGCTTGACATTCGCGCGCGGCGCGGGGCGCCGAGCGGGCGCCGAGCGGGCGCCGAGCGGGGAGTGGCGGCGTCCCGAAGCAGGGCGGGGCATCGAGAAGGGCGGGGCGTCGCGTCACCACCCGCTGGTAGACTTCCCGGCACCCAACGGCGAGCGTGAGGAGGTGCCCCGAATGATCGACCAGCGCGGCGCCCCGGGCTCGCAACCGCTCCCCGCGTTCCGCTCCAGGCTGGACGCGATCCGCCCCACCTACGGCTTCGAGGACGTCTCGCTCGCTCCCGGCACGAGCACGATCGAGCCGAACGACGTCGACCTCGGCCAGTCGTTCTGCGGCATCGATCTCGCGATCCCGGTCCTCGCGTCGGCGATGGACGCCGTCGTCGATCCCGCGTTCGCCGGCGTGCTGGGGGGCCTCGGCGGCCTCGCGGTGCTCAACCTCGAGGGCGTCCAGGCCCGCTACGACGACCCGGCTGCTGTCCTGGAGCGGATCGCCACGGCCCCGGATGACGAGGTCCAGCACGTCCTGACCGAGGCGTACGCGGCCCCGATCCGCGACGAGCTCGTGGCGAAGCGCCTCGAGGAGATCCGCGCCGCCGGTTCGAACGCCGCGGTTGCGGCTACGCCTGGTGCCGCCCGGAAGTGGGGCCCGTTCTGCGCCGAGCACGGGGCGGACCTCTTCCTCGTCCAGAGCCAGGTCTCCTCGGCCCGCCACCTCGCGTCCGGCTACGACCCGCTCTCGCTCGGCGAGTTCACCCGGTTCATGCCCATCCCCGTCGCCGTCGGCAATACGACGAACGCCGAGGCCGCCTTCCAGCTGATGGAGCAGGGGGCAGCGGCCGTCTTCGTGGGGGTCGGCCCCGGGGCCGCCTGCACGACCCGCGAGGTCCTCGGCATCGGGGTGCCCCAGGTGACCGCCATCGCGGACGTCGCCGGCGCGCGCGACGCCTACCTCGAGCGGACCGGCCGGTACGTGCCCGTCGTCGCCGACGGCGGGATGCGCCGCGGCGGCGAGGTCGCCAAGGCGATCGCCGCGGGCGCGGACGCGGTCATGCTGGGCTCACCGCTCGCGCGCGCGGCCGAGGCGCCCGGGCGGGGCGTGAACTGGGGCATGGCAGCGCCGTCGCCGGTCCTGCCGCGGGGCACCCGGATCAGGGTCGGCACCATCGGCTCGCTCGAGAAGATCCTGTTCGGTCCCGCCACGGTGACGGACGGCTCGCAGAACCTCATGGGCGCGCTTCGGCAATCGATGGCGGCGCTGGGAGCCCGGACGATCCGCGAGATGCAGGCCGTCGAGATCGTCTTCGCCCCGTCGGTCGGCACCGAGGGCAAGTCCTGGCAGGGCAAGGGCCGCTGACGGACGAGATCGGCACCCAGCTCGCCGAGTGGGGGAAGGCCGTCCTCATCGAGACCCTTGGGCGGGTCACCGGACGCGAGGTCGTCGTGGCCGTCGGCTTCGTCGAGGAGCCGGACGGGAGTCTGCTCGTCGCCGCCGGCGATCCGGATGCGGACTGGGCGCGGAACCTGGATGCTGATCCGCGCTGTCGGGTGACGGTCGGGGATCTGACCCGGGACGCGGTCGCCGAATCGCTGGACAGCGAGGAGGCCGCGCGGGCCGTCACCGAGCTGATCCTCCGCTACGGCACCCCTGCCGAGCGGCTGGGTCGCGGCCCGGCGTTCCGGCTCCGCGTTGCGGAGTCGTAGCCGCGTCCGGCGCTACCATCCGGTCGTGTCCGAACCACTCCCCGTGCGCCCGGCTCGTGAGGGCGAAACCGCCGCAGCCGCCCGCGACAACGTCTTCGAGCTCGTTGGCGGCCAGCCCTTCTTCGACGCCCTCGTCGATCGGTTCTACCAGGGCGTGGAATCGGACCCGGACCTGCTGGCCCTGTACCCGAATAGGACCGACCTCGCGGGGGCCCGGCGGCGCCTCGCGCTCTTCCTCGGCCAGTACTGGGGCGGCCCCAACACGTACTCCGACGAGCGCGGCCACCCGCGCCTGTTCATGCGCCACAAGGGGTTCCTGATCGACCCGGCCGGCCGCGATCGCTGGCTTCGCCACATGCGCGAGGCGGTCGCCTTCATGGACCCACCGCCAACGATCGCCGCCCGGTTGCTCGCATATTTCGACATGGCCGCCGAGGCGATGCGGAACACGGACTGACCGCCCTGCCCCGCCCGCGCCCTCGCTGCCGGTACACTTCCCGGCAGGCGGGGCCCCGCCGGCACGGAGGGTGGCATCGAGCGTGGCGGGCAAGGGCAAGACGGTCCACGGCGAGGCGGCCAACGCCGGCCATCGCGTCCTCGCCCCGGACGATGCCGAGGTCGAGGCGTACCTCGAAACGGCCCTCAACGCACCGGCCCCGCAGCGCGCCACCACCGACCGTCCGGCAGCGACGGACCACGGCACGGTCGTGGTCCTCGACTTCGGGAGTCAGTTCGCCCAGCTGATCGCGCGGCGCATCCGGGAGCTCCACGTCTACTCGGAGCTGCTCCCGCACGACACATCGCTCGCGGAGATCGAGCGGCGCGGCGCCACCGCGATCATCCTGTCCGGCGGCCCGAACTCGGTCTACGACGAGGGCGCCCCCAAGCCGGACCCGGCGATCTGGAGTGGCCGCCTGCCCGTCCTCGGGATCTGCTACGGCGCCCAGCTCATGGCCCTCGAGCTCGGCGGGGACGTCCTACCGGCGTCGAAGCGCGAGTACGGGCCCGCCAACCTCACGATCACGGCGGACGACCCGCTGTTCGCCGGGCTGGACCGGGACCAGCCGGTCTGGATGAGCCACGGCGATTCGATCACCCGCCTGCCCGAGGGGTTCCGGGCGACGGCCCACTCCGGTTCGTCGCCCTTCGCGGGCCTCGCGGACGGCGAGCGGAACCTGTACGGGATCCAGTTCCACCCGGAGGTCGTCCACACGCCGCGCGGGCGCGACCTCCTGCGCAACTTCGTCGTCGGGATCGCGGGAGCGCGCCCGACGTGGACGCCGGCGAACTTCATCGAATCGACCGTCGCGGAGATCCGGGCGAGGGTCGACGATCACGCTCGGGCGGTCGGGTCCGACGGGAAGGTCATCTGCGCGCTGTCGGGCGGCGTCGACTCGGCGGTCGCCGCCGCGCTCGTCCATCGGGCGGTGGGGGACCGGCTGACCTGCATCTACGTCGACCACGGGCTGATGCGGAAGAAGGAATCAGAGCTCCTCCGGGCGACCTTCGAGCAGCACCTCGGGATGCGCCTCGTGATGGTCGACGCACGTGAGCGCTTCCTCGCCCGCCTGGCCGGCGTCATCGACCCGGAAGCGAAGCGGAAGATCATCGGCGACGAGTTCATCCGGGTCTTCGAGGAGGAGGCGACGAAACTCGGCCGGATCGACTTCCTGACCCAGGGGACGCTCTACCCGGACGTCATCGAGAGCGCGACGTCGGAGACCAAGGCCGCCCAGAAGATCAAGACCCACCACAACGTGGGCGGCCTGCCGGCCGACCTGCGGTTCAAGCTGATCGAGCCGCTCCGCTACCTGTTCAAGGACGAGGTCCGCCAGGTGGGCCTGGAGATGGGCCTGCCCGAGGCGATGGTCCAACGGCAGCCGTTCCCGGGACCCGGGCTCGCCATCCGGATCATCGGCGAGGTCACCGCCGAGCGGCTGGACACCCTCCGCGACGCCGACTGGATCGTCATCGACGAGATCAAGGCCGCGGGGCTCTACCGGAGCGTCTGGCAGTCGTTCGCGATCCTGACGCCGGTTCGAAGCGTCGGCGTCATGGGCGACGGGCGAACGTACGCGAACGTCGTTGCGATTCGCGCGGTGACCTCGGAGGACGGGATGACCGCCGACTGGGCGAAGCTTCCCTACGACGTCCTCGGCAAGATCTCGTCGCGGATCGTGAACGAGGTTCCGGGCGTCAACCGGGTCGTCTACGACATCTCGTCGAAGCCGCCCGCGACCATCGAGTGGGAGTGACGCGCCGGGGGAGACGTCCCCCGGTCGGATAGCCCGGCGGTCCCATCCACCCCGGACCTGTGGGGTATTCCGGGGGTGGGCCTGCGCGGTAGCATTCCGGCCATGGCCGACGTGACACCGCCCGAAGCCGGGCCGAGCGCTTCCATCTGCCCCTGGTGCTCCGCGTC
>DATIUS010000140.1:0-5315 GCA_035466655.1 Candidatus Sulfomarinibacteraceae bacterium
CGACGGCCCGCCGCGCTCTCCCCGTCGGTAGTACCAGTCCGTGTGGAGCACCTCGTACGTCGCGCGGTACCCGTGGCGTGCCTCCCACTCGGCGAACCGGACGGAGTTCTCGACGTCGTGGTCCATGTCGTGCCGGAGCGCGATCAGGCGGTCGGGCAGCGCCGCCCGCCGCTCGAAGGCCTCGCGAACCGGCACCACCTCCCCCGCGGAGTCCAGGAGGGCCGCCAGCCGCTCGAGGTCAGCCGGGCCGAACGCCCGCTTCCGGAGCAGGTCCTCGCGCGCCCGAAGCAGGACCGGCCGATCGATGCCGTCGACCCGGCGGAGCGGTTCGAGCGCCTGGAGAACCGACCGTCGGACGGATCGACCGGCACCCTTCACGGCCCGCCCGGCGCGCCGCACGGGCGACGTCGGTGGCGATGGCCGAGGGGTCGCCACGTCAGGCCGGCGGAACCGCGGCGCTCCGGCGCGCTTCCTCGGAGCGCGTCTCGTGGAGCCGGACGATCTCCTCGGGCCTGCCCTCGGCGATCACGTGACCGTGCTCGATGAGCATCGCCCGATTGCAGAACTCGGTGACCCAATGCATGTCATGCGTGACCAGCACGATCGCCTTGGCGCCCCTCGCCAGCTGGAGCACTCGCTCCTTCGACTTCGCCCGGAAGACCTGGTCGCCCGTGGCGAGGACCTCGTCGAGGAGGAGGATGTCCGGGTCGACCGAGGTGGCGATCGCGAAGCCGAGCCGGGCACGCATCCCGGACGAGTACGTCTTGATCGCGGCATCGATGAACTGGCCGATGTCGGCGAAGGCGATGATGTCCTCGAGCCGGCGCTGGATCTCGCGGTCGTCGATCCCCAGGAAGGCCCCGGCGAGGAGGATGTTCTCCCGCCCCGAGAGCTCCTGGTCGAACCCGGCGCCGAGCGTCAGCAGGCTGGACAGCCGTCCCCGGACGCTGATCTCGCCCTCGGTCGGCTGGATGATTCCGGCGAGGGACTGGAGGAGTGTGGACTTCCCGGCGCCGTTCGGGCCGATGACGGCCAGCGACTCGCCGTGGACCACCTGGAACGACACGTCGCGCAGCGCCCAGAAGTGGCCGCCGCCCTCGTCGCGTCGGACGAGCTGCGCCAGCGAGTTCCGGAGGGTGTTCTTCCGCGTGAGCCGCAGGCTGTAACGGACCCCGAGCCCGCGAACATCGATCGCGGGATGGCGGTCCGGGGTGCCCGGCAGGGGAGCGGGGCTCGCGGTCACAGGACCTTGGCGAACGTCGGCTCGAGCCGCTTGAAGCCCCAGATGGCAACGAGCAGGAAGAGCATCGATGCCCCGAGCACACCGCCGAGCGCGGCCCAATCCGGCGCCGTTCCCTCGTAGATGACGGATCGATAGGCGTTCAGGATCGGGTAGAACGGGTTGATCCGGATCGCGCCGGCGATGTACTGGTGCGACGACGCGATCTCGTCGATGACGGCCGCACCGTAGAGCGCCGGCGACAGGTAGAACCACAGGCGGAGGACGTGCCGCGACAGGTTGCCGATGTCCCGGAAGAAGACGTTGAGCGCCGCCGCGAGCACGCCGAGCGCAAGCGTGAAGACGAGCTGCACGGCGGCCACGAGCGGGATGAGGGCCAGCGACACGCTGATCCGATCCGGGTACACGAGGAGCAGCAGACCCGCGAGGGGGATCATCCCGAAGGCGAACTGGGTGATGCCGGCCATGATCGCCGCCACGGGAAGCACGAGCTTGGGGAACTGGACCTGCTTGATCAGCCGGTCCTGGCCGCTGACCGAGGTGATCGCGTCACCAATCGCGCTGGAGAACCACTTCCAGGGCAGGATCGCGGCGAAGATGAAGAGCGGGTAGTCCGCCTCCGCGCGCTTGAAGATGATCGAGACGAGAACGACGTAGACGACCATCTGGAGGAGCGGGTCCAGGACCCACCAGACGTTCCCGAAGAGGGTGTCCCGTCCCTTCTTCTTGAGGTCGGCGGCCACGAGGTAGCGGATCAGGCGCCGCCGCGACCAGACGTCCGCGCCGGCCTCGAGCACGAGCCCCGCGGGTCCCGGTCGAGCGGCCGTGGTCCGGGCAACGGGTGGGGCGGCACTGGCCGTTGACATCGGCGCGAACGGTAGCACGGGATCCGTCGCCGACGCCGCCCGACGATAATCCAGCCATGCCCCTCAGGATCCTGATCGTGGCGCGCTGGTATCCGTCGCACGAAGTCCCCGGCCGGGGCACGTTCGTGGCGGACCAGGCGGCGGCGCTGGCAGCCGCCGGGGCGGAGGTCGCGGTGATCTGCCCCGAGCCGGTCCACGCGGAGGGGCTGGACGGCCCGGCACGGGCGGAGCGGCTCGCCCGGGTCGAGCGCTGGGCGGCGGTCGTCGGAGCACGGCTCGCGTTCGCCGCGCCGATCGGGCGAGGCGCGGCGCGGGTGCCGGTGCTCAGGATTCCCGCCCCGCTTCCGGCCGGCGGCGAGGCGACGCGTGACCCGGTCGAGCTGGCCGCCCTCGAGGCCGTCACCCTCGTCCCGGTCGGGACCGCCCTCCGTGCGGCCTGGCCGTTCGACGCCATCCACGCGCATACGGGGCTGCCGGACGGGCTCGCCGCCGCCGCGCTGGCCGAAGCCGTCGGGGTGCCGCTCCTCACGACCGAGCACGACAGCTCGACGCCGGACCGCCTCGCCGAGCCGGCCGCGGCCGCCGCCTACCGCTCGCTGCTGGGGGCGCGCCGAGCCGTCGTCGCCGTGAGCCGGACGCTCGCGAGCCGGATCGAGGAGCGCCTCGGCCCGGAGGCCGGCGGGATCGACGTCGTCCCGAACGTCCTCCCGATCGACACGTTCGCGATCCGCCCCGACGACGAGCGCGACCCGGACGAGCTGCTGTGGGTCGGGGCGCGCAAGGCGAGCAAGGGGACGGACACGCTCCTGCGGGCGTTCGCGCTGGTCCATCGGCATCGGCCGGCGCTCCGGCTCCGGCTCATCGGCCGGGCAGCGTCGGTGGCGGAAGAGGACCGGCTCGTAGCGCTGGCCGCGGAGCTGGGGGTCGCCGCATCCGTGCGGTTCGAGCCGCCGGCCGACCGCGCCGGTGTTGCCGCCGCGATGGCCCGCGCGACCCTCTTCGTGCATCCCAGCCCATGGGAGACGTTCGGGATCGTGGCGGCCGAGGCACTGGCGATGGGCCTGCCGGTCGCGGCGACGCCATCCGGTGGGGTGGCGGAGATCCTCGGCAACGACGGCCGGTTCGGGACGATCGCACGGGACCATGAGCCCGCCTCGCTCGCCGCGGCGATCACGGATGCCCTCGGGCGCCGTGCCGCCTTCGATCCGGCCGCGCTGCGGGCGCACGTCGCCGGGCGGTACGCGCCGGACGTCGTCGCGGCCGATCTCATCGCCAGGTTCGAAGGACTTGGCGCGGCCGCCCGGAGCGGCGGCCCCACGCTCCCCGCAGTCGATCCGGCCGCCCTCCCCCGCGCCGTCGTCATCGTCGGGTTCCGGCGCGCGTCCGCCGTCGCGCGGGTCCCGGTGCTTCCGCCCGGGCTCGCGGCAGGCCTGTCCGTCGTCACCGCGGCCCCGGTCCACCCGATCTCGGGGCAGCCTGCGGGAGATCCGACTCCCCCGCTGACCGTTCGGGCATGGGTGGACGTGGACCCGGGTGCGGGCTTCCGTGCCCGGCTCGCCGAGCTCGGCGGCGCGCCTCCGCGGAGCCGGGGCAGGTGGTGGACCCTGCTCCATCCGCTGGACGCGATCCGCCGCCGGAGGCTCTGGGCGGCCCAGCCGGCCATCTTCGCCGAGGCGCGCCAGCGGGCCGTCCGCGCGGCGATCGACGGAGACCAGAAGTCGGCTGCGACCCGAGGTCGCCCGGTCACGGTCCTCCCCCTCGACGCCGACGACCTCGAGTGGATCGAGCCGTTCCTGGGCGCGGGTGACGCTGAGCTCGCCCCCGGCACGCTCGGCTGGCTTGCCGATCGCTGGGCCTCGGCCGAGCGATGAACGAGGCCAGACCGGGCCCGCCGCCCGACCCGTCTGCAGCCCGCCCGGCTGGCCGGTCGCGCCGTCCAGTCCCGCCGCGCCGCCCGGTGCTGATGATCGTCCACAGCTACTACGAGGAGGACCCGCGCGTCCGCCGCCAGGCCGAATCGCTCGTGGCGGCCGGCCGCGAGGTGGACGTCCTGGCGCTCCGCCGGCCCGGCGATCCGCCGCGGGCCGCCCTCGCCGGCGTGAACGTCCGGCGCCTCGACGTCCAGCGCCACCAGGGTGCCGGCCTGGCAACGTACCTGCTCGAGTACCTCGCGTTCCTCGTCCGGGCATCGCTGGCCGCCGTCGTGGACCATCGGCGGCGTCGGTACGGGCTCGTCCAGGTCCACTCGCTGCCAGATTTCCTCGTCCTGGCGGCCCTCCCGCTCCGGCTCGTCGGCGTGCCGGTGCTGCTCGACCTGCATGAGGCGATGCCCGAGTTCTTCCGATCCCGGTTCCCGCGCGCCGGGAACCCGATCGTCCATCGGCTGCTCCTGTTCCAGGAACGGCTGTCCGTCGCCGCGGCGACCGAGGTCCTCACCGTCAACGAGGCCCTTCGTGACCGCCTCGTCGAACTCGGTGCGAACCCCGGCCGCGTCGGGGTCGCCATCAACAGCCCGTCGCTGGAGCGGTTCGACCCGACGTCCCACCCGACCCGAGCGTTCATGGCCGACGGCACGCTCCGGCTCGTCTACGCAGGCGCCCTCACCCCGACCTACGAGCTCGACGTCCTGCTCGACGCCGTCAGCGCCCTGCGGACGGATCGCCCCGACCTCCCGGTGCGGCTGGACCTCTACGGACGCGGCGATTCCGAGCCCGAGCTCCGGGCCAGGGCCGCCCGCCTGGGGCTGGCGGACGAGATCACCTTCCACGGCCGGATCCCGATCGAGGCGGTCCCTGCTGCCATCGCCGCCGCAGATATCGGCCTGGCGCCAACGCGCCGGGATCGATTCACGGACATCAGCCTGTCCACGAAGATCTTCGAGTACGCCGCGATGGGCAAGCCCGTCGTCTGCTCCGCGCTGCCGATGGTCGAGCGGACCTTCCCCGGCGGCGTCGCGGTCACGTACCGGCCCGGGGAGCCGGCCGCGCTCGCGGCGGCGATCGGCGCCCTGGTCGACGACCCAGCCGCCCGGGAGGCGTCGGTGCGCGGCATGCTCGCGCTGACCCGGACGCAGGCCTGGGAGGTCGAGGCGCCGCGTTACGTCGCGATCGTGGAGCGGCTGGCGCGGACGTGAGCCGAGAAGCGTGAGCCGGCGGGCCGCAGGGTTGCGGTACGATACCCGCCCCGTGCGTGCGCCGGCGTGGCCTCGC
>DATIUS010000141.1:0-4077 GCA_035466655.1 Candidatus Sulfomarinibacteraceae bacterium
GGCGCGATCGCCCTCGGGCACCCGCTCGGGGCCAGCGGGGCGCGCCTGATGACGATGCTCGTCCACGAGCTCCGGGCCCGCGGCGGTCGCTACGGCCTCGCCACGATGTGCATCGGCGTGGGGCAGGGGATCGCGACGGTCGTCGAGCGGATCGAGGCGTAGCCGAGGCGCGCCGAGTCCACCCCGGACCGGGTTCTGACGTACTGGTTGTCGAAATCGGTTGACCTGCGTACGATGAGCGCCTCGAGCGGATCCCGGTCGAGGCCACGCAACCCCGCTTTCCCGTGAGGGCGCACCTGATGATCGACCAGCAGCCGACCGTCGTCTCGCTCACCGACGCCGCCGCCGCCAAGCTCCGCGAACTGACGAAGGAAGAGACGAACCCCAACGTCGGGCTCCGCGTCTACGTCTACTCCGGCGGCTGCTCCGGGTACCGCTACGGGATGATGCTCGAGGATGCGCCGACCGCCGAGGACAGCGTGCTCGAGGCGAACGGGGTCAAGGTCTACGTCGACGGCCAGAGCGTTCCCCTCCTGAAGGGCGCGTCGATCGACTACGTGGACACGCTCATGGGCGCCGGGTTCACCGTGAACAACCCCAACGCCGTCACGGGCTGCGGCTGCGGGTCGAGCTTCCGGACCGCGGACGATGCCGGCCAGGCCCGAGCCTGCGCCCACTGACCGGCAGATCGTCCCCCTCGTCCTCACCGGCGAGTTCCGAGGCCGCCGGGCGACCGGCGGCCTCCTGATTCGGCCCGCCCGATGACGACGGTCGACGAGACCCTCCACGCGGCCGACGCCGTCGCCGACCGATTCCTCGAAGGCAAGCACCTCCCCGGGGTCGCCTACGGGATCGTGCTGGACGGCGAGCTCGTCCACAGCCGGGGGATCGGTACGCTGCGGGTCGGCGAGGAGTCGCCGCCGGACGCCGATAGCGTCTTCCGGATTGCGTCGATGACGAAGAGCTTCACCGCGGCGACGGTCGTCAGCCTCCGCGACGAGGGCCGCCTCTCACTCGACGACCCGATCGCGAGGCACGTCCCGGAGCTCGCCGGGCTGCGCGGCCCGACGACGGACTCGCCCGCGATCACGATCCGACACCTCCTGACGATGTCGTCCGGGCTCGCGACCGACGATCCGTGGGGCGATCGCCAGCAAGGCCTGGACCTCGGCGCCTTCTCGGAGCTCCTCGGAGGCCCGCTGACGTTCGCCTGGACCCCGGGGACACGGTTCGAGTATTCGAATCTGGGATACGGGATCCTGGGCCGGCTCATCTCGAACGTCGCCGGCGCGGAGTACCGCGACGTCGTCCGAGCCCGGTTCCTCGGACCGCTCGGGATGGACTCGACCGTGTACGACTCTGGCGAGGTGCCGCCCGAGCGGCTCGCGCACGGCTACGTCTGGCGGGACGGCGCGTTCCTCGAGGAACCGATGGACCCATACGGAGCGCTTGCCTCGATGGGCGGCCTGTTCAGCTCCGTCCGCGACCTGGCCCGCTGGGTGGGCTTCTTCACCGATGCGTATCCGCCGCGCGACGCCCCCGAAGGCGGTCCGCCCCTGTCGCGGGCGTCCCGGCGGGAGATGCAGCAGGCCCAGGGCGCCTGGTGGCCGAGCGTCCTGATGGCGAGCCCGGACGCGGATCCGGAAGTGGCGGCGGGTGGGTACGGTCTCGGCCTGTTCGTCCAGGATCACCTGCGCTGGGGCCGGCTCGTTCGACACAGCGGCGGGTACCCGGGCTTCGGATCGCACATGTGGTGGCAGCCGGCCTCCGGGGTCGGGGTGATCGTCCTGGCCAACCACCGCTATGCGCCGAGCACGCTCCTTTCACGTGAGCTCATGGCCGCGCTGCTCTCCACGGGCGCGATGCCGGCGCGGCGGATCCGTCCCGCCGCCGCCACCACCGCCGCTCGTGCCGCGGTGGAGCGACTCCTGGACAGATGGGATGCCGAGGTTGCGGCCGGCCTCTTTGCCATGAACGTGGAGCTGGACGAGCCGCTCGAGCGGCGCCGTGCCGAGATCGACCGGCTCCGGGCCGCCCACGGCCCGCTGCGATTGGATCCCGATCTGCCCGAGGAGTCCGAGACCGGGCTCCACCTGGCCTGGTGGCTCGCCGGCGAGCGGGGCGGCCGGGTCCGCGTGGAGATCCGCCTCTCGCCGGAATCGCCGCCCCGCGTCCAGACGCTCGACATCAGCGCCGTACCCGAGCCCGGCGAACCGCTTCGCGTGGTCGCGGCCGCACTCATCGCGTCGGTGAACGCGCCCGCGCCGGCGATCCCGGACGGTCTCGACCTCGGCCCCGTGGTGGACCGGACGGCGCTGGGCCGGGTCCTGCGGGTCGTGGGTGCCCGGTTTGCGCCGGTCGAGCTTGGGCCGGCGGTGGCCGGCGACGGCCTGAGATCGGCCACCTGGCGGGTCCGCGGGAAGCGGGGCGAGCGGGGCGAGCTGGAGCTCACGATCGAGCGCGATCCGGCCTCGGCCCTGGTCACGACCGTGAACCTCGTCCCACGTTCGCCGGTCATGCCGCCGCACGACGACTGACCTCCGCGGCCAAGGCCGCTTGGGCCCGCAACAACCCGCGGGGTACCTTCGGGTGGTTGGAGATGCGGTCGAGATTGGTGACAGTAGGAGCCAGCCCGGGGCATGCCCGGGTCCTTTGGGCGCGGGGCATGACCGTCACTTCACGCGACATCGTCAGACACCGGGCATGGGTCGCCGTCCCGGCAATCGGAGCAGCGCTGGTGCTCCTGTTCTTCGCGCTCCCGGCCGCGTCGAACGAGCAGTCGGCTGTCTACGATGCGGCCGGGATCGCCACCGTGGCGGCGGCGCTCGCCGCGATCTGGATCCACCGGCCGGCCGGATGGGTGCCGTGGCTGCTGATGGCCGCCGGCCAGCTCGCATTCGTCGTCGGCGACATCCTGTGGACCATCTACGCGGCCCTGGGAGAGGACCCGTTCCCGTCGACTGCCGACATCGCCTACCTCCTGGGCTACCCGTTCATGGCCATCGGTCTCCTCGTCGCGATCCGTCGCCGGATCACGGGCGGCGACCGAGCCAGCCTCCTCGACGCCGCCATCCTCGCGATCGGAGCCGCCGTCGCGTGGTGGGCGTTTGTGCTCGGCCCCCACGCTGCCGCCGCGAACCCTGAGCCCGTCCCCTTCGCCATCTCGATCGCCTACCCGCTCGGCGACCTCCTCCTGATCGGGATGGCACTCGGCCTGGTCATGACGCCCGGCGCCCGCTCGGCATCCTTCCGTCTGTTCCTGGCGAGCCTCGGCACGGTCCTCGTCGCGGATCTCGTGTTCGGGCTCCAGAGCATCGAAGCGACCTATGTCGACGGCGGCTGGCTGGACGGCATGTGGCTGCTCGCCTACATCACCTTCGCGACAGCGGCGGTCCACCCAACGATGGTCGACGCATTCGAGCCGCGTCCCGTCGCCGTCGTCCTGCTCGGACCGGTGCGCCTCGCCCTCCTGGGCGTCGCGATGCTCGTCGGCCCGGCTCTGCTCACCCTCGGTCGAGCCAGCGCCGATGCGATCGTCTTCGTCGTGGCTGGCGCATCGGCGATCCTGTCCGTCCTCGTTCTGGCCCGCCTCGCCGGCATGGTCCGCCTGCTCGCCCGGGACATCGAGCGCCGGACCGCGCTGGAGGAGCAGCTCTCGTACCAGGCATTCCACGATCCATTGACCGGCCTCGCGAACAGGCGCCGGTTCATGGCCGCGGTAGCCGGGTCACTGGCCATGGACCGGGGAACCGCCGCCCTCTTCCTGGACATCGACGACTTCAAGGACGTCAATGACGACATGGGCCACGTCGCGGGCGACGCGCTCCTGTCCGCGATCGCCCACCGGCTCATCGCCGCCGTCCGGCCGGGCGATCTCGCCTGCCGGCTCGGGGGCGACGAGTTTGCCGTCCTTCTGCCGGGAACAAATCGGATCGACGACGCCGAAGCGGTCGCGAAGCGTCTCCTGGCGGCGATCGCCGAACCGCTCGAGATCGAGGGCGTCACCGTCCGTGCTTCCGCCAGCGTCGGGGTTGCGATCTGCCGCGCCGGCGAGGCGATGAGCGTCGACGACTTGCT
>DATIUS010000142.1:0-12806 GCA_035466655.1 Candidatus Sulfomarinibacteraceae bacterium
CCGAGCGGGCCGGCGCCCCGCCTGGCGGCGACCCGCCTGGCGGCGACACGCCTGCCGGCGAGCATCCCCGGCCTCGGCCGGCTCAGCGTCCACAACGCACTTGCCGGCGCCGCGGTCGGGATCGCCGCCGGCATGGCGCCCGAAGCGATCGTCGAGGCGCTCGCGCGGGGCTGGTCCGCGCCCCACCGCGGCCAGGTGATCCGGGCCGGCGGGATCACGATCGTCGACGACACCTACAACGCGTCGCCGGCCTCGATGATCGCGGCCCTTGACCTGCTGGCCGGTCTGCCGGGCCGGCGCGTCGCCGTCCTCGGCGAGATGCTCGAGCTGGGCTCGGGCTCGGCGGCGGGTCATCGCGAGGTCGGCCGGGCGGCGGCCGCCACGTGCCAGGTCCTGTGCGTCGTCGGGGCGGGTGCGGCCGGGATCGTGGCCGGCGCCGGCGAAGCCGGGATGCCGCCGAGCGGCATCGTGGAGGTCGAGGATCGCGAGGCCGGCGCCGAGCGGCTGGAAACGGTGCTCCGGCCCGGCGACGTCGTCCTCGTCAAGGCCTCCCGCGGAGTCGGCCTGGACGTGCTCGTCGGGCGTCTCGTGGCCCGGTTCGGAGAAGCCCGACCGTGACTGTGGAGCTGATCCAGGGCCTGCTCCTCGCCTTCGCCCTCGTTGTGATCCTCATGCCCTCCTACGCCCGCCTCCTCCGCGCGATCGGAATGGGCAAGCGGATCCGCGCCGAGGGTCCCGAGGCACACCAGTCGAAGGGCGGCACGCCGACGATGGGCGGGCTGCTCGTCATCGTCGTGGTCCTCGCCCTGTTCTACCTGCTGCGCGGGATCCCGCAGCGCGCGATCATCGCGCCCCTCGCCACACTCCTCCTCGTCGGCGTCCTCGGGGCGGTGGACGACTTCCTGAACGCCCGGACGGGCGAGGGGATCCGGGCCCGGCACAAGATGCTCTGGCTCGTCGTCGTGGGGGCCGTCGCGGCCTACCAGATCCAGTCCACCTACGAGATCGACGAGATCGCCGTGCCGTTCATCGGCGCCGTCGGGATCGACCCGTGGGTGTTCGTCGCGTTCGCGGCGTTCGCCATCATCGCCGCGGCCAACGGGGTCAACCTGACCGACGGCCTCGACGGGCTCGCCGGGGGAACGCTGATCTTCGCCTTCGTCGCGTTCCTCCTGATCGCCCTCCTGAACGTCGTGCCCCAGCCCGACGGGACGCTCGGCAACCAGCCGAACCTGGCCTTCCTGTGCGCCCTGATCATCGGCGCCCTCCTCGGCTTCCTGTGGTTCAACGTCCATCCGGCCCAGATCTTCATGGGGGACTCGGGCTCGCTGGCCCTCGGGGCCACGCTGGCCGTGATCGCCCTCATCACCGGCCAGATCCTCGTCCTGCCGCTGATCGGGCTGGTCTTCGTCATCGAGACGGTGTCGGTCATCGTCCAGATCGGCTACTTCAAGCTCACCAGGGGCCGGCGCGTCTTCCGGATGGCGCCGCTCCACCACCATTTCGAGCTGTCCGGCTGGGACGAGGAGAAGATCACGCTGCGGTTCTGGATCGTGGGGATCCTCGCCGGGCTGATCGGCGTGACGCTCTTCCTCGCCTCGATCGACCGGCTCCGGTGACCGCCCTGATGACGGACGTTCGCGATGCCCGGACGATCGACCCGGACCGCCTGTCGCTCGCGGACGTGCTCGGGGGCCGGCTGCGCGACCGGCCGGTGACGGTCCTCGGCTTCGCCCGGAGCGGGATCGCGCTGGCGCGCTTCCTGGCCGACCGGGGCGCCCGGGTGACGGTCTACGACGCGCGCCCGGCGACTGAGCTGCGCGCCTCCATCGCCGCGCTCGAGGGCCGGCACGTGACGCTTCGCCTCGGCCCGGAGGTCGATCCGTCGACGGCCTGGCGGCACGCCGCGCTCGTGGTGACCTCGCCGTCGATCAACCCGGACTACCCCACGACCGCGCCCCGCCTGCGGGCTGCCCTGGCGGACCTCGTCGCGTCGCGGGCCGCCGGGGCACCGACGGCCCCGGCCCTCGTCGCGGAGGCGGACCTCTTCCTGCGGCTGTGCCCGGCGCCGACGATCGGCGTGACCGGGACGAAGGGCAAGACGACGACCGCGTCGCTGGCAGCCGCGCTTCTCGCGGTGGACCCGTCGCACCCGGTCGTGCTGGGCGGGAACATCGGGCTCCCGCTCGTCGAGCGCCTGCCCGAGCTGACGCCGGGGCACCGCGTCGTCATCGAGCTCTCCGAGCTCCAGCTGCCGACGCTGTCGCGGGGCACGACGGTCGCCGTCTACACGAACGTGACCGCCGATCACCTCGACCGCCACGGTTCGCTGGCGGCGTACCGGCGGGTGAAGCGCCGGCTCGCCGAGCTCGTGGATCCGGACGGTGCGCTCGTCCTCAACGCCGAGGACCCGGTCGTTGCCGCCTACGCCGGGCTCGGGACCGCGCCGGCGCTCCTGTACCGCGTCGAACGGCCTGTGCCCGGGGGCGTCGGCGTCGTGGACGGCTGGATCGTGGGCGCCGGCGTGGAGCGCCTGCCGATCGCCGGCGGAGGAGCCGCGGCCGTGGGCCCGGGAGGGCGGATCATGCCGGTCGACGAGCTGGCCATCCCGGGCCGGCACAACGTCGCGAACGCCCTGGCGGCGATCGGCGCCGCGCTCCTGTTCGGCGTCGCCCCCGACGCCATTCGCCGGGCCGCCGCCGCCTTCAGCGGCGTGGAGCACCGGCTCGAGACCGTGGCCGTCGCGAACGGTGTCCGGTACGTGAACGACTCGCAGGGGACGCAGCCGGACGCGGTGATCGCCGCGCTCCGGGCGTTCACGGGCCCGATCGTCCTCATCGCCGGCGGCCGTGACAAGGGCGTGGACCTGTCCGACCTGGCTCGCGTCGTCGCCGAGCGGGCGACCGCCGCCGTGCTCATCGGGGAGACGGCCGAGGCGATGGCCGCCGGCTTCGGGGCCGCCGGGCTCCGCAGAGTCGAGCGCGCGACGACCCTCGACGAGGCCGTCGCGGTCGCCGCCGAGATCGCCCGCGAGGCGGCTCGCTCCGCCTTCCCGGACGGCGAGGGAGGGTCGGCCGGATCCGGCCCCCTCGGCACCGTCCTGCTCTCGCCGGCGGCCGCGAGCTTCGACATGTTCGTCGACTACGCCGCCCGCGGGCGAGCGTTCCGGGCGGCCGTGGCGCGGCTGGTCGACGGGGCCGCCGGCTGATGGGCTCGCTCGATCGCGCGCTGCCCGGGACCGGCGGCCGGCCACGGCCCGAAACCCGCGTCGTGCCGCGCCGGCGCACCGGCAACGGGCGCGAGGACGTGCTTCGGCGCGAGCGCCACGGGCCCGACTTCTCGATTCTGATCGCGGTCGTCTCGCTCGCGGCCGTGGGGATCCTGATGGTGTACTCGTCGTCGGCGATGCGGGCCTACATCCAGCGGGACGACACGCTCGCGATCGTCGGGCCGCAGATCCTGTGGGCGGCGCTCGGCGTGCTCACGATGCTCGTGGTCATGCGGATCGACTACCGCGTCCTCCGCCTCGTCTCGCTCCCGGGCTACCTCGTCGCCGTCGTCCTCCTTGCCCTCGTCTTCGTTCCGAGCCTGAACAAGGTCGTCGGCGGATCGGCACGCTGGCTGGTCCTCGGGCCGCTGCCGGCGATCCATCCGGCCGAGATCGCGAAGCTGGCGCTCGTCGTCTACCTCGCCCACTGGATGGCGTCGCGCGGCACCAGGATCGCCGGGCTCCGCTCCGGAACCATCCCGTTCCTCCTCATCACCCTGCCGGTCGTCGTGCTCGTGTTCAGGGAGCCGGACCTCGGCACGACCACGGTGATCGCGGCCACCGCGTTCCTGATGTTCTTCGTCGCGGGCGCCCGTCTGTGGCAGTTCGGGGCGATGGGCGTCGCGGTCGTCGCGGCGGCGATCGTCGTCGGCCTCCGCGAGTACCAGCTCCAGCGGATCAGGACCTTCCTCGACCCCTGGCAGGACCCGCTGGGTTCCGGGTTCCACACGATCCAGGGCCTCCTCGCCCTGGCGCTCGGCGGCGTCTTCGGCTCCGGGCTCGGCGAGAGCCGGCTGGCCGGCGGCCTCTACCTGCCGAACGCCTGGAACGACTTCATCTTCGCGATCATCGGCGAGGAATTCGGGCTTGTGGGGGCCGGTGGGATCGTGCTCCTCTTCCTCGTCCTGGCCTATGCCGGGATCCGGACCGCGCTCCGCGCGCCCGACACCTTCGGCGGCCTGCTGGCCGTCGGGATCACCGCCTGGCTCTGCGTCCAGGCCTTCATCAACATCGGGGTCGTGGTGGCGCTCCTGCCGGTGACCGGGATCACCCTCCCGTTCATCAGCGCGGGCGGCACGTCCCTCATCATCAGCTTCGCCGCCGCCGGGATCCTGCTGTCGATCTCCCGGGAGACGGTGGAGCGGACCAACCAGGAGACTGATGCGCCTGCTGATCGCGGGCGGGGGGACGGGCGGTCACATCTTCCCGGCCCTCGCCGTCGCGGACGCCCTTCGACGCCGGCCGAGCCCGCCTGAGCTCCGCTGGCTGGGGGGACACCGAGGCCTGGAGGACCGGATCGTCCGAGCGGCCGAGATCCCCATGCGCCGCCTCGCCCTGCGCTCGCTGCGGACGGTCGAGCGCGACATCCATCTCGTCGCCGACCCGCTGCGCCTCGCGCTGTCCGTGCCGCAGGCGCTGGCGCTCCTCGCGCGCGACCGGCCGGACGCGATCTTCACCACCGGCGGGTACGTGGCGATCCCGGTCCTCGTGGCCGCATCCATCCTGCGCGTGCCGACCGTCCTCTGGGAGGGCAACGTGATCCCGGGCCGCAGCGTCCGGGCGACGGCCCGGCTGGCGACGGCGACGGCGGTCTCGTTCGAGGCCACCTGCGCCGCCCTCCGGCTCAGCCGGCCGTGCCTGGTGACCGGCACGCCCATCCGCGAGACCCGCGGCGTCGACCGGCTGGCGGCTCGTGCGCGCCTCGGCATACCACCGGGCGACCGCCTCCTGCTGGTGTTCGGCGGCTCACAGGCCGTTCGGCGCTTCAACGACGCAGTCGCCACGGCGCTGCCCCGGCTCGTCGGGCGCGTCCACCTCGTCCACGTCACCGGCGACGACGGCTACGCCGCGGCCCTGGCCGCCCGCGAGCGGCTGCCCGCCGGCCTCCGGTCCAGGTATCGCCCCGAGCCGTTCCTGCGCGACGAGATGCTGACGGTCCTCGCCGCGGCGGATCTGGTGGTCGGCCGGGCCGGCTCGTCCACGCTCGCCGAGGTGACCGCCCTGGGCCTGCCGATGGTGGTCGTGCCGTACCCGCACGCGGGCGGCCACCAGCGTGCCAACGCCCTCGCCCAGGCCGCTGCCGGCGCGGCGCGTCTGGTGGAGGACTCGGCGTTCGACGCCGCGACGCTCCTCGACGCCGCGGGGATCCTCGACGATCCCGCCGCCCACGCGGCGATGGCCGCGGCCGCACGGGGCCTGGCCCGCCCCGGCGCCGCCGAGGCGGTCGGGACCGTGCTGCTCGCGCTCGCGGAGCGCCGACCACTCCCGGACCCCTCCGCGCTCGAGCGGATCGCGCGCGGCCTCGGGGCCTGAGGGGAGCCGGACGTGACCAGCCCGGATCGCATCGACACGGTCGCCCTGGCCGCCGAGATCGCCCGCCGGATCGGCGTTCGGGCGGATCGCGACGCCCCACTCGCGAAGCTGACCACGATGCGCGTCGGTGGGCCGGCCGACCTCCTCGCGACCGCGCACAACGGCTTCGAGCTGCGCGGGCTGATTCGCTTCGCTCGGGCGCGCGGGCTGCCGCTCTTCGTCCTGGGCCGGGGCAGCAACGTCATCGTGTCCGATCGCGGGGTCCGCGGGCTCGTGGTCCACGTCCGGGCCGAGGGGAGCCGGGTGGACGGCGACCGCTACGTTGCCGCGGCCGGGGTCCCGATGGCACGGGCCGCCACGGAGACTCAGAAGGCCGGCCTGTCCGGTCTCGAGTTCGGGCTGGCGATCCCGGGCACGATCGGCGGGGCAGTCTGGGCGAACGCCGGGGCCCACGGCAGCGACGTCGCGGCCGTGATCGAGTCCGCGGACGTCCTGCTCACCGACGGTTCGGAGGCCCGCGTCCCGGCCGCCGAGCTCGGGCTGGGCTACCGGGACAGCCGGTTCAAGCGGCAGCTCGACCCGGCAGGGCGGGAGATCATCCTCGGGGCGACGTTCCGCCTGACACCCGCGCCGTCGGCGGCGATTCGCGAGCGCCTCGATGACATCCGGCGCTGGCGGCAGGCCCATCAACCACTGGGGCTGCCCTCGGCCGGGAGTGTCTTTCGCAACCCGGACGACGGTCCGGCCGCGGGGCTGCTGATCGACCGCGCCGGCCTCAAGGGCTTCGCGATCGGCGGTGCGAGCGTGAGCGCGAAGCACGCCAACTTCATCATCGCGGACCGGACGGCCACCGCCGCGGACGTCCGCCGGCTCGCCGACCATCTCCATGCGACGATTCGCGCGACCGACGGGCTCGACCTCGCGTTCGAGGTCGAGTTCATCGGCGACTGGACCGGCTGGCCGTGGCCGGCCGACGACGGACGAGGTCCCGCATCCGGATGACGACACTCGCGCCGCTCCCTCCCGTGGTGGTCCTGCTCGGCGGACCGTCCGCCGAACACGATGTCTCGATCGTTTCCGGCACGGCCATCGCCGCCGCGCTGCGGGCGGACGGGCAGGATGTCCGGCAGGTCCTCATCGACCTCGACGGGCGCTGGTGGTGGCTTCCGGCGGACCACGAGCACGGCGACCGGGCGGCGGTGGCATACGACGATCCCGCCGCGCTCGGAGCGGAGGGTCCGGTCGCCGTCGGCGCGGCGATCGACCTCCTCGCCGCCGCGGCACCGCCGCCGGTCGTCTTCATCGCCCTCCACGGGCCGTTCGGCGAGGACGGGACGGTCCAGGCGCTGCTCGACGCCGCGGGCGTGGCCTACACGGGCGCCGGGGTGCTCGGCTCGGCGATCGGCATGGACAAGGCGACGCAGAAGCGGATCTGGCGCGGCCTCGGCCTGCCGGTCGTGGATTGGCGCGAGGTCCGGCTCGGCCGCTGGCAGGCGGATCCGGGCGGCGTCCTCGACGAGCTCGAGGCGTTCGCGGCGGGCCTCGGCGAACCGCGCCTGATGGTCAAGCCGTCTCGCCTCGGCAGCTCCGTCGGGATGACCCTCGCCCACGTGCCCGGCGAGCGCGCCGCCGCCCTCGACGAGGCGTTCCGCTACGACCAGCTGGCCATCGTCGAGACCTACCTGGCGGGTGCGCGGGATCTCGAGGTGTCGGTGATCGGATCGGACCCGCCGCTCGGGATCTACGGCCCGGGCGAGATCGTGGCCGGCCGCGAGTTCTACGACTACGCGGCGAAGTACACCCCCGGCCTGTCCGCGACGACGACCCGGGCGAACCTCCCCAACGCGCTCCGTGAGACGCTCCGGAAGCTGTCCCGTGATGCCTACCGGGCCGTGGCGGGGGAGGGGTTCGCCCGCGTCGACTTCCTCCTTCGCGGCGACGAGGTCTTCCTTTCGGAGATCAACACGATCCCCGGGTTCACCCCGATCAGCCTCTTCCCGACGATGCCGCTCGAGGCCGGCCTCGACTTCACGGCCGTCTGCCGGCGGATTCTCGAGCTGGCCGTCGAGCGGCACACCCAGCGACGTCCGGTCCGCCTGGCCCCGGGCGACCTGCCCCGGTGAGGGGCGCCCGGTGAGGCTTCCCGGGCGCCCCTCCGGTTCGCGGGCGGCCTCGAGGCGTGGCTCCGTCCGTGGGCGCGTCGGTCCGCCGGCGGCTCGCCCGGCGCGCACCGGTCCGCAGGAGGGCGGCCGTGGCCTGCTCGCCCGGATCCCGCGACCGAAGGGCCCGGGCTGGCTCCCCCGGTTCACGCCGGCCCGGGCCGCCGCACTGCTCGGGATGCTCGCCTCGCTCGGGGCGGGCTACGGCCTCGCCGAGACGCCGACCTTCACCTTCGCGCGGGCGGAGATCCCCGACCTGCGCTGGACGTCCCGCGGCGCGGTGGAGGTGGCGCTGGCGGTCCCGACGGGGACGAACCTGATCCGCCTGGCGGTCGAGCCGCTCGAGGCGCGACTTCGGGCGCTCCCGGGGGTCGCCGACGCGACGGTCACGGTCGCCCTGCCCGACACGCTCGCCGTCGAGATCGTTGAGCGCGAGGCGATCCTGGGCTGGGCCGTGGGGGACGCGAGGTTCCTGGTCGATCGCGAGGGTGTCCTGTTCGCGCCCGCCGAGCCGGCCGCCACCGTGGCGGCCGGGCTGCCGATCGTGACCGACACTCGCGCCTCGGCGGCCCGCCTCGGCGTCGGCGACGCCCTCGATCCGATCGATCTCGACGCCGCGACCCGCCTGGGGTCGCTCCGGCCGGGCGACGTCGGCAGCGTGGCCGAGGCGCTCCTCGTGACCGTCTCCGATGCGAACGGGTTCACCCTCAGTACCTCGCCGGACTCGTGGGTCGCCGTCTTCGGCCTGTATACGCCGAACCTGCGAACACCGGACTTGATCCCGGGACAGGTCCGGCTCCTGCGGAGCCTGCTCGACGGACGCGAGGCCGCCATCGACCAGGTGATCCTGGCCGACGCGGAGAACGGGACCTACATCCCGAAGCCGACCCCGTGATGCGATTTGCCCCGCCCCTCGTGCGTCGAGTAGCCTTGCCGAAACGCACCGCACGCGAGGACGAGCCACCGTGTTCCTACCCCTGGCGGGACTCCTCGTGGGCGTCCTGCTCGGGCTCGTCCTCAACGTCAACGTCAGCTTCGAGTTCAGCCGGTACTCGGCCGTGGCGATCCTCGCCGCGCTCGACTCGGTCCTCGGCGCGGTGCGGGCCGAGCTCGACGGCGTCTACGACAATCGGATCTTCATCTCGGGCTTCGTCACGAACGCGGTCGTCGCGGTCATCCTCACCTTCATCGGCGACCGGCTGAGCCTTGATCTCTATCTCGTCGCACTCATCAACTTCGGGTTCCGGATCTTCAACAACGTCGCGCTGATCCGGCGACACTTCATCTGACCCGGACGGCCGGGAGGGAGCAGGCGGTTACCGTGGTGGAAGGGGTCCTCGTCGGGATCGACGTCGGCACGAGCAAGACCTGCGCGCTCATCGGCGAGGTGAGCCGCGACGGGCGCGTCACCGTGATCGGGCACGGGACCGTGGCGTCGTCCGGCCTCAAGAAGGGCGCCGTCGTCAATATCGACCAGACCGTCCGATCGATCGCCGAGGCGGTCGAGCGCGCCGAGCGGTTGTCCGGCTGGAAGATCGACAAGGCGTTCGTCGGCGTCGGCGGCGCCCAGGTCGAGAGCCTGAACTCGACCGGCCAGGTGGCCGTCACGGCGCACGACCGGGAGGTCAGCCGGGAGGACATCCTCCGGGCGATCGAGGTCGCCCGCGCCGTCGCCATTCCGTCCAACCGCGAGGTCCTCCACGTGGAGCGTCGCGGCTTCATCGTCGACGGTCAGGAGGGCGTCAAGGATCCGCTCGGGATGAGCGCCCTCCGCCTCGAGGTGGAGACCCACATCGTCACCGCGCCGGCGACGGCCGTCCAGAACCTGACCAAGTGCGTTGCCGCGGCCGGGGTGAAGATCGACGAGCGGGTCGCCAACTCGCTGGCCGCCGCGGACGCGGTCGCCTCCGAGACGGAGAAGGAGCTCGGCGTCGCGGTCGCCGACATCGGCGCCGGCACGATCGACCTGGCGATGTTCAACGAGGGCTCGCCGTTCCACACGAGCGTCCTCCCCGTCGGCGGCAACTTCGTCACGAACGACGTGGCCATCGGGATCAAGACGTCGCTCCAGGTCGCGGAGGAGCTCAAGATCCGGCACGGCACGTGCGACCTGCGGGGGGTGGACGAGGCCGAGGAGATCAGCGTCTCGGTCCTCGGCGAGGAGGCCGGCCGGACGATCAGCCGCCTCGAGCTCTGCCAGGTCATCGAGGCCCGGATGCGCGAGACGTTCGAGCTGCTCGGCGCGGAGATGCGCTCGTCGGGAGCCGGGATGCTGCCGGCCGGCCTCATCCTCACCGGCGGCGCCTCCCAGCTGTCCGGGATCGCCGAGCTCGGCCGGGAAGTCCTCCAGATGCCCGTCCGGGTCGTCGCCCCGACCGGCGTCGGCGGCCTCACGGATTCGATCCTGACTCCGGCCTATGCCACCGCGATCGGCCTGCTCGCCTGGGGCGCCCGCTCGCTCGTCGAGGGCGAGCCGGCGCGCTACGACTCCGCACCCGCGTTCGGGATCCTGGGCCGGCTCCGGGACGCCCTCCGCAGCATCTTCCCGTAGCGCGCCCGAGCGCCTGCCTCGCGACCGACGCGCACCACGGTCCGGTGATCGGTGGTGCGCCCCCGCACCATGGACGGGGAGCGCCGACCGAGTTATCCACGGATCGGCGCCGGATTCGCGGGCGCAGCGGCGGGCATCCGATGGTAGACTCCGCGAGCGACCCCGAGCCCGCGGGACAACCCTCCAGGATGGCTCCGGGTCCACGGTTTCTGACGCTTCAGCCCCGGCCCCGGGAGGCCATTGGAGGAGTACGGTGGCCCTGCGTTCCGATTCGGAGAATTTCGCGCTCATCCGCGTGATCGGGGTCGGCGGCGGGGGCAGTAACGCCGTCAACCGGATGATCCGCGCCGAGATGATGGGCGTCGAGTTCATCGCGCTGAACACTGACGCACAGGCCCTCCTGCAGTCGGACGCGCCCCACAAGATCCGGATCGGCGACAAGATCACGCGCGGCCTCGGCGCCGGCGGCGACGCCTCCATCGGCCAGCGTGCCGCGGAGGAGGACGGCGACAAGATCGCCGGTGCCCTCGAGGGCTCGGACATGGTCTTCATCACCGCCGGCCTCGGGGGAGGGACGGGCTCAGGGGCCGCCCCGATCGTGGCCGAGCTGGCCAAGGCGGCCGGCGCCCTGACCATCGGCGTGGTCACGAAGCCGTTCACGTTCGAAGGCGCCAAGCGCAAGCTCACCGCGGAGCGGTCGGCCGAGGAGCTCAAGGCCAAGGTGGACACCCTGATCACGATCCCGAACGATCGGCTCCGGGACGTGGTCCAGAAGAACACCAGCATTCTCGACGCGTTCCGCGTCGTGGACGACGTCCTCCGCCAGGGCGTCCAGGGCATCAGCGACATCATCACGGTGCCCGGCCTCATCAACCTCGACTTCGCCGATGTCCGGGCGATCATGAAGGACGCCGGATCGGCGCTCATGGGGATCGGCCGCGCGAGCGGCGACAACCGGGCCGTCGAGGCCGCCCGCCAGGCGATCTCGAGCCCGCTTCTCGAGGTCAACATCAACGGCGCCCAGGGCATCCTCTTCAACGTCACCGGATCGTCCAACCTGTCGCTGTTCGAGGTGACGGAGGCGGCCGAGGAGATCCGGGCCGCGGCGGACCCGGAGGCCAACATCATCTTCGGGACGAGCTTCAACGAGCGCCTCGGTGACGAGGTGATGATCACGGTCATCGCGACCGGTTTCGACGGCCGGCGGACGGTCGGCCGCGCCTCCGCAGGCGTGATGGCCGGCACTCCGGCGGACGCCGCGGCCCGCGCGCCGCGGGACTTCCTCGAGGAGCTCGAGCGCCAGCGGACGCAGCTCAACGACGCCGGTGTGCCGGACGCGCCGGGTGCGCGTCCGGACGAGGCTGCGGCCCGAGTCGGCGGGCGATCCGTGGGCGAGCCGGTCCCGGTGAAGCGGGCCGCGTACGACACGGACGACCTCGAGATCCCAAGCTTCCTCCGCCGCCCCAAGTAGGGGCGGCGTCGTCTTCTGGGGCGCCGCGTGATGCGCCCCATCGCCGGCGTTGTCGCCTGCGCGCGGTCGCTCACGCACCTTGGGGTGCGCTCGCTCGCGTGCTCGGCGCCGCCTTGGCGCTGGGGCACCTGACGCGGCGGGTGGCCTTCAATGGCATCGGATCGGGATCGTCCGGGCGAGATCGAACACTGGCGGCCTGATCCGGCCGAGGTGGCCGCGCTGGCGGTCGCGCGGGCGAGGGTGCTGGAGCGGATCGAGCACGCCGCGGGGCGGGCCGGCCGCGATCCCGCCGCCGTCCACCTCGTTGCCGTCTCGAAGACCGTCGATGCGCGACGCCTCCGGGCTGCGGTCGCCGCGGGCCTGGACGTCCTGGGCGAGAACCGGGTGCAGGAGGCGCTGGCCAAGATCGACGAGATCCCCGGCGCCACGTGGCACCTGCTCGGGCCGCTCCAGTCGAACAAGGCGCGCCGCGCTGTGGAGGCCTTCGCGATCATCGAGACCGTCGATTCGGTCGAGCTCGCGACTCGACTCGATCGGATCGCCGGCGAGATCCGCCCTGGCCGGCCGCTCCCCGTCCTCCTCCAGGTGAACGTCGACGCGGATCCGGCGAAGGCCGGGTTCGGCCCGGCCGACCTCGACCGACAACTGTCCGGCCTGCTCAACCTTCCGAATCTGGAGGTCCGCGGGCTCATGACCGTCGGGCGGCTGGTTGATCACGCGGAGGCGGCCCGCTCGACCTTCGTGGCGCTGCGTGGCCTGGCGGAGACGCTCCGCCGGAGCCACCCCCGGCTGGGGGCCGACCTGTCGATGGGGATGAGCGACGACTTCACCGTCGCGGTCGAGGAGGGGGCCACGATCGTCCGGGTCGGGCGTGCCATCTTCGGCGAGCGCCGGACCGACCGACCGGGCGGCGCGGGCAGGGAATCCGGCCCCGTCGGCTAGACTCGGTTGCGTGGGAGCCGTGTTCGCCGCCAACTTCGTCCGCTTCCTCCTGATCGCCCTGGAGCTGCTCGTCATCGGGCGAGTCCTGCTGTCCTGGGTCGA
>DATIUS010000143.1:0-3512 GCA_035466655.1 Candidatus Sulfomarinibacteraceae bacterium
GTCCACGCGCTTCGCCGGAACGTGGACCTCCGGATCATCATGTTCAACAACCGGATCTACGGGCTGACGAAGGGCCAGGCGAGCCCCACGTCCGAGTTCGGGAAGGTCACGAAGTCGTCGCCCTACGGCACCGTCGACTACCCAGTGAGCCCGCTCGCGATCGCGCTCGCGGCCGAGGCGAGCTTCATCGCCCGATCCGTCGACACCCACACGGAGCAGCTCCAGTCGACCCTCGAGCAGGCCGGCCGGCATCGCGGCTCGGCGTTCGTCGAGGTCCTCCAGAACTGCAACATCTTCAACGACGGCGCCCACCGCGAGTTCACCGACCGCGAGGTCCGGGACGACCGGATGCTGATCCTCGAGCACGGCAAGCCGATGCTCTTCGGGAAGGATCGGAACCGGGGGATCCGCCTCCACGGGCACCAGCCGGAGATCGTGACGATCGGCGAGAACGGGATCACCGAGGCGGACATCCTCGTCCACGACGAGACGGACCCGCTCATCGCCTTCATGCTCGCCCACATCTACTGGCCGGAGTTCCCCGTCCCGGTCGGCGTCGTCCGGCGGATCAGCCGGCCCACCCACGACGAGCTGATCACGGGCCAGATCGACCAGGCGATCGCCAGCCGTGGCAAGGGCGACCTCGCGAAGCTCCTCGGCGGCGGCGAGACCTGGACGGTGACGGGGGACGACGAATGATCTGCCCGGTCTGCCAGTGGCAGAACTTCGTGGGCGACGACCTGTGCGACAACTGCGGGGCCGACCTGCGCGCCTCGGACACGCCGGAGCCGGCGACGAGCTTTCGCGGGCCGCTCCTGGGCATTCACCTCGAGGAACTCGGCGCATCGCCGCCGGCGACGGTCGAGGGCTCGGAGGACGTGGCCGACATCGTGGAGCGGATGCACCGGGACGGGATCGACTGCCTCCTCGTGACCGAGAACGGCCGCCTCGTCGGGATCTTCACGGACCGCGACGCCCTCCTGAAGCTCGCCGGGCGCGGCATCGAGCACGGCCCGGTGCGCGACCTGATGACCCCGGACCCGGTCGTCCTGCGCCACGACGATACGATCGCGGTCGCCATCAACAAGATGGCAGTCGGCGGGTTCCGGCACGTCCCGATCGTCGATGACGGCCGGCCGATCGCGGTCATCGCCGCCCGGGACATCTTCCGCCACATCGCCACGCGCCTGGGCTGACGCCGGGCACCATCCTGGCGGGGGGTTCCGTGGCCGACGTCCATCGCCCCGTGATCCCGGATTCGCGCCACTTCGAGCGGGCGGCGCTGGCCCAGGCGCTCCTCGCCGAGCGCGGGGTCGCGGGGCTGCTCGTGGGGGTGGGGGCGGACCTGCGTTACCTCACCGGGTACGCCGCCAGGGAGACGGAGCGGCTGACGATGCTCGTCCTGCCGGCCGTCGGGCGGCCGTCGCTCGTCGTCCCGCGGCTGGAGGCGATGGCCGCCGCATCGTCGCCCGGCATCCGGGCCGGTCTCGCCGACCTCGTCCCGTGGGACGAGACGGACGACGCGCACGAGCTGGTCGCGGCCCGGCTGGGCGCGGTTGGCCAGGTGGCCCGTGCACGCCTGCTCGTGAGCGACCGCCTCTGGGCGATGCATGTCCTCGGGCTCCGGCGGGTCTTCCCCGGCGCGACCCTCGGCCTCGCGTCCGAGGTCCTCCGCGAGCTCCGGATGGTCAAGGACCCGGACGAGGTGGCACTCCTGCGGCTCGCCGCGCACGCGGCGGATCGCGTGGTTGCCAGGATCGCCGCGGGCCGGCTCGTCGGCCGGACGGAGCTGGACGTCAGCCGCGAGGTCCGCGACCGGCTCGTCGCCGAGGGCCATGAGACCGCCGAGTTCGCGATCGTGGCGTCCGGGCCGAACTCGGCGTCGCCCCACCACGACGCCGGCGAGCGGGTGATCCGTGCCGGTGAGCCGATCGTCCTGGACATCGGCGGCTCGCTGGGCGGCTACGGCTCCGACACGACGCGCACGCTCTGGGTGACCGGTGGGGATGCCGCGAACGGCCCGACGCCCGAGTTCCGGGCGCTCTTCGACCTCCTTCGCGACGCCCAGGCCCAGGCGACATCCGCCGTCCGGCCGGGCGTCCCGTGCGAGCGGATCGACGCGGTCGCCCGCGGGATCATCGCTGCCGGGGGGCACGGGCCGGACTTCATTCACCGGGTCGGGCACGGGATCGGGCTCGAGACGCACGAGGAGCCCTACATGGTCGCCGGCAACGCCGAGCCCCTCCGGCCGGGGATGGCCTTCAGCGTGGAGCCGGGGATCTACGTCGCCGGGCGCCACGGCGCGCGGATCGAGGACATCGTCGTCTGCGGCCCGGACGGCCCGGACGTCCTGAACGAGTCGAGTCGCGACCTCTGGGTGGTCCCGGGCTGACGGTTCGGCGGGGCGGCGACCGAAGGTCAGATTGCCGGCCCAGGTCGTTGCGTCACGCTTCCTGCAGTTGCGCGCTCGGTTCGAGCGAGCTCGGCCGGTTCGCCCAGATACCGAATTGCGGCGCGCTGCTTGCATCGGGCGCGCTCGCCCGTATGGAACGCGCAACCCCTGGTTGCGCGGCGCTCCTGACCCGTGGCCCTGGAGGTGAGTGTGTCCGTAGGCCTCGACCCGCCGGCTCCGGGTATGATCCGCGGACCGGGCAGTCCTCCCGGCCGCACTCGATCCGAGTCAATGACACCGACCTTCCCGCGGCGCTCCGGCGCCGCCGCTCCCGGCCGATGAGCCGTCGTTCGCACCATCCCGCGCGCCGCCACGTGCGGCCGCACGGTGAGGCGCGCCCGCCGAAACCCGCGTCTGCGGTAGAGGCGTCCGCCGCGGCGCAACCGGCCCCGGGTCCGCATGCCGCCGTTGCGCCACTCGCTCCGGCCCAGCTCGTCGCAGAGGCTCCCGCGGCTGACGTCCCAGGCGCCGCCGATCCGGACGCCACTTCCGTCGACAGGAACACGGGCACGAGCGGAGCCACCGCGACCCCGACCGCGGGCGCCGCCGATGCGGCCCACGGCGCCGCCGCCGCCGTCACCGGGGGGCCCCCACGGCTCGTGCCACTGGCACCCATCGCGTCCGTCCTCGCAGAACCCCCGGAACCGGTAGGGCTGGTGGCCACCGTTGCCCAGCCACCGACCGATGCCTCGGTGGCGCCATCCGCGGATCCAGAGCGCAGGCACCTGGAGCTCGGTCGACAGGAACTCCAGCGAGGTCGGCCACGCGGACCCGAGCAGCGCCCGACGACGTCGACCGCGGCGTCGCCTGGTCCCGCCGGGGCCACCGCGCTGCCCGCCGGCCAGAACGGCCTGGCGACCGACGAACGGAATGCGTGCACGGCCCCGCAGCTTCGGCGGTTCATCAAGAGCCGGGCATACGTGCCGATGCACGAGCTTCGTCGGCGGTTCGGCATCGAGGGCCAGGACGACGACGTGACCGGGGTGGACATGGGGTCGGGCGTCCGCGTGTTCGTCGGGCTGCCGGAGCGCGAGGGTCGGCTCCTCGGCGAGCTGCTGCG
>DATIUS010000144.1:0-2066 GCA_035466655.1 Candidatus Sulfomarinibacteraceae bacterium
GGTCGAGGGCCAAGCCCAGCCGGCGCGCGACGGCCACGATGTCCTCGTTTGTCCCGGCCAGCTCGCCCTCGCGACCGTCGAGGCGCGGCGGCCGGCGGAGGAGCAGCTGGCCGACCGCCGGGTACCGACTTCGGTCGCCGAACCCGCGCTCGATCACGTCATCGGCCACGCGAAGAAGCGCTTCCTTCATCGCCCGGCTATCGATCGGCTTGATTCCGATCAAAGCCTCGGGATGCGAGCCAACTCTTGCGCCCCCGGCCAGGTCGATCGTTCCGCGCGCGTCATCCAGCCCTACCACTTCGCCGGCGCTGCCCCCCGTTCGCCAGTCGACGGTCTTGTCGCCGGGCTTGAACGGATGGTCCTGTGGCTCGAACCGGTAGCGACGGACGGGCCGTTTCCCGAGCGGTGGGAGGTCCTCGACGAAGTCGAGGCCGGCCAATGCATCCCGCTCGCTGACGAGCAGGTCGATGGTGATCTTCCGCAGCTCGAAGTAGCGCCACCATTGCGACTTCTCCTCGCGGTGGTGCCAGTCGAGCAGGTTCGCCAGCAGCCGGCGGGCCTCCGCGTCCTCGCTCTGATCCCCCGAGTCGAGGGTTCCGGTCAGTGCGGCGACACGCATGGCGACCTGGGCAGCCCATTCGGCGACGCCCTCGCTCGGATCGCCGGCTTCAGGAATCGGCCGGTTCCAGTCGAGGTCCGGCCAGCGTTCGAGGGCCTCCGCGCGACGCTCCTCCAGCCAGCTGCGCAGCATCCACGTGGAGATGCAGTCGTCCCGGTTGTAGTCAGCGATCCCGTCGAGGATCGAAGCCTCGCCCGTCTTCATCCAGCGCTCGAACTCGACGACGCTGAATCCGGCCTCGGTCACCGGCCCTTCGCGGGCTGGGAGGTAGAACTTCTCGATCTGCTTGAGCGAGTATGACTCGACCGAGGCCCGGACGCCCTGCCGAACGACGTTGAGGAGGTCAACGAGGACCTCGCCGCGGAGAAGGACATCGACCTCGTCCGCGCGCGTCCCGTGACGCTGCATGAGGCGCTTGACGGCCCCGGCCTCGTACCCGCCGTAATGGTAGACGTGCAGCTCCGGGTGCTCGGCCCGGCGGGCAATGACGAAGTCGATGAACCGCTCAAACGCGGCTTTCTCGTCCGCCTGCTTCGTGCCCCACATCGGCGTGTAGACCGGCACGCCGGCATCCTCGACGACGACACCGAGGAGGTACTCGAGTCCATCGTCGGTCGCCCACGGGTCTGCCTCGATGTCGAAGAAGACATCCCACGGCGACGGCTCCGGCAGCAGGGCCAGCCCGCGATGCGGGTCCGTCGCCGACGGCTCGATCAGCTCGTGGGCGCGCTGCCCGGTCGTCCGCTCGTGAAGCTGGAGACGCGCCTGGTTCCGGAGCCGGTCCAGCTGCGGGCCCGGGACGCCGTCGACTCCCGAACCCGTGGGGACGACCGCAAGTGCGGCGAGCGTTGGGATGCCTGCCTCGAACAGCCGCTCCGAATCGACGCGACGCATGCCCGCCACGATCGAGGGATGGTCGTCGTCGCGGCGGCGCTGGATGCAGGTCGGCGACCAGGCGCAGACCCGACAGTGGTCCACGGGATTCGGATACGTTGACGTCGCGGCCGGATCCGTGGCGTCGGTGGCGATCCGCGCCTCGAAACGGGCCCGGATGTATCGGAAGTAGGCGGCGAAGTCCTCCGCGCGAAAGTCGTGCTTCTCGCGATCGCCGGTCACGACCGTGAGTTGCTCGGGAGCGATGCCCTGGACCTGCGCCAGCAGGCCCGCGTAGACGCACAGCTGGAGCACCGCGCCGGTCTTCACGGCGCGGGCGAGCTTCGTGTCCGCGACGTCGTAGCTCCAGCTTCCGAACGCCGGCGACGGGCGGTCCGGGCGCTTGAACAGGAAGTCCGCATGGCCGCGCCAGCGCCCGTCGAAGAACGTGGCCTGGTAGACAACGTCGGCGCCTTCGCGCATGGCCGCGATCGTCTCGTCCGCCGCGGCCTGGAGGGCGGCCGTGGTCCTGAGGTCTTCCTTCTGGATCTCGGCGACGGTCCGCCCCTCAGCC
>DATIUS010000145.1:0-2338 GCA_035466655.1 Candidatus Sulfomarinibacteraceae bacterium
GCCTTCGGGTTCGACACCCTGGCCTGCGCGTCGACCGGGAACCTCGCCGGGGCCACTGCCGCCGCCGCCGCGGCCCTCGGCCTGCGCGCCGTGGTGTTCGTGCCGGCGGACCTCGAGCCGGCCAAGATCGACCATGCGCTCAGCTACGGCGCCACGGTCGTCCCGGTCCGCGGTACGTACGACGACATCAACCGGCTCAGCCTCGAGATCGCCGACGAGGAGGGCTGGGCATTCGTGAACGTCAATCTCCGGCCGTTCTACTCGGAGGGGAGCAAGACGCTGGCCTTCGAGGTCGCCGAGCAGCTCGGCTGGCGCCTGCCCGACGTGCTCGTGGCGCCGATCGCCTCGGGCTCCCTGTTCACGAAGGTCGCCCGGGGCTTCGAGGACCTCGTGTCCGCCGGGCTCGTCGAGGACAAGCCGGTCCGCTTCATCGGGTCGCAGGCCGCGGGTTGCGCGCCGGTCGCCCAGGCGTTTGCCGAGGGCACGGACGAGATTCGCCCGGTGCGGGCGCCGGAGACGATCGTCCGGTCGCTCGCGATCGGCTCCCCGGCCGACGGCCGATACGCGCTGGCGCTGGCGCGCCGGACCGGCGGGTCGATCGAATCCGTCCCCGACGCGGCGACGGCAGCAACGATTCGCACGCTCGGTCGAACGGAAGGCGTCTTTGCCGAGACGGCGGGAGGCGTGACGGTCGCTGGCCTCGAGCAGGCCGTCCGGCGGGGCCTGGTGGGGCCCGGCGACGAGGTCGTCGCGCTCATCACCGGCAACGGCGTGAAGACGCCGGACGCGAAGTGGTACGGGATCGAGGGCGCGGGCGGCGGTGCGGACGGCGGGCTCGCGGCGGCCATCGAGCCGTCGTACGCGGCGTTCTCGCGCGCGGGCGTCGCCGCATGAGCAGGCTGATGACCGAACGCCCGCGGAGGAGTCGCATGAGCCGGCAAGCGTGGTGCCGGCCCGCCACGCCTGGCCGAGTTCCGGCCTTGCCACGCGCCGCCCGTCCGGCCTACACTCCGCCCCTGATGACGCGCCCCTCGGGTATCCCGGGCCGCTGCTCCTGTCTCCGGCGGGCCTGAGCCCGGCGGCCGACACCGGCCGTCCTTCGGTCCGCACCGCAGCGTCTCATCGGCGTCATCCCCGGCGTTGATGCCTCGGCATCGCCCGGCCCGTGGCGTCGAACCCGGCCTCCCCACCCTGAGGTTCCAGTCGTGTCATCCGTCATTCGCGTTCGCACCATTGATCCGCGCGGCCAGCGCTTCGGCGCCGCCTTCTCCGCGGTCACCCTCCTGATCGGCGTTGCCCTCGACGTGCCACTCGTCGCGGCGTTCGTCGGCGCCGCGCTCGCCGTCAGCGCCGCCCTCGGCACGGAGTGGTTCGCCTTCGGCCGGCCGTGGCCGTCCATCCGGCGGGCGCTCCGGCTCGGCCCGCCGCGGGACCCCGAGCCGGAGCTGGGACCCCGCTTCGCGCAGGCGCTCGGGGCGCTCTTCATCGGCGTCGGGCTCGTGCTCCTGCTCGCGGGCGTCCGGCCCTGGTTCTGGGCCCCGATCGGGGCCGTCGCGGCGCTCCAGACGCTCCTCGCCGTCACCGGGTACTGCCTGGGCTGCCGGCTGTACGGCCTCCACTGGTTCCTGCCGGAGGCCTTCGATCGGCTCGTCCTGCGCTTGCCGGCGGAGCCGCGAGTCGGCTTTCGGAGCCCGCCGGCCGGCTGACCCTCGAACGACCGCGACCACCGCTGCCCGGCGGAGCGCTCGAGGCGCTGGCACCATTGGCGGGTGACCAGCACGGACCGCCGGTGCCCATGACCGCGACGGCCGACGCCGTCGTCGTCGGCGGCGGAGCGATGGGCGCGAGCATTGCCCATCACCTCGCCGCGGCCGGGGTCGGGCAAGTGGTCCTGGTGGAGCGGGAGGCGGCGCTCGGGACGGGCTCGACGGGGCGCTGCGCGGGCGGCTTCCGGATCCAGTTCTCGAGTGAGATCAACGTCCGGCTCTCGCTGGCGAGCGTCCGGATGCTGCGGTCGTTCACGGCGGAGCACGGTCTGCCGCTTGACGTCCACGTCGAGGGCTACCTGTTCCTCGTGCGGGACGAGCGCGCATGGGCGGGCTACCGGGCGGCGGCCGCGATGCAGCGGGCGCTCGGTGCCCGGGTGGAGGAGCTGGACGAGGCGGCGGTCGCGGCGCTCGTGCCTGGCCTGGTGACGGACGGCCTCGCGGGGGCCACGTTCGGGCCGGACGACGGGATCGCAGACCCCGCTGGACTCACGAACGGGTACGCCACGCTGGCCCGTCGCGCGGGCGCCGACATCCGCCTCGGCACAGCGGCGATCGCGATCCACACGACC
>DATIUS010000146.1:0-2319 GCA_035466655.1 Candidatus Sulfomarinibacteraceae bacterium
CGCGTCGTAGAGTCCGAGCAGGAGCGAGCCGACATGCGTTCCGGGCCCGTTCTTGTGCCACCGAAACCCCGCCACGACGCAGTCGGCCGTTCGCTGGTGCTTGATCTTCAGCATCGCCCGCCTGCCCGGCTGGTAGGGCGCATCGAGGCGCTTCGCGACGACCCCGTCCAGGCCGGCTCCTTCGAATCGGTCGAACCAGTCGGCGGCAAGGGCGCGGTCCCGGGTCGCCGGCGTCAGGTGGACCGGCGGCGCGGCCGCCCCCAGGACCTCCTCGAGGCGCCTCCGGCGCTCCCCCTGCGGGACGCTCCGGAGGTCCTCGCCATCCAGCGCCAGCAGGTCCCAGGCCACGAACGAGGCGGGCGATTCGGCTGCCAGCATCGCCACCCGGGAGGCGGCGGGGTGGATCCGCAGGAGGAGCGCCTCGAAGTCGAGGGTCCCGTGCCGCGCGATGACCACCTCGCCGTCCACCACGCAGCGCCTCGGGAGCGACGCGCGCAGCGGCGCCGCCAGCTCCGGGAAGTAGCGGTCGAGGGGCTTCAGGTCGCGGGACTGGGTGAGGACGTCGTCACCGTCCCGAAAGACGATGGCCCGGAAGCCGTCCCATTTCGGCTCGTACAGCCAGCCATCGCCGTCGGGGAGCCCGTCCGACGCCTTCGCGAGCATCGGCTCGAGGGGCGGCGCGAACGGGAGACCGTCAAAGGGCATCCGCGGAGTGTAGCCGCGACCGTGGGGTGCGCCGGCGCCGGCGCCGGCCTCGGAGATGCGGGCACCGGCCGGCCGCTGTCCGGGCGGCCGGATCGCGAGCGGTTCCGAGTGGCCGGATCGCGGAGTGATCCGGCCCTACGCGGCGGTCAGCGGGCGATGACGACGGTCGCCTTGGCGTGGGTGGCGACGTGCTCGGAGACACTCCCCTGGAGCATCCGGCTCATCGCGTTCAGGCCGCGCGACCCGATCACGACGGTGTCGTAGCCGCCCTCCTCGGCGATGCGCTCGATCGTGCTCGCGGGGTCGCCGGCCGGCTCGATGAGCTCGGCCTCGATCCCCTTCTCCCGCATCATGCGGCGCGCCTCGAGCAGCTCCTGGGCGTGGACGCTCGTATCGTCCCAGGGGTCCACCGGGAACCGACCCGGGTGGGTGGGAACGACGCTGACGACCGCGACCGTCGCGCCGGTGAGCTTCGCGAGCTCAGCGGCGGTATCGAGGGCGCGGCGAGCCGGATCGCCACCGTCGTAGGCGACGAGGATCTTCTTCATGGTTGGGTGCTCCTTTCGACCACGGGTCGGGCAACCAACACCGTCCGGCTCGTGCAGCCTCAAGATCGGCCGTTCGAGGGCCGGCGTCATCGGCCCTCGGTCAGGTCCGCGGCGGGCCGAAGCGCCCGATCCGGCGGCTACCATGAGCGCCCATGATCGAGGACCAGGGCGCCCGCTACGACCGGATCGCCGAGGGCTACGCCCGCCATTGGGCACCGGTCATCCGGGCCGCGGCGGTCCGCCTGCTCGACGACCTCGCGCCGCTCCTCCCGCCCGGGCCCACGGGTGACGCGACGCCGTCCGCGCACCTGCTCGACATCGGGACGGGCACCGGGACCCTTGCCCTTCGCGCGATCGAGCGCTGGCCGGGCGTGTGCGTCACCGGCATCGACGCGTCGTCCGAGATGGCGCGCTTCGCAGACGGCGAGGCCGGCCGAAGCCTGCCGGCCGCCTCCCGGGACCGTTTCCGCACGACCGTCGCGTTCGCCGACCGGCTGCCGTTCGCCGACGCCGAGTTCGACGGCGCGATGTCGTCGTTCGTCCTTCAGCTCGTCCCGAGCCGGGCTGCGGCCCTGCGCGAGGCGAGGCGGGTCCTCCGGCCGGGGGCGCCGCTCGGGTATGTCACCTGGCTGCTCAGGGACGACGGCGCGGTCGACCCGCCGGACCGCATCTTCGAAGAGGTCCTCGACGAGTTCGGGTTCGATCCTCCGGAGCCCGATCCTGGCGAGCGTGACCCGGCCAGCCCAATGGCCGCTTCGAACCAGATGCGGCGCGCTGGGTTCCGCGACGTCCAGGCGCGCGCCGAGGTCATGACCCACCGATGGACGCCACGCGGGTACGTCGACTTCCTGGAGCAGTTCTCCGAGGAATCGCTGTTCGATGAGCTGGTGGAGCGAGAGCGCCGAGCCCTCCGGCGACGGCTGCTCGAGCGCCTCGGCGAGCTGGCGCCCCGGGACCTGCGATTCGTCCACCCGATCGTCTACGTGACCGGCCGGGCCGCCGGCTGAACCTGGGGCGGCCCGCCACGGCGTCGTGGACGCGGGCGGGGCCGCGCCGGACCCCGGTG
>DATIUS010000147.1:0-11754 GCA_035466655.1 Candidatus Sulfomarinibacteraceae bacterium
GCGATCGTCGGTGGCTACTACACCGACAAGCGGGTCCGCGAGCTGATCGGCTACCCCGGCCAGGAGGCGATCGAGGTCAAGTCCTGGCTGGTCCCGGAGTACATCGACGAGGGGCTCATCGACGCGCTGATCTCCCGCGGCCCGGTGTGGCGCGATCCGGCGACCGGCAGGCGGGCAGCCGCGGAGGCCGAGCCCAGGCCGTACGTCGAGCGCTTCATCGAGACGGTCGCTGCCACGGAAGGAGGAGACGATGGTCACCCCGGCAGCTGAGGAGACTCCTGTGGCCGCCGCCGGAACCTGGCTCGGCGCGTTCCTGGCCGACTGGCGGCCGGGCACCGGGGAGGCCCGCGAGGTGCATGAGCCGGCCTCCGGCATCCACCTCCTGACCATCGGGGGGTCGACGCCCGCCGACGTCGCCCGCGCTGCTGCCGCCGCGGCCGCGGCCCAGCCCGCCTGGGCCGAGACGAACTACGCCGAGCGTTCCCGGATCCTGCGCCGGGCGGCGGACATCTACGAGGCACATCGCGACGAGTTCGGGACCTGGACGCAGCGTGAGACCGGCGCTGTCCACGGGAAGATGCACCACGAGCAGAACTTCACGATCGGCGAGCTCCACGCCGCGGCGACGATGCCCTTCCAACCCTACGGCTCGCTCGTGCCCTCGGTCGTGCCCGGGCGGCTCTCGATGCTCCGGCGGGTTCCCGTCGGCGTTGTCGGGGCGATCACGCCGTGGAACTCGCCCAGCGTGCTCGGGATGCGGGTCGTGGCGCCGGCCCTGGCGCTCGGCAACGCGGTGGTCCTCAAGCCCGATCCGCAGACCCCGGTCTGCGGCGGCGCCATGTTCGAGGCCGTCTTCCGTGAGGCGGGCCTGCCCGAGGGGCTCCTCCACGTCGTCCTCGGCGGGGCGGACGTCGGCGAGGCCATCGTCACGGATCCGAACGTCTCCGTCGTGTCGTTCACCGGTTCGACGGCCGCCGGCCGGCGGGTGGGCGCCCTGGCTGGCGGCCTGCTCAAGAAGGTCTCCCTGGAGCTGGGCGGCAACAACGCCTTCGTCGTGCTGGACGACGCCGACCTCGAGGCCGCCGCCTCGGCCGGCGCGTTCGCCTCGTTCCAGTTCCAGGGCCAGGTCTGCTTCGCGACCGGCCGCCACATCGTCCACCGCAGCGTCGCCGGTGACTACGTCGCGCTGTTGGCCGAGAAGGCCGCGCGCCTCAGGCTCGGCGACCCGTTCCGCGAGGAGGTCGACCTCGGGCCGATCGTCAACCAGAAGCAGCTCGAGCGCGTGGACGGCATCGTCCGGCGCTCGCTCGACGGCGGGGCGCGCCTGGTCGTCGGCGGCACCCACGATGGCCTCTTCTACCGGCCGACCGTGCTCGCCGACGTGACCACGACCCTGCCCGCCTGGACGGACGAGATCTTCGGGCCGGTTGCCCCGGTCGTCGTCTTCGACACCGACGAGGAGGCGCTCGCCCTCGCCAACGACAGCGAGTACGGGCTCACGGGTGCGGTCTACACGCGCTCGATCTCGCGCGGGCTGGCCCTCGCCCAGCGCTTCCGGAGCGGCATGGTCCACGTCAACGACCAGACCGTCAACGACGAGGCGACGATCCCGTTCGGCGGCATGGGCGCCTCGGGCAACGGCAGCCGGTTCGGCGGACCGGCGAACTGGGACGAGTTCACCCAGTGGCAGTGGATCAGCGTGCGCGAGGACCCGAAGTCCTTCCCCTTCCCCTACTGAGCCGGACGACGTGGCATCCATCACCGAGGTCGCCAGGCTGGCCGGCGTTTCGACGGCCACCGCTTCGCGCGTCGTCTCGTCCGCCGACTACCCGGTCAGCGCGGCCACCCGGGCGCGGGTGCTCGCTGCCGCTCGGACGCTCGACTACGTGCCCAACGCGCTCGCTCGCGGGCTGCTCAAGAGCCAGGTCCCCGTCGTCGGCGTCATCGTCCACGACATCACCGACCCCTACTTCGCCGAGGTGGTGCGCGGCGTCGAAGATGCGGCGTCGCTGGCGGGCTACCTGGTCATCACCTGCTCCTCCGAACGTGACCCGGAACGGGAGCGCTCGTATGTCCGCCTCCTGCGCTCCATCCGGGCCGCCGCCGTCATCTTCGCGGGCAGCGGCCTGGACGACCCCGAACTGAACGAGGAGATGGCCAGGCACCTGGTCGCCATGCGGGACCACGGGGCGGCCGTGGTGCACCTGTCGCCGCACGCCCTCGGCGAGCCGGAGGTGAGCGTCGACAACGCCGCCGGGATCGCCGGCATGGTTGCCGCGATCGTCGGCCTGGGTCATCGCCGGATCGCCTTCCTGGCGGGGCCGCGATCGCTCTACGTCGCGCGCGAACGCCTTGCCGGCTACCGGGATGGCCTCGCCGCGGCGGGCATCCCGTTCGATGCCGGGCTCGTGGTGACGACCGGCTTCGATCGCGAGGGCGGGGTGCTCGGCGTCGACACGCTGCTGGCCGGAGAGGCGCCCTTCACCGCGATCTGCTGCGCGAACGACCTGCTCGCCCTCGGCGCACTCCAGCGCCTGGCCGAGCTCGGGATCGCGGTCCCGGGCGAGGTCTCCGTGGCCGGTTTCGATGACATCCCCATGGCCGCCATGACGGCGCCGAGCCTCTCGACGGTGCGCCTGCCCCTGCGCGAGATGGGCCGGCGCGGGTTCGAGCAGGTGGACCGCCTGCTCGCGGGGCACCAGGCGAGCCGCGACGTGCTGCCCACGGAGCTGGTGATGCGCGAATCGACGGGCGCGCCGCCGGCCCGCACCGGGCTCGCAGCCGCGGGTCCCTCGTGATGGGCGAGGCGCTGGCCGGCCGGGTCGTCCTGGTCACCGGGAGCAGCCGCGGCATCGGCGCCGAGGTGGCCGTCAAGGCCGCCGCCGAAGGGGCGATCGTGGCGGTCCACTACCACCGCTCGGCGGACGGAGCGCAGCGCACCGTGGACCGTGCGCGGAGCGTCGGTGCCGAGGCCGAGCCGTTCGCCGCCGACATCGGCGACGGCGAGCAGGCCGAGGCGCTGGTGGCCAGGGTCATCGATCGCTTCGGGAAGGTCGATGCCCTCGTCAACAACGCGGGGTTGACGCTCGTGGGGCCGTTCCTCGAGACGGCGCCGGCCGCGTGGGACGCCGTCATCCGCACGGACCTCAGCGCCGCCTTCCACACCTGCCGGGCCGTCCTGCCGTCGATGATCGAGCGGGGCAGCGGGACCATCGTCAACATCGCCTCGCGGCTGGGCCAGATCGGCGTCGCCGAGACGGCTGCCTACTCGGCCGCGAAGGCCGGGCTGATCGGCCTGACCAGGGCGCTCGCCCGAGAGTTCGGGCCGCGCGGGATCCGCGTCAATGCCGTCGCCCCGGGCATGACCCTCACCGAGATGACGGCCGAGCTGGCCGATAGCGAGGAGGGGCGCCGGCGGCTGCGCGACATGCCGCTCGGCCGCTTCGGCCGGGCGGACGAGGTGGCCGACGCGGTCATCTTCCTCCTGTCCGACGCGTCCGCGCTGTTCCTGGGCCAGACCCTCAATCCGAATGCCGGGGGCTACATGCCGTGACGAAGCTGGTCGACGTTCGCGACGCGGTCGGGCTGGTCCGGGACGGCGCGACGCTCCTGATCGGCGGCTCGGGGGCCGGCCACGCCGTGCCCCAGCGCTTCATCGACGAGCTGGCGGCTGTGTTCACCGCCGAGGGCCGGCCGCGAGACCTGACCACGGTGCGTGTGGTCGGGATCGGCGACTTCGCGGACCGCGGCTTCTCGCAGCTGGGCCTGCCGGGCCTGATGCGCCGGACGATCGGGAGCAACATCGGCAACGAGCCGCGGCTCGGGGCGCTGGTCGAGGCGAACGAGCTCGAGTCCTACTCGTTCCCCCAGGGCGTCCTGTCGCAGCTCATGCGCGAGATCGCGGCCGGGCGGCCGGGCCTGGTCACCCAGGTCGGCCTCGGGACCTACGTCGACCCGCGCCAGACGGGCGGCAAGCAGAACGCGGCGACGACAGATGATCTCGTCGAGGTGGTTACCCTGCGGGGCAGGGAGTGGCTGCTCTACCACGCCTTTCCCATCGACGTGGCCGTCATTCGCGGCACCACCGCCGACGAGGACGGCAACCTGACGATGGAGGGCGAGGCCATCCAGGCCGAGATGCTGGACATGGCCATGGCCGCCCACAACAGCGGCGGGATCGTCATCGCCCAGGTCAAGCGCCTCGCCACGCGCGGCAGCCTGCCGGCCCGGGACGTGAAGGTCCCCGGCGCGCTGATCGACTACGTCTACGTTGACCCGGGGCAGTGGCAGACCTACGCGACCCAGGACTCCCCGTTCTATGCCGGCGCGATGCGCAAGCCGGTGACCCCGGAGCCGCCCCTCCCGCTCGACGTGCGCAAGATCATCGCGCGGCGCTCCCTGCTCGAATTCCCCCGCGGCGCGATCTGCAACCTCGGGTTCGGCATCAGCCAGCTCATCGGACGGGTGGCCTGGGAGGAGGGGATCACGGACCAGCTCGTCCTGACGGTGGAGCAGGGGATCTTCGGCGGGGTGCCCATCGCCGGCAACGAGGGCGGCGCCGGCTTCAACTTCCAGGCGATGATCGACCAGCCAGACATGTTCGGGTTCTACGAAGGCGGCGGCCTCGATGTCGCGAGCCTGTCGTTCGCCGAGGTGGACGCAGAGGGCAACGTGAACGTCCACGCGTTCGAGGGCCGGGTCCGCGGACCGGGCGGCTTCCCGAACATCAGCGCCCGGACCGGCAAGATCTGTTTCGTCGGGACGCTGACGGCCGGCGGCCTCGAGCTCGAGATCGACGGCGGCGTCCGTGTCGTCCGGGAGGGCGGGCTCCCGAAGTTCGTGCCGGCGGTCCGCGAGATCTCGTTCAACGCGCGCCTGGCCCGGGAGCGCGGCCAGGTGGTCCGCTACATCACCGATCGCGCCGTCCTCGCCCTGGCCGACGACGGTCTGGTGCTGACCGAGGTCGCGCCGGGCATCGACGTCCAGCGCGACGTCCTCGACCGGATGGGCTTCCGGCCGCGGGTGGCGGATCCGCTGCGCCTGATGGACCGGCGGCTGTACGCGACCGGGCCGATGGGCCTCGCCGCCGATTTCGCCGCCGACGCCGGGGCCGCCCGATGAGCGAGCTGATCGGGCTCGAGCTCGGCCGCGTCGCCCACCTCGAGCTCGTCAACCCGCCCCTCAACCTCGTCACCCGCGAGCTCACCGAGCAGCTGCGCGACGCGCTGGCGAAGCTCGCCTCCGCCCACGAGGTCCGGGCGGTCGTGGTCAGCGGCCGGGGCGAACGTGCCTTCTGCGCCGGCTCGCACATCGGCGAGTTCGAGGGGCTGCGCGGACGCGTCGCGGAGGGCAAGCTGCTGCTCGAGAAGCTCGTCTACCGGCAGCTCGCCGAGTTGCCGATGCCGACGATCGCCGCGATCGAGGGCGACGCCCTCGGCGGGGGGCTGGAGCTGGCGCTCTGCTGCGACCTGCGGGTGGCGTCCGCCCGGGCCCGGCTCGGCATGCCGGAGGTGCGGCTGGCCGTGCTGCCGGGGAGCGGCGGGACTCAGCGGCTGCCGCGGGTCGTCGGTCCGGCGCGGGCGAAGGAGCTGATCCTGACCGGCCGGATCATCAGCGCCGAGGAGGCGGAGCGCATCGGCCTGGTCAACCGGGTCGTCCCGGCGGGCGAGGCGCGCGCGGCGGCCGACGAGCTGGCGGCGGAGATCGCCGCCCGCGGCCCGCTCGCCGTGCGCGAGGCGAAGCGGCTGATCGATGCCGCGCCGGACCTGGGCCTCGATGCCGGGCTCGCGGCCGAGCTGGACGCCTCGGAGCGCATCTTCGACAGCGAGGACATGCTGGAGGGAGCGCGTGCGTTCTTCGGCAAGCGCGATCCGGAGTACCGCGGCCGATGAGGTCGCGCGGGTCGATGACGCCGCCGGGGCCGCTGACCCCGATGGCATCGGTGAGTGAGCTGGGGGACGAACACAGGTGAGTGAGATCGGCCGCTTCGGGGTCTTCCTGCCCTCGTACATCTGGGACGGCGACGGGCCGGAGCGGGCGCGCGGGATCAAGGCGTTCGCCAGGACGGTGGAGGACCTCGGCTTCGATTCGCTCTTCGTGACCGACCACCTGCTGGCCGCGAGACGTTTCTACTCGGTCAACTTCCTCGAGCCGCTCTCGGCGCTCGCCGTTGCGGCCGGCGCGACCGAGCGGGTCCGCCTCGGGACCTCGATCCTGATCATGCCGCTGCGCAACCCCGTCATCCTGGCCAAGGAGCTCGCGACGCTCCAGTTCCTGTCCGAGAACCGGATGATCCTGGGCGCCGGCGTCGGCTGGAACGATGCCGAGTACGAGGCCGTCGGCGTCCACAAGTCGGAACGGGGCAAGCGGACCGACGAGATGCTCGACGTCATGATCCCGCTCCTCGAGGGCGAGACCGTCACCTATCACGGCCGGTACTACTCGGTCGACGACGTGTTCGTCGAGCCGCGCTCGTCGCGACGGCCCGAGATCTGGATCGGCGGCGGATCCCAGCTGGCGGACCCCAAGTCGCCCGACCTGCCGCGCTTCGTCGAGTCGGTCAAGGCGCGCACGCTGCGAGTCGACGGCTGGATCCCGCGGCCGACCTGCCCGCCGGACGACATCGCCCGGGACTGGGCCGAGCTCCAGGCCTACTACCGCGAGCACGGTCGCGATCCGGACGAGTGCGTCGTCGCCCACGAGAACTTCCTCCACCTCGTCCTCACGAACGACCCGGCCACGGCCCGCGAGGAGCAGCACCGCGCCTTCCTGAAGGTGATGAGCGCCGAGCGGGGCGAGAAGTACCTCGAGTCCGTCTACCTGTTCGGGACGCCTGACGAGGTGATCGCCTCGCTCCAGCGCCGGATCGACGCAGGCGTCGGGTACTTCATGCTCCACACGATGACCCCGGATCCGGCGCAGCTCCGGGACTGGGTTACCGAGATCATCCCGGGCCTCCGGTTCCCGGCCACGGCCGGGCCGGTGCGCCGGATGGCCTCGTCGCGGCCGTGACCCGGCGCGTCGCCCTGATCGGCAAGCCGCTCAAGCGACGCCATTCGCAGGTCATGCACGACGCCGCCTTTGCCGCGGCCGGGATCGACGCACGCTACGAGCTGCTCGAGCTCGAGCCCGAGGCCGTCGCGGACGCGGTCGCCGCGGCGCGGGGAGCCGACTGGCTCGGGCTCCAGGTCACGGCGCCGTACAAGCGGCTGGTCGCCGGCCTGTGCGACTCGGTTGAGCCCGACGCCACCGCGATCGGGGCGGTCAACAGCGTCGCCCGGACCGCGGCCGGGGAGCTGGTCGGCTTCAATACCGATGCCCCGGGCTTCCGGGCCGGGGTCGAGCTGGCCATGGGTCGCCCGCTCGCGGGGGTGGACGTCGTCGTCGCCGGGGCCGGCGGCGCGGCCCACGCGATCGTCTTCGCCTGCCTGGCGGCCGGGGCGCGCGGGGTCACGATCGGCAATCGCACGACCTCGTCCGCGGTGGCGCTCGCCGAGCGCTTCGCCGGGGTCGGCGCCGGGACCGTCTCGGCGGTGGCGCTGGACGATCCCGCCTTTACGGCCGCGCTGCGCCGTACGGACCTCGCGGTCAACGCGACGACGGTCGGCATGCTCGCGCCGGGCGCGACGATCCCGGTCGAGCTGCTCCGGCCGGACGCGACGGTGTTCGACCTCGTCTACGTGCCGCCGGAGACACCGCTGCTCCATGCGGCGCGGGCGCGCGGCCTCCGCGCGGCGAACGGGTCGGAGATGCTCATCCAGCAGGCGGCCATCGCCTTCGAGCGCTGGACCGGGGTGGGCGGCATGGCCGCGGTCATGCGCGCCGCCGTCGCGCCGCTGCTCGCCGACGCCGGCGCCCGCGCCTGACCGATGCGGCTCGCCACGGTCGTCGAGGACGGGCGCGCATCGGTCGCGCTGATCCGTGACCGGACGTTCCTGCCGCTCGCGCTGCCGGACGCCGGGCTCGGCTCGCTGCGCGGCATCGCGGCGAGCGGCCCGGACGGGTTGCGACGGGTCCACGACTGGGTGAGCCGCCAGCCGGAACGAGCGTACCGGCCGCTCGCCGAGGTCGAGCTCGGGCCGGCCGTGCCCGACCCGGGCGCCATCTACACGATCGGGCTGAACTACGCGGCCCCCGGCGAGCCGGATCCGGACCGGCCGGACCGGCCACTCGTCTACGCCAAGCTGCCGGCCTCGGTGGGTGGCCACCGTTCGATCGTCACCTGGGATCGCGCGCTGACCGCCAGCGTCGACGCCGAGGCGGAGCTCGGGGTCGTCATCGGCGAGGCCGCACGGGCCGTCCGGCCCGAAGCGGCGCTGCGGCACGTGTTCGGGTACACGTGCATCAACGACATCTCGTCGCGCGACCCGTGGCTCGACGGCGACCAGTGGCTGCTCGGCAAGTCGCTCCCCGGCTTCTGCCCCGTGGGCCCCTGGGTCGTGACGGCCGACGAGATCGAGCCCGGGAACGTGCGGCTGGGCTGCACGATCAACGGCGTCCCGATCCAGGACGGCCACAGCGCGCAGATGCGGTTCCCGGTCGCCGCCGTGATCGCCTACCTCAGCCGCCACGTGACGCTCCGGCCGGGGGATCTGATCGCGACCGGCACACCGGCCCGCCTTGCCGGACCCCTGGGGCCGGACCGCCACCTCCGGATCGGCGACACCGTGACGGTCTGGATCGAGGGCATCGGAGAGCTCACGACGCTCATCGCCTGACGCGAGACAAGGAGGACGCGATGAAACCGCCGACCGTGTTCCTGGGCGAGATGACCAACCTCGAGGTCGAGGCGTTCCTGGCCGATCACGGGACCGTGATCGTGCCGACGGGCTCCACCGAGCAGCACGGGCCCCATGGGCCGCTCCTGACCGATGTCTTCGTCCCGCAGGAGGTGGCCCGCCGCGTCGCGCCACGGGTCGGGGCCCTGGTCGCACCCCCCATCAACTACGGGCTGTCCTATCCGCACACCGGGTTCACGGGTCTCGTGCAGCTCCGGATCCCTACGTTCATGGCGGTCATCGAGGACCTGTGCGCGTCGCTGGCGGCCGCTGGGTTCACCCGGATCGTCTTCCTCAACGGCCACTACGACAACACCTACGCGATCGCCTACGCCTGCGCGAGCGCCGCCGAGCGGATGCCGAAGGGCGTGCGGGCCTTCCCGGTCAACTACTGGGACGGCATGTCGGCGGCCGAGGCGTCCGAGTTCTTCGGTCCGTCCACCGGCCTCCACGCCAACCGCGGCGAGACGTCGGCGATGCTGGCCATCAACCCGGCGCTCGTCGACATGGACCGGGCGAACGCCGAGATGCCGCCGTTCCCAGAGGTCACGAGCCCCGCCCCGGTCCACACGGCGTTCTTCTTCTCCGCGCCCGGCTCGGTTCATCGGGCCACCCACTCGGGAACCTGGGGGGACGCGCGCGAGGCGACCGCCGAGTTCGGCGAGCGCTACCTCGAGGTCGTGTCCGCCGCGACGATCCGGATGCTCGACGACATCGAGCGGACATTCGAGGCGATGCCGCCCCGCTGACGGCGCTGCGACAGCCGATGGCGAGAGACCCGCCCGCCCCTGGCGGCGCTTCCGGTCAGCCCGCCTCGCCGGCGAACCAGGTCCCGGCACGCATGACGCGCCGGACCCGGAGCCCCGGGTCGAGCTCGACGAGATCGGCCCGCTGGCCGACCGCGATCCGGCCGCGATCCGAGACGCCGAGCAGGGCCAGGGGATTGCGGCCGGCGGCCGCGACGGCCGCGGGCAGCCCCACGCCCGCGGCCACGAGGTTCCGGACCGCCATGTCGAGGGCGAGAACGGACCCGGCGAGGGTCGAGGTCCCGACGAGCGTGACGAGCGGTCCCACCACCTCGACCTCGAGGCGGCCGATCCGCCCGCGCCCGTCGCCCAGGCCCGCCAACGCGATGGCGTCGCTCACGAGCAGCAGCCGGTCGGGCGGCTTGAGCCGCGTGATGAGCGGCCACAGCGAGGGGTGGACGTGGACGCCGTCGGCGATGAGCTCGACGTACGCCGCGTCGTCGAGGAGGGCGGCCGCGGCGATGCCCGGGGCGCGATGGTCGAGACCGCTCATCGCGTTGAAGAGGTGCGTCGTCGACGTCGCGCCGGCACCGTAGCCCGCCTGTGCCTCCTCGAACGTCGCCGCCGAGTGGCCGATCGAGATCGCGACCCCGCGGTCGCGCAGCCACCGGATGAGCTCGATCGCGCCGGGCAGCTCCGGCGCGATGGTCAGCAGGCGGAGGCCGTCGACGAGTGGCTCCAGCGTCCGGTTCGGAGCGGCGGGCGGCAGCTGGAGGTGGGCCGGGTCGTGCGCGCCGCGGCGGGCGGCGGCGAGATATGGCCCCTCCAGGTTGAACCCGAGCGGTTCGGCCCCGTCGGTCGGGGCGTCCGGCAGCCAGGCACGGACGCGCTCGGCGAAGGCGACGAGCTCGCCGAACGGCGCGGTGACCGCCGTGGGCAGGAACGAGGTCACGCCGCGTCGCAGGAGCCGGCGGGCCATGCCGTCGAGCGCGGCGCGATCGCCCATCGCGTCGTGGCCGCCCCAGCCGTGGACGTGGACGTCGACGAACCCGGGGGCGACGTACGGGCGGTCTGCCGCGGGCCCCTCCCCCGCCTGCCCACCGGCCGCCGCCTCGTCGCCGAGGTCGATCGCGGCGATCGTCCCGTCCTCGATCGTGATCCGGCCGGCGACGATCCGGTCCTCGAGGACCAGCCGGCCCTCGATGGTGAACCCCGCGGAGGTGGTCACCGGGGAGCCGCGCCGGTCATGGGGCCGTCGCCGCGCCGGTCACGAGGCCGTCGCCCCGGTCACGAGGCCGTCGCCCCGGTCACCCGACCGTCGCGGTGCGGGCGGCCGCATCCCTTCGCCCGGCCGCCTCCGCGCCGTGGATGGCGGCTCCGATCGCCCCCGCCCACGTGCCGAGCTCCGCCGTCACGATCTCGACGTCGTCGAGGGAGGTGACTCGAACGCGGCGCCGGATCTCGGCCCAGATCGGTGCCGTCAGGAGATCCCCGGCAGCCGACACCCCGCCACCGATCACGATCCGGTCCGGCGTGATGAGCGTGATCAGGTCGGCAACCCCGATCCCGAGGTAGCGCCCGACCTGGGCGAGGCCGTCCGCCGCACGGGCATCGCCGGCCCGTGCCCGCGCGACCCCTTCCTCGGCCGTCGCGGTCCCGCAGGCGGCGGCGATCTGGTCGGCCCGGGCGAACGCCTCCAGGCAGCCCCGGTTCCCACAGTTGCACCACGGTCCGTCGGGCTCGATCGTCAGGTGCCCGATCTCACCGGCCGTGCCGTCGTGGCCCTGGTGGACGTGGCCGTCGATGGCGATCACGCCCCCGACCCCGGTCCCGAGCGTGATCCCGATCATCGAGGAGGCTCCCCGCCCGGCGCCGAGGCGAAGCTCGGCGAGCCCGAATGCGCGGGCGTCATTGATCAGGGCCGCCGGCAGCCCAAGGGCCGTACCGACTCGGCTCGCGACGGGCACCCCGGCCCAGTCGCCGGGGAAGTTGACGAGGAGACGCGTCGTTCCGGCGACGGGGTCGTACAGCCCGGGGATGCCGATCCCCACCGACGAGACGCCCGGGTTGCGGCCGACGGCCTCGGCGCCGACCGTCGCGAGGCGGCGGACGACGGCGTCCGGGCCGTCCGCGGCCGGTGTCGCGACCTGGTCGCGGTCGAGCGACCGCCAGGCATCGGCGTCGCGCTCGACGACCGCCCACTTGATGTTCGTGCCCCCGAGGTCGAGGCC
>DATIUS010000148.1:0-2133 GCA_035466655.1 Candidatus Sulfomarinibacteraceae bacterium
CTGCAGCCTGCACGCCCGCCCATGCGAAGGGAGCCCTCGTTCCAATGGCCGACCGCCCTGCCACATCCCCCGAGCGTCCCCACGTCGCCGCCAAGCGCTACATCTACGCCTGGGGCGACGGACGCGCCGAGGGCGACAGCACGATGCGCGACCTGCTCGGCGGCAAGGGCGCCGGCCTCGCGGAGATGACCCGGGCGGGGCTCCCGGTTCCGGCCGGGTTCACGATCACCACCGAGGCGTGCAACGACTACTTCGAGGCGGGCGAGCGCCTGCCGGACGGCCTGTGGGAGGACGTCCTCGCCGCGATCAAGGAGGTCGAGGCGGACACCGGGAAGGGCTTCGGGCTCGCGGCCAACCCGCTCCTCGTCTCGGTGCGCTCGGGCGCCAAGTTCTCGATGCCCGGCATGATGGACACGGTCCTCAACCTCGGGCTGAACGAGGAGACGCTCCAGGGGCTCATCGCGCTCACCGGCAACGAGCGCTTCGGCTGGGACGCGTACCGCCGGTTCGTGGCCATGTTCGGCCGGATCGTCATGGGCGTCGAGGGGCGCCGGTTCGACGAGCCGCTCGAGGCGAAGAAGCAGGCCCGGGGCGTGAAGGCGGACAGCGACCTGCCGGCCGAGGACCTCAGGGAGCTCGTCGCCGCGTTCAAGGGGATCGTCCGCGAGGACACCGGTCGGGACTTCCCGACGGATCCCTACGAGCAGCTCGACCTCGCGATCAAGGCGGTGTTCGCCTCCTGGTTCGGCGAGCGCGCCAGGTCCTACCGCGAGTACAACAAGATCCCCCACGACCTGGGCACCGCGGTCAACGTCGTGACGATGGTGTTCGGCAACATGGGCGACGACTCCGGGACCGGGGTCGCGTTCACGCGCAACACGTTCGACGGCACCCGGGAGCTGTACGGCGAGTACCTCACCAACGCCCAGGGCGAGGACGTGGTCGCCGGCATCCGGACGCCGAAGGACATCAGCCACCTCAAGGACGACCTGCCCGCGGCGTACGACGAGTTCCTCAGGATCGGGCACCAGCTCGAGAAGCACTACCGCGACGTCCAGGACCTCGAGTTCACGATCGAGCGCGGCAAGCTGTACATGCTCCAGACCCGCTCGGCGAAGCGCACCGCGGCCGCGGCCGTGAAGATCGCCGTCGAGATGGTGGAGGAGGGCCTCATCACGAAGGAGGAGGCCGTCACCCGCATCGAGCCGTCCCAGGTGGACCAGCTCCTGCGCGACCAGTTCGACCCCAAGGCCCGCACGGGCGCCCAGGTGATCGCCAAGGGCCTCAACGCGTCGCCGGGCGCCGCCGTCGGCAAGGCCGTGTTCACGTACAAGGCCGCGGTCGAGTGGGCCGGGCGCGGCGAGAAGGTCATCCTCGTGCGCGAGGAGACCTCGCCCGACGACTTCCCGGGCATGGCCGTGGCGGAGGGCATCCTCACGGCCAAGGGCGGCGCCACCTCGCACGCGGCGATCGTCGCGCGCCAGATCGGCAAGCCGTGCGTGGCCGGGTCCGAGGAGCTCCACGTGGACGCCGACGCGCGCCACGCCCGGTCCACCGCCACGGGCCTCACGATCGGCGAGGGCGACTGGATCTCCATCGACGGGTCCACGGGCGAGGTGCTCGCGGGCGCCCTGCCGACGGTCAGCGCCCGGTACGAGGACCAGGACGAGCTCAAGACGATCCTCGGCTGGGCGGACGGCATCCGGCGCATGGGCGTCTGGACCAACGCCGACAAGCCCGAGGAGGCGGAGCAGGCCCGGTCGTACGGGGCCGAGGGCATCGGGCTCTGCCGCACCGAGCACATGTTCCGCGAGGGCGATCGCCTGGAGATCGTGCGCGGCGCCATCCTCGTGGCCACCGTCGCGACCCGCGCCAAGGCCAGGGCGGCCGCCGGGCACGCGCTCGACGCGGACGAGCAGGCGGTCGTCGCGCAGTTCGACGCGGCGATGGCCAAGCTCGAGGTGCTCCAGCAGGGCGACTTCGAGGGGATCTTCCGGGCCATGGACGGTCTCCCGGTCGTCGTCCGCCTCATCGACCCGCCGCTCCACGAGTTCCTCCCCAACCGCGACGACCTCATCGAGAAGGTCGCGACCTTCGCGGCGAAGGACACCCCGCTCGCCGACCCCGAGTACA
>DATIUS010000149.1:0-7880 GCA_035466655.1 Candidatus Sulfomarinibacteraceae bacterium
CCGTTAGTTGGAGGAGCAGTTGACCACGACCCGCACGATGCCTCGCCTCATGGTGGGCGGAGCGATTCTCGCGATCATCGTCGCCGCGTGTGGTGGCGGAGCGTCCGAGGCCCCGGCGACCACGGCGCCGACGGCGGCGCCAGCCACCGAGGCACCGGCAACGGAAGCCCCCGACCCGATGGCCGCCCTCATCGAAGCCGCGAAGGCCGAGGGCACCCTCACCACGATCGCCCTGCCGCACGACTGGTGCGCCTACGGCGCGGTCATCGACGGCTTCAAGGCCAAGTACGGCCTCGAGGTCAATGAGCTCGATCCGAACGCCGGCTCCGGCGACGAGATCGAGGCAATCAAGGCGAACAAGGACAACCCCGGACCCCAGGCGCCGGACGTCATCGACGTCGGCCTCGCGTTCGGTCCGTCGGCCAAGGCCGAGGGCCTGATCCAGCCGTACAAGGTCGCCACCTGGGACACGATCCCGGACAGCGCCAAGGATGCCGAGGGCTACTGGTACGGCGACTACTACGGCGTGCTGTCGTTCGAGGTGAACACGGCCGTCGTGACGAACGTGCCGAAGGACTGGGCGGACCTCCTCAAGCCGGAGTACGCGAGCCAGATCGCCCTCGCCGGTGACCCGCTGGCGTCCAACCAGGCGATCCAGACCGTCTTCGCGGCGTCGCTGGCCAACGGCGGCTCGCTCGACGACGCGTCGAAGGGCCTCGACTTCTTCAAGCAGCTGAACGACGCCGGCAACTTCGTGCCGGTCATCGCCAAGCCGGGCACGATCGCCTCCGGCGAGACCCCGATCACGATCCGCTGGACCTACAACGCGCTCTCGAACCGTGATGGATCCGCCGCCTCCGGCGGGCCGGCCATCGAGGTCGTGGTGCCGACGTCCGGGCGGTTCGCCGGGGTCTACGTCCAGGCGATCAGCGCCTACGCCCCGCACCCGAACGCCGCCAAGCTGTGGATGGAGTACCTGTACAGCGATGAGGGACAGAACCTCTGGCTGTCCGGCTACTGCCACCCGATCCGCTACGAGAACCTCGTCGCGACCAACGCGGTCCCGGCCGAGGCGCTCGCGAAGCTGCCGGACGTCGCCGGCGCCGTCTTCCCGAGCCTGGATCAGCTGAACGCGGCCAAGGCGCTCATCACGACCGAGTGGCCCAACGTGGTCGGCGCGGTCGTCCAGTAACGATCGGCTCCGATCGAGCCTGATGTCCGGCCTCCGGCCGTGACCTCGCCGTCAGTTCGCGTCCGACGCCGACCCACGTTCGCGTGGGTCGGCGTCGTGCCGTTCTTCCTGTTCGCATTCGCCGCCCTCGGCCTGCCGGTCGGGTTCCTCGTCATCGGCAGCTTCCAGAACGCGGACGGCGACCTCACGCTCCAGAACTTCGCCGACCTGACCACCGGCACGATCCCCCGGGCCTTCCTCAACAGCATCGAGATCAGCCTGGTCACCGCGCTCGCCGGCGGCATCTTCGGGTTCCTCCTGGCCTGGGCGGTGATCATGGGCGGACTCCCGGGCTGGATCCGCTCCGCGGTCATGACCTTCTCGGGGGTCGCCTCGAACTTCGCCGGTGTCCCGCTCGCGCTCGCGTTCGTGTTCACGATCGGCAACCTCGGCCTGCTCACGAAGTTCTTCCTGGAGCAGCCGCCGTACTGGTGCCAGGCCCTCGGGCTCGCGACCGACTGCTCAACGTGGCCATTCGCGGCGTCGCCCAAGGGGATCAGCCTCCGCCAGGACCTCGGGTTCACGATCTACAGCAAGACCGGGCTCGAGATCGTCTACCTCTACTTCCAGTTCCCGCTGATGGTCCTGATCATCGCGCCGGCCCTGGACGGGCTCCGCCGCGAGTGGCGGGAGGCGTCGGAGAACCTCGGCGCCAGCGCCTTCCAGTACTGGCGCCACGTGGCTCTCCCGATCCTGGCGCCGTCGATCCTGGGGACGATGATCCTGCTCTTCGGCAACGCGTTCGGGGCCCAGGCGACGGCCTTCCAGCTGACCGGCGGCACGATCGAGATCGTCACGATCGCGATCGGGCGCCAGATCCGCGGCGACGTCCTGCACAACCCCGGGCTGGGCTACGCGATGGCGATGGGGATGGTCGTGATCATGGCCTTCAGCATCACCGTCTACACGCTCCTCCAGCGGCGCTCCGAACGGTGGCTGCGGTCATGACGGTCGGCGGTCAGACGCCCTTCGGCCCGCTCGGCGTGATGCGCTCGTGGCTGAAGCCCCGTGCGGGCGCAACGGACCGGAAGCGGCGGCGGCGCAGCTCGCTCGTCGCCTGGCTGATCCTGCTCGTCGGGGTCGTCTACTTCCTGCTCCCGCTGTTCGCGACCCTGGAGTTCTCGCTCCGCCCGAAGCCGACCACGCTCGCCTACACGAACGTCCTCGCCGACCCGAAGTTCTCCGGGAGCCTGCTCTACTCGTTCACGATCGGGATCATCACGATCGTCGTCTCGCTCGTCATCATCGTCCCAACGGCCTTCTGGGTCCGGCTCAAGGTGCCGCGCCTGCGCCCGTTCGTCGAGTTCGTGACGCTCATGCCGTTCATCATCCCGGCGGTCATCCTCGTGTTCGGGATCATCCGTGTCTACAGCCGCAAGCCGTTCGTCTTCACCGCCACCGAGTTCGGCTCGGACGCGCTCCTCGTCGCGGCCTACGTCGTCCTGTCCTTCCCGTACATGTACCGGGCCGTGGACACGGGCCTCGCCGCGATCGACGTCCGGGCGCTGACCGAGGCCGCCCAGAGCCTCGGCGCCGGCTGGACCCGGATCATCCTCCAGGTCATCCTGCCGAACCTCCGGACCGCGCTCCTGTCGGGGGCCTTCCTGACGCTCGCCATCGTCGTCGGCGAGTACACGATCGCCTCGTTCCTGGCCCGCAACAACCAGTTCGGGGTCTACCTCTCGCTGCTCGGCCAGAACAAGGCCTTCGAGCCGGCGGCCGTCTCACTGATCAGCTTCGGCCTGACCTGGATCGCCATGATCGTCATCGCCCTCATCGGCCGTGGAACGCGCGGCCGGGTCACCGTCGTCGGCGCCCGCTGAGCCTGGAGAAGAACGCCCGATGAGCTTCCTCGTGTTGACCGGCGTGCAGAAGCACTTCGGGGCGACCGTCGCCGTGGAGGACTTCAACCTGTCCGCGGAGCGCGGCGAGTTCGTCAGCTTCCTGGGGCCGTCCGGCTGCGGCAAGACGACCACGCTCCGGATGATCGCCGGTTTCGAGGTCCCGACGGCCGGGACGATCATCCTCGACGGCACGGACATCACCTACCGCCCGCCGAACCGGCGCGACGTCGGGATGGTCTTCCAGTCGTACGCGCTGTTCCCGAACATGAGCGTCGGCGACAACGTGGGCTTCGGGCTGAAGGTCCGCAAGCGTCCGGCCGACCAGATCCGGAAGCGCGTCGCAGAGCTGCTCGACCTCGTCCACCTCGGCGACAAGGCCGCGCGCTACCCCTACCAGCTGTCGGGCGGCCAGCAGCAGCGGGTCGCGCTCGCCCGGGCGCTCGCCTTCGAGCCGCAGGTGCTCCTGCTCGACGAGCCGCTGTCCGCCCTCGACGCGAAGATCCGGGTCACGCTCCGGCACGAGATCCGGGCGATCCAGCGCCAGCTCGGGATCACCACGGTCTACGTCACCCACGACCAGGAGGAGGCGCTCTCCCTGTCCGACCGGGTCGTGGTCATGAGCGACGGCCGGATCGAGCAGATCGGGACCCCGTTCGAGGTCTACAACTTCCCGACCACGGCGTTCGTCGCCTCGTTCGTCGGGACCCTCAACGTCCTGCCGGCCGGCGTCGTCGATTCGGGGAGCGGGCGCCTCAGCATCCGCGGCCAGGAGATCCGGATCTCGCGGCCCGTTGCGGCGCGGACGGGCGACACGATCTCACTGGCGCTCCGGCCGGAGATGGTCTCCCTGGGCGAGGGCCCCGCCGGCTCAAACGTCCTGCGCGGGACCGTGGCCGACGTCAGCTTCCTCGGATCGATCGTCCGGATCCGGGTGCGGATCGGTGACGGCGTCCTCGTCACCCTCGACGAGTTCAACGAGCCGACGCTCGTCCTCCCCCAGCTCGAGGCGTCGACCGCGATCTCCTTCCCGGCGGAGGGACCGCTCGTCCTCGAGTCCGTGCCCGTCATCGACACCGACGCGCTCGTCGCGGAGGCGTGACCGGGCGGTCGGGCCCGCTCGCCGGCATCGAGCTGGCCGTCTTCGACAAGGACGGCACGCTCATCGAATTCGACTGGATGTGGGGCGGCTGGGTGCGGGCGCTCGCCGACCGAATGGCCGAGGCACACGAGGGAGCGCGCCTGGACGATCTCCTCCACGACGTGCTCGGCGTGGACGTCGAGTCCGGGCGGGTCCTGCCCCACGGCCCGCTCGCGGCGACGCCGATGCGACGCCTCCGGAGCCTGCTGGTGGACACCCTGGCCGCGACCGGGCTGGCGCCGAGGGAGGCCGAGCGGATCGTCGCCGCCGCCTGGCACGCCCCGGATCCGGTGGCCCTCGCCCGGCCGATCACCGATCTCCGTGTGCTGTTCGGCGGCCTTCGCGCCGCCGGAATCAGGATCGCGGTGGCGACCTCCGACGACCGCGAGCCGACCGAACGAACGCTCGCCCACCTCGGCATCGACGGCCTCGTCGAGGCGGTCGCCTGTGCAGACGACGGCCGGCCGGTGAAGCCGAACCCCGATGCCGTCCACTGGATCTGCGGGCTGCTCGGCGTGCCGGAGGCGCGAGCGGCGGTGATCGGCGATTCGCCGGCAGATCTCGCGATGGGGCGGGCGGCCGGAGCGGGGCTGACGATCGGCGTCCTGACCGGGGTTGGCGACCATGCGAGCCTCGGCGCGCTGGCCGACGTCATCGTCGAGTCGGTGGCCGACCTTCTGCCGCTCGCCTGACGACATCGCGCCGGCGCCGAGCTGCTCGCGGGCGAGCAGGCCCGCGCTGGGCGGGCCGGTGTCAGCGGCGGTTGCCGAACAGCCGCAGGAGGAACAGGAAGAGGTTGACGAAGTCGAGGTAGAGCTGGAGGGCGCCGAGGACCGCCGCCTTCTCGATCGACCCGGCGACGCCCACGAGCGCGCCCGACGAGATCCGCTGCGCGTCGTAGGCGGTGAGCGCGGTGAACAGGACCACGCCGCCGAGCGAGATGAACCAGCCGAACGCGCCGTTCGGGAGGAACAGGTTGACGATCGAGGCGCCGATGAGGCCGAACAGGCCGACGGTCAGGATCCCGCCGAGGCCGACGAGCGAGCGCTTCGTCGTGACCCCGTAGAGCCCGGCGCCGCCGAACATGGCCGCCGCCGACAGGAAGGCGGTGAAGACCGACTCGCCGGTGTAGAGCGAGACGATCACGCCGATCGTGAACCCGAGTGTCGCCGCATAGACGAAGAAGAGCCCGAGGGCGAGGGTGGCGCTCATCCGCCGGATCCCGAGCCCGATCCCCCAGGCCAGCGCCAGCTGGCCGATGACGACGAACAGCCAGGCATCGGCGACCGTGGCCATGACGGCCGGGCTGGACTGGACCACGAAGGCGACACCGGCCGTGAGCAGGAGCCCGGCGAACATCCACAGGAACGCCTGGCCCAGCAGGCCCGCGGCGAGCGCGACGGACGGCCGGACCTCGAGCTGGCCCTGCGACTGGGACGTGGACGGGAAGGTCATCGGGTCTCTCCTCCTGCGCCGGCGACCCGCGAGCGCGGGCCGGGACGTGGTTCGCGGCGGGCTGGCGTCGCCCGGCGCGATTCTGCACCCTCCGCGGCGCGCGCCAGCACCCACAGCAGGTCCGCGAGCCGGTTGAGGTACGGGATGGCGTGCTCCCCGGGGACGAGGCCCGCTCCCTGGAGCGCAACGACGCGGCGCTCAGCGCGCCTGAGGATTGTCCGGGCGAGCTCCAGGGCGGCGCTCGTGACCGTCTCCCCGGGGACGACGAACTCGGTCGGAAGCACGATCGCGGCTTCCGCCTCGACGAGCAGCGCCTCGACATCGGCGACCATCGACGCGGAGACCCGCGTCCGGCCGTCCTCCAGGCGATCCCAGGCCTCGGGGTTCGTGGCCAGCTCGGCACCAACGACGAACAGCTCGCGCTGGAACCGCAGGATCAGGTCGCCGAGGCCGCCGAGGACGGGTGGAAGCGTGCCGATCCGGCGCTTGACGCCGAGGTTCGCGCGGGCGAGACCGAGCGCGGCGACGGCCTCGTCGATCGTCCCGTAGGCCTCCGCCCGGGGATCGTCCTTCGAGATCCGGTCTCCACCGTAGAGCAGGCCGGTCGTGCCGTCGTCGCCGCGGGTCGTGGCGACGACCGAATCGAGCGGGGAGCGGCGGTTCACCACGTCAGGCCACCACTTCGGGTCATCGCAGCGCTGGCCGGTTCACCACATCAGGCCGGCGTCGCGCGGGTCCCAGCGCTCGGCCAGCAGCGTCACCTTCACGGGGTGGTCCACGACCGTTTCGGCCTGCTCCCGGACCTGCTGGATCATCGACCCGGCGTACGGACAGAACGGGGTGGTGAGGATCATCTTGATCTCGGTCTCGTTCTCGCCGAGCAGGATCTGCCGGATGAGGGCGAGCTCGACGACGTTCATCCCGATCTCGGGGTCCACCACGGCCCGCAGCGCATCGAGGATGGCGAGTTCGGTGGCACGCCGCTCGGCGTCGAAGGCCGGGGGGGTCGCGGGGGATACGGGTGATGCGGGGGTCGCGGCGGGCGGGGTCGTGTCGGTCGTGTCGGTCATGGGTCTTGGGGCGCTCCGATGCTGAACCGGGAGCGTACCACCAGATCGCGCCGGGTCCCGTCTGCGCCCGGCTCGGCCGGACGCCGGCAGGGGGTCGGCTCAGGCGTGGGGCTTCACCACGATGCCGGCGGCGCGGTACGGCTCGGGGAGGTCGGCCGCCTCCGCGTCCGTCAGGCCGGGACCGGAGAGCGAGCCGTCGGGCTCGAAGAACTCCGCGTAACGGTCGCGGTGAGTGGCCGCGTAGCTGTAGGCCGCCGCAATCCCCATCCGCTTCAGCTCGGGATGGTCCTTGATCAGCGCGGTCAGCGTGAAGCCGCCCCGGCGCAGCTCGAGGAGCTGGCGGACCGTCAGCCGCGAGCCGTAGCAGAACGGCTCGCCGTTCATGACCAGCGGGTCGGCCTGGACCCACTTGATCGTCACCGGCTCAGGCTCCCTTGTAGATGAAGGCGATGACCGGGTTGCGCTTCCGGGCGTCGCCGCCGAGGCGGCGGTGCCATCGAAGCGCGGCCACGGCGGCGTCGATCGCGGCGTCCAGGGCGGGCACTGCGTCCGGTGCGACGGCGCTCGCGGCAGCCGCGCGGAGGCCCTGGGCGATCCCGATGATGTCGTCCATCGGCACGTTCCGCTTCCGGTAGCGCGGGGCGAGCTGCTCCGCCCAGGCGCCCATCACCCCGGGCTCGCCGGAGCCGAGCGCCACGGCCAGGCGATCCGCCATCGCCTCCGTGTCGGCAAGGAGCTGGCGAAGGGCGAGCTCGCCGTACCGCCCACGGAACCCCGGGTCGGCGTCGAGTGCGACTTCGAGGGCGCGGCCGGCGAGGCGGGAGCGGGCCGCGCGCAGCACCGCCGCGGCGTCCGGGTGACCGGCCGTGAGGTCGCGTGGCGGGAGGCCGAGCGATGGATGGCTCACGAGGCCGAAGTCTAGCGCGCCCCCGCTGCCGGTGCCCCGCCGGCGGTGCCGCCGCCCGGCGACCCCGGGCCGTACGATGCCCTCGATGACGGACCCGATTACCGAGCCGGAGGCGGCCGACGCCGGACCGCCAGATCCGGGCGACCGACCTCCCGCCGGACGCCTGGCCCGGCCGCCCTCGGACCGGTATGCCCGGACCGCGACGGGAGGGGCCACCGGTGACGGTGCGGACGGG
>DATIUS010000150.1:0-2972 GCA_035466655.1 Candidatus Sulfomarinibacteraceae bacterium
CTGGTCGAGGGAGTCCTTGATCTGGCGCGGGTTCGGGAGCTTCGAGGCCGAGGCCTTCGCCTTCGGCTGCTCGAGCATCTCCTCCTCGATGATCTCCTGGCAGAGGTTGATGCACTCGTCGCAGATGTAGACGCCCTGGCCGGCGATGAGCTTGCGAACCTGTTCCTGGCTCTTGCCGCAGAAGGAGCAGCGGTACGGGACCTTCGGTCCCTTCGAGCTGCTGCTGGTGGTGCTCACGCGCCTGCCTCGTCCATCCGTCGTGGTTCGTCCCGGCCCGCCGCCGGGATCAGCCCTTCGACTTCTTCGTCTCCGGCCCGGGGATCTCCGCGACCTTGCCGCCCTCGCCGCCGGAGAGGCCGGCGTCGTGGGCCTTTGAGATCAGCGACGACCCCTGGAGGCTGTAGACGGCATCGATGATGCCATACTCCTGCGCCTCCTCGGGCGACATGAACCGGTCCCGGTCCGTGTCCTTGATGATCTGGTCAAGCGTCTGGCCGGTGTGCCGGGCGAGGATCTCGTGGTTCATCCGGACGATGAGCTCCCACTCCCGCATCTGGATGACCGCGTCCGGGGCGTTGCCGCGGAACCCGCCGGAGCCCTGGTGGATCATGATCCGGCTGTGCGGCAGGGCGTAGCGCTTGCCCTTCGCCCCGGCCGCGAGGAGGACCGCGGCCATCGAGGCTGCCTGGCCCAGGCAGATCGTGCTGACCGGCGCGCGCAGGTACTGCATCGTGTCGTAGATCGCCAGGCCGGCCGTCACAACACCCCCGGGCGAGTTGATGTACAGGCTGATGTCCTTCTCCGGGTCCTCGGATTCGAGGAACAGGAGCTGGGCGATCACGAGGTTGGCGAGGTGATCCTCGATCGTGTCGCCGATGAAGATGATCCGCTCCTTCAGCAGCCGCGAGTAGATGTCGTAGGCGCGCTCCCCCCGGCTGGAGGACTCGATGACCATGGGAACGAGCATGTCGGGCTCCTGTGGACGCTGTTCGGAATGACGCGGTCGGATGGGCTCAGCCGGCGGCGGCCGGGGAGACCTCGGCCTCCGCGACCTCGCCGGGATCGGTGGCGCCGACGGCCGCGTTGGCCTCGGCCGAGCTCGACGCGACGCCGCCCGGGGCGTCCTCCTCGAAGTGCGGGATCGGGGGATGATCGGGGTGCGCGGCCAGCCAGCCGTCGACGAGCTGCTCCACGACCCGGCTCCGGCGAAGCGTGCTCCGGATGAAGCCCCGGCCGCGGGCGGATTCGAAGTAGGCCACGGTCTTGCGGTCGTTGCCGTAGCGCTCGTGGGCCTTTTCGACCTCGGCCGCGACCTCCGCGTCGGAGATCACGACGCCCTCGACCTCGGCGATCTTCGACAGGACGAGGAGGACCTTGACCCGCTTCTCCGCATTGGGGCGGAACTCGGCGTGGAGGTCCGCCTCCGTCTTCTCGATGACCTTGAGGTACGCGTCCTCACCGATCCCCTGGCGGGCGAGCGACGCCCGGAACTCGTCGTGCATCACCTCGACCTCCTGGTCGATGAGGATGTCGGGGAGCTCGAGGGTGGAGTTGGCGACCGCGTACTCGATGATCTTCTCCGAGAAGTCGTGGCGCGCGCGGTCCAGGACGTTCCGGCCGAGGCGGGCCCGGATCTCCGTCCGAAGCGCGGTCAGGTCCGGGTACGGGCCGACCGATCGGGCGAAGTCGTCATCGACGGTCGGCATGACCTTCTCGCGGAGCTCCTTGAGCTCAGCCCTGAAATGGGCGACCTCCCCGGCGAGGCTCGCCTCGCCGTAGTCGGCCGGGAACGTGACGTCGAACTCGGCCGTCTCGCCGGGCCGGAGGCCCATGAGATGGTCCTCGAACCCGGGCACCAGGCGCTCCTGGCCCAGAATGAGCGGCATCCGCTCGGACGAGCCGCCGTCGAACTCGACGCCATCGCGGGTTCCCGTGTAGCCGATCACGGCATAGTCGCCGGCCTTCGCCCCGCGATTCTCGACCGGACCGAGCGTCGCGTTCTGGTCGGCCAGCTCCTCGAGGACCTTGTCCACCTTCGGCTCGTCGATCGTCTCGATCTCCGGCCGGAAGTTGAAGTTCCGGTAGTCGCCGAGCTTCACCTCCGGCCGGACCTGGACGGTCGCGGTGAAGATGACGGGCTTGCCCTCCTCGGCCTGCTCGATCTCGACGTCCGCGTTCGTCAGCGGCGTGATGTCGTGCTCGATCAGGGCGGCACGATAGGCGCGCTGGACGACGTGATCCATCGCCTCATCGAGGATGGCCGGGAGGCCCACGGCGCGCTCGACGATCGGGCGGGGCGCTTTTCCAGGCCGGAAGCCGGCGATCCTCGTCCGCTTCGAGATGTGGCGGACGGCCTCGGCGATCGCCGCGCTCAGCTGCTCGGGTGGAAGGTCGAACCGGAGCTTGAGCGAGCTCCGCGGCGCAGGGGTCACGGTGGTGGACATCGCCGGGAAGTATACGGGCGAGCCCGAGCGGACTCGCCGGGGTCCCTCGCGCGCTCCGCCAATGCCGGGCCCGAGGCGTCCCGGGGCACCTTATGGGCGTCGCCGTGCACGTTATGGGCGCCCCCGTGGTCACCGCCGTGGCCCCCTCCGTAGGCCCCGCCGTGGCCCCCGAGCACGGGGCGTCGTTCTCTGTTGACGAACCGATCGCCCGAATCGACCCGGAACCAGCGGGCGGCGACGGCTCGATCGAGCCCGGCGGCCACCTGAGCCGGCTCGTGAGAGGCGCCCACGCTCAGTGCGAGGGCTCCGGCCGGGCGTCCCGGTCCCCGATCCGTGCGGCCCCGTCCCGTCCGGCCGGCGATTCGGCCAATCGGTTCGGCGGTGGCGAACATGGGTCGCCTGGCGGCCTCGCTGGGCGCCCCGAGGCGGGATCCCGATCGCGAAGCCGGGCGAGGTCCGGCCAAGGCGGCGGCGAGCACCGGAGCGAGCGCACCCGACGGTGCGTGAGCGAGGACGCGCAGCCGCCAA
>DATIUS010000151.1:0-1688 GCA_035466655.1 Candidatus Sulfomarinibacteraceae bacterium
GAGGCATGGAGCCGTGTCCCCACGTGCCCCGGAACGTCAGCCGGTAGACGGCGTAGCCCTTCTCGGCCACCTGGATCGGGTAGAGCCGCCGCCCTCCGACCTCCAGGCTCACGCCGCCCGATTCGCTGAGCGCGCCGGCGGCCCGGAGGTGCTCCGGGTGGTGATCCACGAGCCAGCCGATCCCCTCCTGCCCGCCCGCCTCCTCGTCCGCGGTGACCGCGAGGAGGACGTCCCTTCGAAGCCCCGGGACAGGGTCGGTTGCCGGATCCAGCCCGGCCGCGCTCGCCGATTCCGCGAGCAGCCGGACGACCTCGACCTCCATCGCGACGAGGTCCTTCATGTCGACCGCGCCGCGCCCGTAGACGTAGCCGTCGGCGACGTCCGCCCCGAACGGGTCGTGCGTCCAGCGATCGGGCGGGGCAGGCACGACGTCGAGGTGGGAGAGCAGGAGGAGGGGATCGCCACCGGTTCCGTCGCCGCGCAGCCGGGCCACCACGGAGCCGCGTCCGCTGAACGGCTCGTAGACGGTCGCCGGAACCCCGCTCGCCTCGAGCATCGCCGCGATCGTTCGGGCCGCGTCCAGCTCCGGGCCGGGAGGGTCGGGTGGGTTGACCGACGGGATCCGGATCAGCTCCCGGAGCGTGGCGACGAGGCGGTCGTGGGCCGCCGCCCAGCGCGCCTCGGACAGCTCGTCGCAGGGCCGGACGGTCCCGGCGTCACCCACGTCAGGTGCCCGGAGAGATGAGGTTGCCCAGGATTCCCAGCACGAACCCGGACAGGACGATCGCGATCACCATCAGGATCAGCCAACGGAGGTAGCGCCGCTCCTCCGCCCGCCCCGATTCCGGGTCCGGGTCGCGCCCGCCGGCGATGTACGGCGCCGCGAGGCCGCGCTTTCGCGCGTGCTCGTTCCGCTCCGTGTCGTATGCCGCCGGGTCCGGGGGGAGGGTGGGTGCGGTCATCGGGGTCGTGATCGCCGCCGACGGCTTCAGCGCGCCGCGAGCGCGTTGCCGAGCCGCCGCCCGGTCGTGACCGCCCCCTCGGAGGCGGACGAGACGAGCGCGGCGTACTTCGCCATGACGCCGGTCGAGTAGCGGGGTGGCGGCGCCGTCCACCCGGCACGTCGTCGGGCCAGTTCCGCGTCGTCGACCAGGAGATCCATCCGCTTCGCCTCGACGTCGATCTCGGTCTCGTCGCCCTCCTGGACGAGGGCGATCGGGCCGCCGAGCGCCGCCTCGGGCGCGACGTGGCCGATCATCAGGCCGTGCGTCCCGCCGGAGAACCGGCCGTCGGTCAGGAGCGCGACGGATTCGCCGAGTCCCTCGCCCACCAGTGCCGCCGTGACGCTCAGCATCTCCTGCATCCCGGGCCCGCCGACGGGCCCCTCGTAGCGGATGACGACGACATCCCCGGGGACGATCCGGCGCTCCCGGACGGCCTGGAAGCAGGCCGTCTCCGAGTCGAACACCCTGGCCGGGCCGCGATGGTGCAGCCGCTCGTGGCCGGCCAGCTTCACGACGCAGCCGTCCGGCGCCAGCGAGCCGCGCAGGATCGCGAGCCCGCCGACCGGCTTGATCGGCGTCTCGATCGGGACGACGACCTTCTGGCCCTCTGTCCCGACGGCGGCCGCCGCGATCTTCGCGATCGTCCGCCCGTCCACGTTCCGCTCGTCGGCATGGAGCAGGTCG
>DATIUS010000152.1:0-7835 GCA_035466655.1 Candidatus Sulfomarinibacteraceae bacterium
AGGAGGTGGACGAGCGCGCCATCACCACCCGGGTCCGCGACGGCTCGTCGCGCGACTCGGTCTGCGATCCGGATCTCGGTCGCGCAGCCGGCGGCCGCGTCGACGATTCGGACGATCGACGGGTCCCCGGCGATCGCCGGCTCGGACGCAACGACGATCCGCCCACCGGCCGGACCGGTGACGGTGCTCGCCGCCGGGATTCGGAGCTCTGAGGTCGAAGCATCGGGCGCCCCGACCTGGAGGACCCAGCCGTTGAGCGTGCCCGTGGCATCGAGAAGCGATTCGGTCCGCCACCACGTCCCGGGGGCAGCGGTCCGACCTCTGCCGGCACGCGGCGAATCCGCCTCAGCCGGCGCGCAGGCAGCCATGGCATGGGCCGGCTCGAGTGACGTGGCTCCCGTCCGGAGCCCGGTTCCCCCGGCCAGGCCGGGAAGGGCGGCGATGGCGGCGAGCAACGGCGGCCCGGCGAGCATGATCCAGCGAGGCCTCGACATCGAGCAGTACCTCCTCCGGCGGGTGGCGGGAGGAGAGCGGAGGCCCGCAGTCTCGCCGGCGGCGCTCACCTGCCGCTTATTCCGGTGGTACGCTTCCCGGCGTTCCCTTGGGAACACGCTGCGAGGTCGCGAAGCCGGTGCAATTCCGGCACAGTCCCGCTACGGTGAACCGTCGCCCGTCGACGGAAGTCCGGTCGCCGACCCGCGGTGATGCACGACCTTCGAGCGAGAGGCAGGCACCGTGATGCACCCGACCGACTGACCGCAGCCATCCCGTCCCACGGGACCGTCGGCGGTCCCTCACCCCCCGGTCGGAGATCCCTACCATGGCTGCGCCTTCCCTTCCGCACGAGCGTCGGGTGACGCCCGGCGCCCGTTCACCGCTCCTCGCCGTCCTTCTGGCGGCGACCATCGCGATCCTCGCCGGCTGCGGCCCCTCCGCCGTCGTGCCGACGTTCCCGCCCGACGCGACCTCGTCCACCGTCCCCGCCGCGACCGCAACCGCGCCGGCCGGCACGCTCACCCCGGAGCCGGAGTTCCCGGTGACGATCACCGACGACGAGGGCACCGCGACGCTCCTTCCGTCCGAGCCGCAGCGGATCGTCTCGCTCACCCCGGCCGCGACGGAGACGCTGTTCGCGATCGGGGCCGACGACCGGGTGGTCGCCAAGGTCGAGGACATCGCGGCCTTCCCCCCGGAGGCCGACGATCTCCCGGTCGTGGCCACGTTCGAGGGTGTCGATGTCGAACAGGTGGTCGCGCTCCGGGCGGACCTCGTGATCGCCGGCGGCAACTTCTTCACGCCGCCGGACGCGATCGCCCAGCTGCGGGGCCTCGGGATCCCCGTGGTCGTGCTCTATGCGGACAGCGTCGCAGACGCCCTCGCCGGGATCGAGCTCATCGGTGCGGCCGCAGGGGAAGCCGCTCGTGCCGCGGAACTGACGGCGGCGATGCGTGCGGAGATCGACCGACTGACCGAGGCCACGGCTGGCCTGGCGAAGCCGACCACGTTCTACGAGCTCGACGCGACCTCGAAGATCTACACCGTGCCGGCCGGCTCCCTCTACGCCGAGATGCTCGAGCTCGCCGGAGCGACCCCGATCACCACCGACGACACCTACGAGATCTCGCTCGAGGAGCTGATCGCGGCGGATCCCGAGGTCATCCTCCTCGGTGACGATGCGGACTACACGACGGCGGCCGACGTGGCCGCGCGGCCGGGCTGGGGCGGCATCCGGGCCGTGCGCGAGGGCCGGGTCCTGCCGATCGACGACTACGTCCTGGTCACCCGCCCAGGTCCGCGGCTGGCCGACGGCCTCCGGGCCCTCGTCCGGGCACTCCATCCCGAGGCCCTCGGCTGATCGTGTCGCCAGGGTCCGCGACGTTCACGACACGTCTCCGCCCGGCCGGCAGGGCCGGTCTCGCCAGGCGACCGGTCGCGGTCGCGGTCGTCGGGCTGGCGCTCCTCGCCGTCGCGCTCGTGGCCGGGATCGCCGCCGGGACGGTGGCGATCCCGCCGGGGGACACGCTCGGGATCCTCGGTCGGCGGCTCTTCGGCCTGGACATCGCACCGGCATGGGCCGCGGCCTCGGAGACGATCGTGATCGACCTCCGGCTGCCCCGCGTCCTGACGGCGATGGTCGTGGGCGCGGGGCTCGCCACCGCCGGCGCGGCGTTCCAGGGCATCCTCCGCAACCCGCTCGCGGACCCGTACGTGCTGGGCACGGCGTCCGGGGCCGCGCTCGGGGCCGCGGTGGCGGTGCTCATCCCCGTTCGGGTCCTCGTCCTCGAGTTCGGTCTCCTCCACGGGCTCGCCTTCCTCGGTGCGCTCGGTGCGGTCCTCGCCGTCTACAAGCTGTCGCGGATCGGGGCGAGCTCGCCGATGACGAGCCTCCTCCTGACGGGGTACGCGGTCAGCTCGCTGCTCGCGGCCGGGCTCGCGATGTCGATGTACCTGTCCGGGGCCGGCCTGCGCCAGAGCTTCGCCTACCTCCTCGGTGGGTTCGACGCCTCGTCGTGGGGCCGGCTGGCCGTCGCGGCGCCGCTGATTGCGATCGCCTCGATCGGGATCCTGCTCCGGGCGCGGTCACTCAACGGGATGCTGCTCGGGGACGATGCCGCGGCCCACCTCGGGGTCGACGTCCGGCGCGAGCGGGCGATCCTCCTCGCGCTGGCCTCGCTGGCGACCGCAGCCGCCGTCGCCGTCTCGGGGCTGATCGGGTTCGTCGGCCTCGTCGCCCCACACGTCGTCCGCCTCATCGTCGGCCCGAACGCACGGCTCGTGCTCCCGCTGGCGGCGCTCCTGGGGGCGAGCCTGATGGTGGGTGCGGACCTCGCCGCGCGCCTCCTCGGGGAGATCCCCGTCGGCGTCGTGACCGCGGTGATCGGCGCGCCGTTCTTCCTGGCGCTCCTCCGCCGCGCCCGGACCGGGTACGAGCTGTGATCCGGCTCGACGGCGTCACGGTCCTCTACCGGGACCGGGCCGCGCTGCGTGACGTCAGCCTCCAGGTCGACGCGGGAGAGCGCGTGGCGATCATCGGACCCAACGGCGCCGGCAAGTCCACCCTCCTGCGCGTCGTCGCCGGCCTCCTGCGGCCGACGGCGGGAACGGCCGAGCTGGGCGGGGCGCGGCTGGACCGGCTCGACCGCCTCGCGATCGCCCGACGCCTGGCCGTCGTGCCCCAGCTCCCGACGCTGCCGTTCGCGACGACGGTCGAGGAGGTCGTGGCGCTGGGACGTCTCCCGCACGAGCACCCGGTCCGGGGCATGCGCCCGGGCGATCGGGCCGCCGTTGCCGCCGCCGTGGAGCGGGTCGGCGTGGGGCACCTCCTGGGTCGCGATGCGCGCGAGCTGTCGCTGGGGGAGCGGCAGCTGGTCCTGCTCGCGATGGCCGTCGCCCAGGCCGCCCCCGTCCTGGTCCTCGACGAGCCGACGGTCCACCTGGACCTCCGGCACCAGGTCGAGGTGATGGAGCTCGTGGGCGACCTCAACGCCCGCGACGGCGCGACGGTCCTCGCCGTACTCCACGACGTCGCGCTGGCGGCCCATTTCTTCCCGCGACTCGTGCTCCTCGATCGCGGCCGGATCGTCGCCGATGGGCCGCCGGAGGAAGTCCTCGCCCCGGAGCGGATCCGCGAGGTCTTCGGGGTCGACCCGGCGTTCGTCCGCCTGCGCGCCTGACGGCGGGTTTGGCGGCAGCCATCCACGGCTACCCGGTCACAGCGGCCTGTCCGACAGGTGCTACGCTCGGCGGGTGACCCACGCGCACACGGATCGAGCCAGGGGCCGTTCGCTCCGGTTCCCGCACTGGCACCGGCGACCCAGGATTGCCACGGCCGGCATCCTGGCCGGCATCTTGGCTGCCGTCCTGGTCGGCTGCGGCGTCGGACCGACCGCCGCGCCGGCTGAATCGGTCGGCCCGGCCGGATCCGCGCCTGCGTCCGGGGTGCCGGTCGGGTCGGAAGCGCCATCGACCCCGGCGCCGGAGACACCCGGCGCAACGGCGAATCCGGGGGCGACGGGAACGCCGAGCGGCTCGGGTGATCCGCCAGGCACACCGGGAGCCGCCTGCAGCGGCAGCGAGGCCAACCGCGAGTTCTTCCGGCAGGCGGCCGCTTCCATGGCCTGGCCCGTCTATTGCGCGGTGCTGCCCGACGGCTGGTTCCTCGAGAGCGGGGCCTACCGCCTCGCCGACGGGGGGCGGCTCGAGGCAACCTACCGTGGCCCGGGCGACGCTCACCTGGCGATCGTCGAGGGCAACACCTGTGCCGGTGCGGACGCCGACGCCTGTGCGCCGCGTGACGCGCTCATCGGCCCAGCGGCATTCGGGGATCGCGAGGGGGAGCTCGGGCGGCTCGCAAACGGGCTCGTCCTCGACCTCGATCGCGGCGCCGCGCCGTCGTGGCGCGTCACCGGCCTGGGGCTCTCGGAGCCGGCGTTCCGCGAGCTGTGCGCCGCGCTGGTGCTCGTCGGGGGCTGACCTCCGGCCCGGCCGGGGCCACGCCCGCTACGCGAGCGCCGCCTCCGCGAGCGCCGCCTCCGCGAGCGCCGCCACCGCGTCCGCCGTCCGCTCCGCGTCACCGCCGCGGCCGATGAGGATCGCCGTCGCACCGAACCCGGCGATCGGACCAGCAAGGGCGATCGTCCGGACGGCACGGACCGCGGTCTCGAGCGAGATCCCGCCCGGCTCGGGCATCGCGAGCGCCCAGCCGCCCGACGCGTCGAGCGCGTCCATGTCGAACGCCACATAGAACGCGTCAACTCGCCGCGCGACGACGCCGGCCCACGCACCGAGGGCGGCGATCCCGGCATCCGAACCGAGCATCCCCGCCCCGAAGTGCGCGACGCGGCTGGCCGCCAGCATCCGCGACTCCGTCTCATCGAGGACCTGGCCACCGAGCAACGCGGCATCCTCCTCGAGTGCCGTGGGCGCGTCGCAGGCCGCCAGCAGGTCGGGATCCCCGCGGCCCACGATCATCGCGAACGGCATGCCCCAAACGTTGCCCGACGGCGTGGAGCCCGGCGTGTTGAAGTCCCCATGCGCATCGAACCAGGCGACCGCGATCCGCTGCCCCGGGCGGGTCCGCTGGAGGCCGGCCATCGCCCCCGCATGGGAGGTGCAGTCCCCGCCGACGAGGAGCAGTCGGGCGTCTGGTGCGTCTGCGGCCAGCGCATCGCCCACATGCGCCGCAAGCCGCGGGAGGTAGGCACCGATCAGGGCGCGGTTCTTCGCACGGAGATCGGGATCCGGGGCCCAGCCCGGATCGTTCGCCGCGTCGCCGCCATCGGCGAGGTCGGCCCCGGCCAGCCCCGGCCGCGAGCGGAGCCGGTCCATGATCCCGAGCCGGCGAAGCTCGCGGGGCGTGCGTTCCATGCCGTCGAAGTGCCCACCGAGCGCGGTGGGCGACCCGACGACGATGATCGATCCGGACATCCAGCGGAGCATACGGCGTCGAACGCGCGGCCTCCGCCGAACGCGTGGCCTCCGCCGGACGGGCATGATGCCGCCATGCGTATCGCCGACTTCGACCTCGAGCGCTACTTTGCTCGCTGGGAGTTCGCGGTGCGCCATCTCCTCTGCGCGAGCGACGTCGAGGGCTGGCCGATGAGGGAGCTCCTCGCCCTCGCCGACGACGAGACAGCGGCGCTGTGGGGCGACCTCCGGCTCGGCTACACGGAATCGCCCGGCCACCCGCTCCTCCGGCGCGAGATCGCCGGCCTGTACGAGACCACGACCGCGGACGACATCCTCGTGCTGTCGGGCGCGGAGGAGGGGATCTTCGCGATCGTGAACGTCCTCCTCGGGCCAGGCGACCACGCGATCGTGACCTGGCCCGGCTACCAGAGCCTGTACGAGGTGGCCCGGGGCTGCGGCGCCGACGTGACCCTCCACGAGCTCCGCGAGGCCGACGGCTGGGCAATCGACGTCGAGGCCCTGCGGCACCAGGTCACGACCCGGACGCGGCTCATCGTGATCAACGCGCCGCACAACCCGACCGGGATGCTCCCGGACCGGGCGACCTTCGACGCGGTCGTCGCCATCGCCGCCGAGGCCGGCGCTCGGCTCCTCGTGGACGAGGTCTACCGTTACCTCGAGTTCGACGAAGGGGATCGCCTGCCGGCGGGCGTCGACGCGGGCCGCCACGTCGTCTCCCTCGGGGTGATGTCGAAATCGTTCGCGATGGCCGGGCTCAGGATCGGCTGGTTGGCCTCCCGGGACCCCGAGCTGCTGGCACGCGTCGCCGCGTTCAAGGACTACACCACGATCTGCGCCTCGGCGCCCTCGGAGATCCTCGCGCTCGTCGGGCTACGCGCGCGGGATCGCGTCCTCGCCCGGTCGCGCGCGATCGTGCTCAACAACCTCGCCCGGCTCGACGCGCTCTTCGAGCGCTGGCCCGGCGCGCTCTCATGGATCCGCCCGCGCGGCGGCTCGATCGGCTTCCCGCGCCTCCGGCCGGACCTCGCGATCGACCGGTTCTCGGCCGATCTCGTCGAGACGGAGGGCGTCCTGCTCCTGCCCGGGACGCGGTTCGGCCACGACGGCAACCACTTCCGGATCGGCTTCGGCCGGACGGACCTGCCCGAGGCGGTCGCCGGCCTGGAGCGGCACCTGGAGCGCGTCGCTCGCTAGAGCGGCGGGGGTGGGTCGGGGCGAATCGGCTACGCGCGCTTGCGCGGAAGGTCGAGGAAGGGAAGCGGCACGACCGTCGCGTCGACGCGACCGCGGCGTCCCTCGACCGTCCACTCAACCTGGAGCTTCGAGCCGGCCGCCTCGTATGCGGGCGGCACGGACGCGAGGCCGATCGCCTGCTTGAGGATCGGGCTCCAGCCGTGGCTCGTGAGCTTGCCGACCTGGCCACCGCGCGGCGCGAAGACGGGCACCGCGGACCGGTCCACGATCGGCGAGATCGCCGGCGGCAGGTCCTGGGCGGAGTAGAGCCCCTCGATCCCGTACCAGTCGAGCGTGACCCCCACCAGGCGCCGGTCCGGGCCACCGCGGGCAGCCTCGCGAGTGAGCGCGAGCCTGCCGACGAAGTCCGCCTTGCCGAAGTCGACGAGCCTCCCGAGCCCGATCTCCGCCGGCGAGTAGTTCTGGTCCGGGTTGAGGGCGTGCCGGGCGGACGTGTAGTCGACCTCGAGGAGGATCAGTCCCGCCTCCAGCCGAACGACGTCGAGGGCGAGCATCCCGGCAGGACGGATCCCGTAGTTGCCGCCCGCCGCCATGAGCGCGTCCCACGCCTCGACCGCCCGCTCCGCGGGGACCCAGACCTCGTAGCCGAGGTCGCCGGTGTAGCCCGTCCGGGAGACGTCCACGTCGATGCCCGCGAGCGTCGCCGGGCGACGGCGGAAATAGCGCAGGTCCGCGAACGACTCGCCGGTCGCCGCCTCGAGGACGGCGCGGGAGAACGGCCCCTGGAGCGCCACCGCAGCGATCGCCTCGCTCTCGTCCTCGACCGCGACGTCCAGGCCGCGCGCGTTCATCGTCAGCCAGCGGTACTGCGGGTCCGCGGCGGTCCAGCGGTACTCGTTCTCCGCCAGCCGGTGGACCGTGCCGTCGTCGATGACCTTGCCGTGCTCGTCGCACCAGGGCGTGTAGTAGACCCCGCCGACGCGGAGCTTCGCGACGTCCCGCGTGATGACCCGGTCGACGAGGCGGGTCGCGTCCGGCCCCGTCACCCGGTACTTGTAGAGCGGCGAGACATCGAACAGCGCCGCCGCCTCGCGAACCGCGTTGTACTCGATGTCGTGGGCATCGGCGTAGACGGACGAGGCGTAGTAGCCGGACCATTCCCGCCACGCCATCTTCCGGTTGAGGGGCGCGGTCCGGGGGTGGAACGCGGT
>DATIUS010000153.1:0-2821 GCA_035466655.1 Candidatus Sulfomarinibacteraceae bacterium
TCGTCAAGCGACGGCGTCAGGGCGTCGGACGGTCCAGCTCGAAGACGAGCTCGAGGCCGTCGATCTCGTCCATCTGGCTGCCGACCTCCCGGAAGCCGAAGGCATCGATGATCGCGAGCGAGGCGACGTTGTCGGGCGCGACGGACGCCCGGAACCGGTGGATCCCGTGGGACTCCGCCCACGACAGGAGCGCCCGGATGGCCTCGGTCGCGAGGCCCCGTCGGCGGAACCCGGGCTGTATCCGATAGCCGATCTCGACCCGGGCATCCTCGCCGGGCGGCGCATGGAACCCGATCGACCCGATCACCTCGCGTCGGCCGTCCGGATGCGTCCAGACGATCGCCCGCCCGAGCCACGGCTGGATCGAGGGATCCGCGGTGAGGTCCGGGATCCGGTAGGCGAGGAAGTCCCGGAGATCGTCCGGCATGTCCGCCGGGACGTCCGCCCCGATCTCGCGCGAGGCCGCCTCGACGTCGTGGGCGGCGAGGGCGCGCATGAACGCCATCGACATCGAGACGAGCTCGATCCGCTCGGTCGAGATGCCCGGGACATCCATGAGGCGAGGGGGCCTCAGGGGCGTCGGTGCGCGAGGTGCTCGAGCAGGTCCAGCTTCGTGACGACGCCGGCGGGACGGTCGCCGCGAACCGCGAGCACGGCGGCCGCGCCGGCGGCGAGCAGGGCGAATGCGTCATCGAGCGTCGCCGTGACATCGATCATCGGGAGCGGCCGATCCATGACCTCGCCGACCGTCCGCTCGACGACCGCGGGGTCCCGGTACGTGCGGTCGAGCAGGCCCTTCTCGCTGACCGAGCCGACGATGCCGTGGAGGGCGTCGCCCTCAGCCTCCTGCGAGACGGGCAGCTGGCTGATCCCATAGAGCTGGAGCAGGTCGATCGCCGCGCCCACCCGGTCCGTGGTCCGGGCGAGCACGACATCCGGCAGCTCCGGGCCGTGGTGACGCTCGCCGAGCAGCTGCGAGACGCGGATCATCGCTCCGGTCGTGGCAAGCAGGCCGTTGTTCCGCATCCATTCGTCGTTGTACAGCTTCGAGAGGTACGAGCGGCCGCCGTCCGGCAGGATCACGACCATCACGGCATTCGTCGCCCCCACGCCGTCGCGGGCAATGACCCGACGGGCCTCGTCCAGGGCGGCGACGACCGCGGTTCCGCACGATTCGCCGGCGAGGATCCCCTCCTCGCGGGTGATCCGGCGGGCCATCAGGAAGGCGTCCCGGTCCGAAACCCGGACCCAGCGGTCCACTGCCGCCGGGTCGTGCGTGCCGGGGAAGAAGTCCTCGCCCACCCCCTCGGTGAGGTATGGCCGGGCGACGTCACCCGACAGGACGCTGCCCTCCGGGTCCGCCCCGACGACGGTGATCGCCGGGTTCCGGGCCTTCAGGAAGTGCGAGACGCCGCCGATCGTCCCGCCGGTGCCGGCGCTGGCGATGAGGTGCGTGATCCGGCCGTCCGTCTGCTCCCAGATCTCCGGGCCGGTCGTCCGCTCGTGGGCGGCCGGGTTCTCCATGTTCCAGTACTGGTCCGGCTTGAACGCGCCGGGGATGTCGCGGGCCAGGCGAGCCGCCACGGAGTAGTAGGACTCGGGCGATTCGGGCTCCACGTTCGTCGGGCAGAGGACCACCTCGGCCCCGTACGCGCGAAGGAGCGCCTGCTTCTCCGGCGACTGCTTGTCGGCCATCACGAAGATGCAGCGGTAGCCCTTCAGGGCGGCGGCGATCGCCAGGCCGTGCCCCGTGTTGCCGGACGTCGGCTCGATGATCGTCCCGCCGGGCTTCAGGAGACCGGCCCGTTCGGCGGCCTCGATCATCGGCAGCCCGATCCGGTCCTTCACCGAGCCGCCCGGATTGAGCGCCTCCATCTTGGCGAGGATCAGCGGTTGGGCCTCCACCGGACCGAGGTCACGGGTGACCCTGGTGAGCCGGACCAGCGGCGTCCCGCCGACGAGGTCGAGGATCGATTCGGCGTAGCGCATCAGGCCGGAGGATAGCCCGCCGGCCGTCTCGGCGGGCTATCGGCAGGAAGAAGGTTCTCTACGGGTCGATCGCCCGGCTACTGCACCGTGATCGTGCCGTTCATGTTGGCGTGCGGCTGACAGACAAACCAGTACGTACCAGGCTCCAGGGCGGGCACATCGTAGGCACGGACCACGGGCCCCGGGACGATGTCGCCCTTGTAGACGAGCTCCGCTTCGCGCGCCGCGGCGGGAGTCTCGCCCTGGGCGATGGCAATACCGTGATAGAAGTCCTTGTCCTGGTTGTCGAGAAGGATTCGGAACGGCGCTCCCGCCGGCGCCTCCAGCTCGGTCTTCGACCACGCTTGGCCCTTCGCGATGAGATCGATCACCAGCCCGTCGAACGGTGGGATGGGCGCCTCGGTGGGGGATGCCGCGGGCGTCGGGGCCGAGCTCGCAGCCCCGGAGGCGCCGCACGCGGCGATGAGGACCGCGCCGAGCACAGCAAGCAGAAGGAGACGGGTGGGACGCATCGAGACCTCCTCGCACTGAGCAGGCCGTGCTGACCGGCCGATCGTCGTCCGATCAGTGGCCCCAGCATCGGAGGCGCTCCCGTCCCTGAGCGTGCCCGGTGGTGGTCGGCGGAGCGTGCGCCCACTCGAACGTGATTACAAGACCCACGGCTGCTGCCCGATTGAGCCGCGTCAGCGTTCCCGGCGGGAGAGCAGGAGCCAGGTGAGGCCGCGGAGCCGGCGTGGGTGCTCGGGCGGATCCACGGTTCGCGGGTAGATCGCGGCGACGGCCGGCCCGAGGACCTCCGCGATGCGTTCGGTCAGCCGCCTCGCCAGGTCGA
>DATIUS010000154.1:0-6484 GCA_035466655.1 Candidatus Sulfomarinibacteraceae bacterium
CGAGCCCGACGAGCGCGCCGCCGGCGCGAGCCGTGGCGTGGGTCACGCGGGCCCCCGGCGCCGGAGCATCACGATCAGCCCACCGCCGACGAGGACGGCCACGGCGATGATCGGCACGAGGTCGTCACCGGCCGAGCCGCCGGCCTCGTCGCCGGCCTCCGGTGAGACGACGAGGCTCGGGGCCGCGGTCGGCTCGGGCGTGGAAAGGGGCGGCGCCGTCGGCGGTTGCGCCGTCGGCGTGGCCTCCGTCGGGATCGCCGTGGGAGCCTCCGTGGGTGGGGGCGCAGTCGGCGCCGCGACGGTGAACCCGAACGCGCCGCGCACGATGTGCCCGTCGTCCGAGCCCGCGGTCCAGCGAACCTGGTACGTGCCCGGGGCAAGGGCCGGGAGCGCGGCCCGCATGACCGTCGTGTCGGCCGGGTCAGGCTCGCCCGTCGCCGCCGTCGCGCCGCTGTCGTCAAGCACCACGAACGACGACGCGCCGGTGAGCGGGTGATCGAACTCGAGGATGGCTTCGGGCGGCACGGTCGTGAGCACAGCTCCGTCGGCCGGGGTCGAGGCGATGAGTGTCGCATCGGCGAGGGCGCCGCCGGGCAGGGCGAGAAGCAGGAGGAGACCGGTCGCGGCGGCGCGCAGCCACGGGCCGGCGGAGCGGACGGCGCCCAGGCGCGAGCCCGAGGCGCGCGCGGTGAGGCCAGACCGGGAGGCATGCATGACGCGCAGTGTACGAACGCGCGCTCCGCGACGCCGACCCGGCCGGAGGCGCGACTCGCAGGCCCGTGCCCGCAATCCGCGCCAGCGCCGCGAAACGGCGATGATCGGCCGTGCATGGAGACCACCTACCGCCCCGGGGCCTGCAACATCGGTTCAGCCGAGATCGCCCGTCGACGGCGTTCCGCGACCTTCCTGGCGTTCGTCACGCTCGTCGTCGCCGGCGCCCTCCTCGCAAGCGGCGTTCCGGTGCTGGGCCGGGTCCTGGTCTTCCCGTTCGCGGCCGCCGCCGCGGTCACCTGGCTTCAGGTCGCCCGTCGGTTCTGCGTCGCGTTCGGGGCCCTCGGCATCCGGAACTTCGGCTCCCTCGGTGCGGCCGAGAGCATCGAGGACGCGGCCGCACGCGCCGCGGATCGGTGGACCGCGCTTCGGATGATCGCCGAGGGCTCGCTGCTTGGCCTGATCGCAACGGCTGTCGTGGTGGCCGTGCCCCTCTGACTCGGCAGCGTCGCGGCCGCGCTGCGGTACCCTTCGCGACGTCCCGTCCTCCATCCCGTCCCCAGGGAGCCCAGCTCGTCCATGCGCGTACCCAGGATCGAGTTCACCGACGAACGCCTCGACAACGGCCTGCGGCTGATCGTCGCCGAGGACCACCTCGCACCGGTCGCGGCCGTGAACCTCTGGTACGCGGTGGGCTCCAAGCACGAGCAGCCCGGCAAGACCGGCTTCGCCCACCTCTTCGAGCACGTGATGTTCCAGGGCTCGGCCCACGTCACGAAGGCCGAGCACATCGGGCTCATCCAGGCCGTCGGTGGGACGATGAACGGGACCACCTGGCTGGACCGCACGAACTACTTCGAGACGGTTCCGTCGCACCAGCTCGAGCTCGTGCTCTGGCTGGAGGCCGACCGCCTCGGAACCCTCCTCGACGCGCTCAGCCAGGAGAACCTGGACAACCAGCGCGACGTGGTGAAGAACGAGAAGCGCTGGTCGTATGACAACCGACCGTACGGCTCGTGGAACGAGCGGATGCTCGCCGGGCTCTTCCCGCCCGAGCACCCCTACCACCACCCGACGATCGGCTCGATGGAGGATCTCGACGCGGCCTCCCTCGAGGACGTGCGCGCCTTCTTCGGGGCCCACTACGCGCCGAACAACGCCGTGCTGTCGGTCGTCGGCGACGTCGACGGCGAGCAGGTCCGTCGCTGGGTCGAGCGGTACTTCGGGCGGATCCCCGCGAACCCGTCCCTGCCCGCTCAGCTGGGCGACCTGTCCCTGCCGGCCACGCTCGGTGAGGAGCGGCGGGAGACGGTTTCGGACCGCGTGCCGCTGCCGCGGATCTACTTCGGGTTTCGGGCGCCGGTCTTCGGCGACCCCCGCCTCGATGCCCTCGACCTCGCCGGGCAGATCATCGCGGGGGGGAAGGGGAGCCGGCTCCATCGCCGCCTCGTCCGCGAGGAGCGTCTTGCCCAGGACGTCGCGCTGTTCTCGCTCGGCCTCGTCGGCGGCGCCTCGGCCACCGTCGGCTGGGCGACGGCCCGGCCGGGCGTGGACCTTGAACGACTGGAAGCGGCCTATTGGGCCGAGCTTCGCCGGATCGCCGAAGCGCCGCCCTCTGCGGACGAGCTCGACCGCGCGAAGGCCCTGACGGAAGCGGACGAGCTGGGCTCGCTCCAGCGCGTCGAGGAGCGCGCGGACCGGCTGTCGATGTACGCGACGCTGTTCGACGACCCCGACCTGGTCAACCGCATGCTGCCGCGCTACCTCGCCATCACGGCGGAACAGATCCGCGACGCCTGCGGGGGCGTCTTCCGCGAGGACAACCGCCTGGTCCTGACCTACCTCCCGGCCGAGCCGGGGGCAGACGAGGCCGGCACCGCGGCCGAGGCCGGCGACGCGGGCGCCGCGCCAGGCGAGGCCGGCGCCGCCGGAGCCCCGGGGGCGGCGGCGTGACCGCCCGTCGCTCGGTTGTCATCGCGAAGCGGCCCGCGCCGGGGGAGCCGCGTCCGTACGCCTTCCCCGAGTTCAGCCGCACCGTGCTCGACAACGGGCTCGGCGTGATCTCGGTCCACCTCCCGGGACGGCCGCTCGTTGCCGCCTCGCTGGTGATCACGAGCGGCGCGGCCGACGAGCCGGACGAGCTCGCCGGCGGGACGGTCCTGATGGCGCGGGCCCTCACCGAGGGGACCGAGCGGTACGACGCGATCGAGCTCGTCGAGGCGACGGAGCGCCTCGGGGCCTCGCTCCACGCCGAGGCCGGCTGGGATTCGGCATCGGTCTCCGTGGACGTCCCGGCGGATCGGCTGCCGGCGGCACTCGACCTCGTGGAGGAGGTCCTGGCTCGCCCGACGTTCCCCGTCGGCGAGGTCGAGCGGCTCCGGGACGAGCGACTCAACGATCTCCTCCAGGCGAAGGCGGACCCGCGTCGGCGCGCCGAGGAGGCGTTCGTCGCGGCGGTCTACGCCGGAACCTCCCCGTATCGGCGTCCTGCGGCCGGCACCGGCGAGACCGTCGCACGGCTCGACGCGGAGACGTCGAGGTCGGCCCTCGCCGCCCGGTTCGATCCGGCGCGCATGACCCTCGTCGTCGGCGGAGACCTGGCCGCGCTGGACGTCGCCGAACTCGCCGCCGCGCGATTCGGGCGCTGGGGGGCATCGGCCGCCTCGGCTCAGCAGCGCGAGACGGACGCATCGCCCGCGGCGACGAGCCGCCGCGTCCTCGTCGTTCATCGGCCGGGGTCCGTCCAGACCGAGATCCGGATCGGCCACCCGGGCGTTCCGCGCCGGATCCCGGAGTTCCACGCCGTCTCGGTGATGAGCGCGGTTCTCGGCGGGCTGTTCAACTCGCGGCTGAACCGGAAGCTGCGCGAGGAGAAGGGCTACACGTACGGTGCGGGAGCCGGCTTCGACCCGCGGCGCGCCGCCGGCCCCTTTGCCGCCCGCGCCGCGGTCAACACGGACGTCACCGTTCCCGCGGTGCTGGAGATCATCGCCGAGCTCGAGGCCATCCGGGCCGACGTCGCGGAGAGCGAGCTCGGCGAGGCGCGCGACTACCTCGCCGGCGTCTTCCCGCTCCGGTTCGAGACCGCCGGGGCGGTCGTCGGGGCCCTCAGCGGCATCGTGGTCCAGGGTCTGCCGGACGACGAATTGACCCGCTATCGGCCGGCCATCCTGGCCGTGACCCGTGACGACGCCCTTGCCGCGGCGCGCGCGCACGTTCGACCCCACGAGGCCGCGATCGTCCTGGTCGGCGATGCGGACGCGTTCCTCCCGGCCCTTTTGGCGGCGGGCATCGGGCCGATCGAGGTCGATCGCGACACTCCCCCGTCCGGGTCGTCCGGGTCATCCGGATCGGCTGCGCCGGGCCCGGGCGGCGCGAAGGGCGAGGCGACCGACGGCCGCGCCGGCTGAACCGCCCGAACCGGCCGCATCTGCGGTACTCGCCGAGACCCCCGGCGCGTCGTCCGGTGCGCCGTCGGGTGCGCCATTCGGCTTTCCGGCGCTCGCGTCCCCGATCTATCGCCGGCTGCTGCTCGGCAACACGCTGGCGACCCTCGGCGGGTTCATGCAGGGCACCGCACAGGGCTGGCTGGTCCTCCAGCTGACGAACTCCCCGGGCCTGCTCGGCCTCATCGGTGCCATCGCCGGGCTGCCGACGCTCTTCCTGGCGGTCCTGGCCGGGGTCCTCGCGGACCGCCTCGATCGCCGGGCCCTGCTCGCCTGGACCTACGGCACCTCGGCGCTCCTCGCCGCCGTCCTGGCCCTGCTCACGACGACGGGCCTGGTCGTCTACTGGCACGTCGCCGTGATCGCCCTGATCGGCGGGATCCTCATGACGGTCCAGATGCCCGCCAGCCAGGCGATCGTCTCGGCGGCGGTCGACCGGGCCTCGCTCGGCAGCGCGATCGCGCTCAACTCGGCGCAATACAACCTGATGCGGATCATCGGACCGTCGATCGCCGGACTGGCGATCGCGGCTGGCGGCCTCGCACTCGGGTTCTGGGCGAACGCCGTGGCGCTCCTCGTCGTGGCGGCCATCTTCGCGCGCCTGCCGATCGCGCCGGCGCGCGCGGCGGGCCGGCTCCAGGCCGCCATCTGGGGCGATCTCCAGGACGGCGTTCGCCACGTGGCCGGCGAGCCGATCCTCACGACACTCGTCCTCCTTGCCGCCGCCCCGGCCCTGTTCGTCCTCAGCTACCTGACGTTCCTGCCCGTCTACGCCCGCGACATCCTGGCCATCGGCGCGCCCGGCCTCGGCCTCCTCACCGGTTCGATCGGCGTGGGCGCCCTGTCCGGAGCGCTGCTCATGGCTTCGCTGCGGCCGGCGGGGGGCAGCGGCCGACTGCTCCTCCTGGGCCTGCTGGCCATGTCGATCTCCCTGACCACGTTCGCTCTGTCGACCGTCGTGCCTGTCACCTGCCTCGCCCTCGCCGTCCTCGGTGCCAGCCAGGTCGCCTACTACTCGACCACGAACACGCTCATCCAGGTGCGCGTCCCGGCGCGGCTCCGCGGGCGCGTCCACAGCCTCTACGTCCTGACCTCGATCGGCCTGATGCCCGTCGGGAACCTCGTCGCTGGGGCCGTGGCCGAGCGAACCGGGGTCCCGCCGGTCCTCGCCGTCGGCGGTGCACTGACCCTGGTTGTCGCGGCGCTCGCGGTCATCCTTCGGCCGGAGTTCCGGCGCCTCAGGCCGGACCGGGAGCTGCCGCGCGCGCCCGCCTGAAACCTTTGTCGATCGGGCACGCTCAATGGAGCGCATGGACCGGTCGCAGCACCGGGGGGACGCGAAGGACAACAAGACATGACAGAGCGGTTCAGCCTGCGGGCGGTGCGGGCAATCGGGGTTGCGGTGGCGAGCCTCCTGCTCATTGCCGGCGGCGCGTTCGCCGCGGATCAATTGGCGAGCGCCGGCCATGACGATGGCCTTGCGGGACCGACACCTGTGCTCGCGCCGGCGATCCTGGACGTTTCGGGCTCGGACGACGACGACGACAGCGACGACGACGCGACCGAGTCGCCCGATGCCACCGACGACAGCGCCGATGACAGCGACGACGACGCGACCGAGTCGCCCGATGCGACCGACGACGCCGGCCACGACTGACCCGGCTGTCTTCGGACCCGCCTGGACGTGACGAACGGCTCGCCATGGCCCCGATCGAAACCCGTCACCATGGCGTCGAGCCAGGCCGGCAAGGTGCCGGGCGGACTGGACCCGTGGAGGCCACCCATCGATTCGCGGACTCTGGCCGCCGCCAGTCGGCCGGACGATGAGCGGGCGATCGTCGCGGCCGTCCTCGGTGGCGACCGTGATGCATTCCGAACCCTCGTCGATCGCGAGTCGGCCGCCATCGTGCGGGCCTGCCATCGCGTGCTCGGCGACCTCGCCGAGGCCGAGGACGTCGCCCAGGAGGCGTTCGTGATCGCCTACCGCTCCCTCGCCACCTGGCGGGCCGACGGTCCCTTCGGGGCCTGGCTGTCACGCATTGCGGTTCGCCTGGCGGTCCGCCAGGCGTCGAAGCGGAAGACCGTTGCCTGGGCCCGGCCCGCGGACGGCGAGGACCACGACGCGCGAATCCAGGCCCTGCCGGCCGGGCGCGGTTCCGACCCGGAGGGCCTGGTCCTTCGCGGCGAGCGCCAGCGGACCGTTCGCGACGCCGTCACCCGGCTCGAGGAACCGTACCGGGAGGTCGTCGCCCTGCGCTTCTTCGCGGAGCGATCCCTCGACGAGATCGCGACCATCACCGGCCGGCCGCTCGGCACCGTGAAGACCC
>DATIUS010000155.1:0-10648 GCA_035466655.1 Candidatus Sulfomarinibacteraceae bacterium
GCTGGACCCTCGGGCCGGAGGTCGCGAAGGCCCACGAGATCCTCGATCTCGGCGACGACGAGTTCACGGTCGGCCGGCCGCACCCGATGATCGATCCGCGGCTCCGGAACGAGCGGATCGTCGACGCGGCGGATGATCCGGCGACGGCAGTCATCCTCCTCGACGTCGTGCTCGGCTATGGCTCGCACCCGGATCCGGCCGGCGCGATGGTCCCGGCGATCCTCGACGCCCGGGAGCGGGCGGCACGAGCCGGCCGTTCACTGGCGGTTGTCGCGTCGGTGTGCGGCACGGACGCTGATCCGCAGGGCCGGTCCGCGCAGGAGGCGATCCTCGCGACTGTGGGGGTCCTCCTCGCACCGAGCAATGCCCAGGCCGCCGGGATGGCGGCCGCGATCGCCGCGGGCGCGCCGGGCGCGCCGGGCGATCCAGCAACGGCCGGCGTCACGGCCGGGGTCACGCGCCGATGAGCCGATGAACGACAGCCCCACGCCGGCCTCCCGCCTCTTCGACGGCGGTTTCCGCGCCGTGAACGCCGGCCTCGCCATGTTCGTCGAGGCACCGGCGGCTCACGGCGCCCGGGTTGCCGCGCTCGACTGGCGCCCGCCGGCCGAGGGGGATCGCGAGGTCGGGCTCCTGCTGGCAAGGCTCGCCGACGATCCAGGGGATCCCTTTGGCCGGATGGTCCCGGCGGCGAACGCCCGGGCCGTGGAGCGGCTCCTCGCCGCCCAGCCGCTGCTCGTGGACGTCCGGCCCGCTCGCGACGCCCTCGGGCTCGGCGACCATCGCCTGCTTCACTCGGGCCCGCCGATTCCTTGGGAGCGGATGTGCGGTCCAGTCCGCGGCGCGGTCGTCGGCGCGATCCTGTTCGAGGGTTGGGCCTCCTCCCCGGACGGGGCCGAGGCGCTCGCCGGATCCGGGGGCGTCGACTTCTCGCCGTGCCACCACCACGGGGCGGTCGGCCCGATGGCCGGCGTCGTCAGCCCGTCCATGCCGGTCGTCGTCGTCGAGAACGCGGCCGGCGGGACTCGGGCCCACGCCACGCTGAACGAGGGCCTCGGCAAGGTCCTCCGGTTCGGTGCCCACGACGCCTCGGTCCTCGAGCGGCTGCGCTGGTTCCGCGACGTCCTGGGCCCGGCGCTCTCCGCCGCCCTCGGAGCGTCCGGACCGGTCGACCTGCGAAGCCTCACCGGCCAGGCCCTCCAGATGGGCGACGAGGGCCACAACCGGAACATCGCGGCGACCTCGTTGTTCACCCGGGCGCTCGCACCGTCAATCGTCCGGACTGCCGATGGAGCGACGGCGGCGGCCGTCCTCGCCTTCCTGCGCGCCAACGACCACTTCTTCCTGAACCTGTCCATGGCGGCCTGCAAGTCCGCGCTTGATGCCGCCCACGGCATCGCCGGGTCGTCCGTGGTGACCGCGATGTCGCGCAATGGGGTGGAGTTCGGGATCCGCCTGTCCGGCACCGGCGACCGCTGGTTCACGTCGCCGGTGGGCGTGCCGGACGGGCTCTATTTCCCGGGCTACGGCCCCGACGACGCCAACCCGGACCTGGGCGACAGCGCGATCACCGAGACGTTCGGGATCGGTGGCTTCGCGATGGCCGCGGCCCCGGCCATCGTCCGGTTCGTCGGCGGCACGGCGGCCGACGCGCTCGAGCTCACCCGGCTGATGGGCCGGATCACTCTCGCCCGGAACCCCGCCTACGCTCTGCCGTCCCTCGCCTTCGCCGGGACGCCGACCGCGATCGATGCGCGACTGGTCGTGGATTCGGGGATCGCGCCGGTCATCAACACCGGGATCGCGCACCGACTGGCCGGGGTTGGCCAGATCGGGGCCGGGATTGCGCGGGCGCCCCTGGGCTGCTTCTCGACGGGGATCGCGGCGCTGGCAGCCAGCCTCGGGGTGGGACGCCCAGGATCACCGCGCCCGGACGCGGAGGTCACCGCCTGATGGAGCATCGAGCGGTGATCGCGATCGGCGGCAACGCGCTGATCCTCGACGGCCAGCGCGGCACGATCGCCGAGCAGCGCGAGAACGCCACCGAGACGGCTCGCCACATCGCGGACCTCGTGGCCGCCGGCTGGGGCGTCGTGGTCACCCACGGCAATGGGCCCCAGGTCGGGTTCATCCTGCTTCGCTCGGAGCTGGTCCCCGAGGACGCGCCCATCCCGAAGCTCAGCCTCGAGATGTCCGTCGCGGACTCACAGGGCGGGATCGGCCACATCCTCGGCGAGGCGCTCCTGAACGAGCTCGCCCAGCGGGGCATGCCGGACCGGGCCGTGTGCGTCCTCACCCACGTCGTGGTGGACCCGGCCGATCCGGCGTTCGAGCGGCCGACCAAGCCGATCGGGCCCTTCTACACCCGCGAGGAGGCCGAGGCGAAGGCCGCCAGGGACGGCTGGACGATCATCGAGGACAGCGGCCGGGGCTATCGGCGCGTGGTGGCCTCGCCCGAGCCGGTCCGGATCGTCGAGCTGGCCCAGATCCGCTCGCTCGTCGATGCCGGCTTCGTCGTGCTCGCGGTGGGCGGCGGCGGCATCGCCGTCGTCGAGATCGCACCGGGCCGCTATCGGGGCGTCGAGGCGGTCATCGACAAGGATCGCGCGTCCGCCCTGCTTGCGGCGGGCCTCGAGGTTCCGCTGCTCGTCCTGTCGACCGGCGTGGAACGGGTCGCCGTGCACTTCCGCCGGCCGGACGAGCGCTGGGTGGACCGGATGACGAGGTCGGAAGCGGCCGCGTACCACGCGGCCGGCGAGTTCCCGAAGGGCAGCATGGGGCCCAAGGTGGAGGCCGCGATCCGGTTCCTGGATCGCGGCGGAGAGGAGGTCCTGATCACGACGCCCGCCGCGCTCGGACGGGCGATCGAGGGGGAGACCGGCACCCGGATCGTCCCGGACCGGTAGGCATCGAGCGGCAGACATACCAGAACAGGAGGAGACGATGGCCAAGGTCAACGCGGAACCCTACGACTTCGAGTTCTCGATCCCGAAGACGGCGCTGGTGATGATCGACTTCCAGCGCGACTTCGTGTATCCGGGCGGCTTCGGCGAGTCGCTCGGCAACGACACGTCGCTGCTCCTTCGGGCGGTCGGGCCCGCCCAGAAGGTCCTCCATGCCGCCCGCGCCGCCGGCATGTTCGTGATCCACACCCGGGAGGGCCATCGGCCGGACCTGTCCGACCTGCCGCGGGCCAAGAAGGAGCGTGGCAACGCCCCGCTCCGGATCGGCGACAAGGGCTCCATGGGGCGCCTGCTGGTGCGCGGGGAGTACGGCCACGACATCGTGGACGAGCTCTACCCGATCGAGGGCGAGCCGGTCGTCGACAAGCCCGGCAAGGGCGCCTTCTACGCCACGGACATGGACACGATCCTCCGGATGCGGGGGGTCGAGAAGCTGGTGTTCACCGGTGTGACCACGGAGGTCTGCGTGACCACGAGCGTGCGGGAGGCGAACGATCGAGGCTTCGATTCACTGGTCCTGGAGGACTGCGTGGGCTCGTATTTCCCCGAGTTCCAGCAGTCGGCGCTGGCGATGGTGAAGGCCCAGGGAGGGATCTTCGGCTGGGTCAGCGATTCAACCCGGTTCCTCGCGGCGCTCGAGGCGGCGCGGCGCGAGACGGCCGGCATGGCAACAGCGGCGCGCTGAGCGTCCGCAAGCGGGAGGGTGAGGAGACGAGATGCAGGGATCAATGAGCGCCAGGCCCAGGCTCTGGGTACCGGGCGACTGGAACGCGTTCTTCGGGCTGGGCACCAACGTGCTGCTCAACGTGCTCGTCCTGTCGTCGCTGATGCTGTTCGTCGTCGGGCTTCCGGCGGACCAGGTGTACGGACGGATCCTGCCGGCGCTGGCGATCGCGCTGCCGCTCGGCAACCTGTTCTACGCCTATCTCGCCTATCGGCTCGCCCAGAAGGAGGGCCGGGACGACGTCGCGGCGATGCCCTACGGCCCGAGCGTCCCGCACTACTTCTTCGTGACCTTCGTGATCATGCTCCCGGTCCTCGGCAAGACCGGCGATGTCCTGAAGGCCTGGGAGGCGGGTCTCGCGTGGGCCTTCCTCATCGGCGTTGTCGTCCTGATCGGCGCGTTCATCGGGCCCACGATCCGGAAGTACACGCCACGCGCCGCGATGCTCGGCACGCTGGCCGGCATCTCGGTCGCGTTCATCTCGATGAACGCCTCGTTCGAGATGTTCAACGCGGCCTGGATCGCCCTCGCGACGTTCGCGATCATCCTGCTGTCCTGGACGGCCGGCGTCCGCCTCCCATTCGGGATCCCCGGCGGCCTGGCGGCGATCATCGTCGGGACGGTCATCGGCTGGCTGTCGTACGCGGTCTTCGGCTGGACGGGCCTCAACCCGGACCAGGTGTCCGATTCATTCCAGCAGATCGGCATCAACCTGCCGCAGCCGGGCACGGAGGTCCTGGCCGGCCTGTCCGACGTCCTGCCGCTGCTTGTGACCGCGATCCCGCTCGGCGTCTACAACTTCACCGAGGGCATGAACAACGTCGAGTCGGCGTCCGTCGCCGGCGACAATTACAACCTCCGCCACATCCTGCTGGCGGACGGCATCGGCGCGGTCGTCGGCTCGTTCCTCGGCAGCCCGTTCCCGCCCGCCGTCTACATCGGCCACCCGGGCTGGAAGGCCGTCGGCGGCCGGATCGGTTATTCGCTCGCGACGGGCATCGTCATCTCGGCGATCTGCCTGCTCGGGCTCGTTGGGGTCTTCCTCGCGGTCGTCCCGCGGGCGGCGCTGTTCCCGATCCTCCTGTTCATCGGCCTGGTCATCGGGTCGCAGGCGTTCCAGACCTCGAAGGCGAAGTATGCCCCGGCGATCGTCCTCGCGATCGTGCCGAACATCGCCCAGTGGGCCAAGACCCTCGTCGACGGAGCGCTGGGCGCGGCCGGGACGAGCATCAGTGCCGACGGGATGTACGCGGCGCTCGGGAACCAGGGCGTGCTGTACGCCGGCCTCGAGCGCCTCGGCGCCGGTGCGGTCCTCTCCGGGCTGATGCTCGGCGCGATCGCTGTCTTCGTCATCGGCAAGGAATACAGCCGCGCGATCGTCTACACCGTCATCGCCGGCGTCCTCGCGCTGATCGGGCTCATCCACGACCCGGCCGGCCTGATCTTCAACAACGTCGACGGGGCGTGGCAGGTCCGGAACCCGGAACCGATCTGGATCGGCTACCTGCTCGCCGCGCTCGTCATCTGGGCCGCTGCCTGGCGCGAGGGCCACGGCACGATGGCCGAGCTGCGCGAGGCGATCTCAACGCCGCCGGCGGACGACGAGGCCGCCGCGTAACCGCCTCCCCCGAGCCGGTCGTGCTGTCCCCCAACGCGACCGGCCGCACCCAGGCCGCGGACGGCTCCCCCGGGAGCCGTCCGCGGCCATTCCCGCCCCGCAGTGGAGGCCGCCATGTCCACGCTCCTCTTCGTCAACGGCACGCTGATGCGCGGCCTCAAGCTCAACGCCAACCTCGCCGGTGCCACCTTCCTCGGCGAGTTCCGGACCGCGCCGAGGTACCGGATCTACTCGATCGGGGACGTCCATCCGGGGATGTTCGAGGTCGCCGAGGGCGGGATCTCCGTCCCGGGTGAGCTGTACGACCTGCCGGACGAGGTCTGGGCACGCGTGGAGGCGGGCGAACCGCCGAACCTCTATCGAGGGCCCGTGGAGCTCGAGGACGGCCGGATCGTCCCGGGCATCCTCTTCCCGCGCGCCATCGCGGAGGGCGGCGGCCACCGCGACATCACGGCGTTCGGCGGATGGCGCGAATACTGGTTGACCCGCGAGGGCGCCGACCGGTAGCCTGCGGCCACCGATGAACATGCTGTCCCGATCGCTGGGTCCACCCGGGCCGGCGTTCATCATCTGACCGATCGGATCGTGACCTCCGTCACTGGTCGTCGCGGGCCCGCGGGGCGATCCTGATGCCGACGGCGCGGACGGACCCGTGAGCCGCCTGCCGAGGAGGTGATCAGATGACCGGCAAGATCGGCGACCGAATCGTCCTGGAGTCCGAGCGCGTCGGCCAGCCCGGCCGGGAAGGCGAGATCCTCGAGATCATCGAGGCGTCGTACGGGACTCGCTATCGCGTCCGCTGGGAGGACGGCCACGAGAGCACGGTCCGGCCGAGCGCCGGGAGCGCCCGGATCGTGAGCGCGGCAAAGCCACGCCGACCCGCCTGATCGCCGGCCGTCAGCCCGGGTCTCCGGCCGGCCGGGCCGTCAGTCAGCCGGGCCGTCCGCCGGCGACGACGAGGAGCTGCGTCTCGCCGGCCGCCTCCGCGTAGGCCTCCACGGGCAGGCACGCGCAGACGACGTTTCGATCCCCGTACACGTTGTCGATCCGCCGGACCGGCGGCCAGTACTTGCGTGCCCGCACCCAGGGCAGCGGGAAGGCACCCTGCTCCCGGGAATACGGGCGGGCCCACTCGTCGCGCAGCAGGTCCGCGGCGGTGTGGGGAGCGTTCCGGAGCGCGCTCCCCTCCACCGGCACGCGCCCCGCCTCGATCTCCGCGATCTCTGCGCGGATCTCGAGCAGTGCGTCGGCGAACCGGTCCAGCTCTGCCTTCGATTCGGATTCCGTTGGCTCGACCATGAGTGTGCCGGGAACCGGGAAGCTCATCGTCGGCGCGTGGAAGCCGAAGTCCATCAGCCGCTTCGCGATGTCGTCCACCGTCACGCCGCTGGCGGCCGTGACCGGCCGGCAGTCGAGGATGCACTCGTGGGCCACCGTCCCGTGGGCCCCGACATAGAGGACCGGGAAGGCGTCACCGAGCCGGGCGGCGAGGTAGTTCGCGTTCAGGATCGCGATCTCGGACGCACGTCGCACGCCCGCGGGACCGAGCAGCGCGACGTAGGCCCACGAGATCGGCAGAATGCTCGCGCTGCCGTACGGCGCGGACGAGACCTGCCCGGGTTCGCCCGGCGCCTTACCGGGCAGAAACGGCGCGAGGTGGGCCGCGACCCCAATGGGGCCCATGCCCGGACCACCCCCTCCGTGCGGGATGGCGAAGGTCTTGTGGAGGTTCAGGTGGCAGACGTCCGCCCCGATGTCGCCCGGGCGTGACAGGCCGACCTGAGCATTCATGTTGGCGCCGTCCATGTAGACCTGTCCGCCCGCGTCGTGGACGAGCCCGCAGATCTCGACGATCGCCTCCTCGAAGACGCCGTGCGTGCTCGGATAGGTGATCATCAGGGCGCCGAGGTCGGCGGCGTTGACCGCGATCTTCGCGCGGAGATCGCCCAGGTCCACGTTGCCGTGCTCGTCCGTGGCAACGACGACCACGCGGTAGCCGGCCATCACGGCGCTCGCTGGGTTGGTGCCGTGCGCGGAGGCGGGGATGAGGCAGACCTTGCGGTGGTCCTCGCCGCGAGAGCGGTGCCAGCCGCGAATGGCGAGGAGGCCGGCGTACTCGCCCTGGGCGCCGGCGTTCGGCTGGAGGCTCACGGCCGGGAAGCCGGTGATCTCGCCGAGCCACGTCTCCAGGTCGGCGAACAGCCGCGCGTAGCCGGGCAGACGCTCCGGGTCCGAGAACGGGTGCACGCGGGCGAAGCCCGGCAGGCCGATCCCCATCATCTCGGTCGTCGCGTTCAGCTTCATCGTGCAGCTGCCGAGCGGGATCATCGACCGGGTGAGCGTCACGTCCTTCTCGGCCAGCCGGAAGATGTAGCGGAGCATCTCGGTCTCCGACCGGTGGAGCGAGAAGACCGGGTGGGACAGGATCGCGTCGGTCCGGCGGAGCGCCGCCGGCAGCGAGGCGAGGGCCGTCGCAACGGTGGCCCCGGTGCCGGGAGCCGAGCCGCCGAACGCGGCGATGACGGCCGTGACGTCGGCGACGGTGGTGGTCTCATCGCAGGCGATCCCGATCCCGGTGGCATCAAGGCGCCGCAGTTCGTAGCCCGTTTCGGCTGCCGCCGCAAGGAGCTCGTCCGCCCGGTCCGGTGACCCGGTTTCGATCGCGATCGTGTCGAAGAACCGGTCATGGCGGACGGCGATGCCGGTCACGTCCGCCAGGCCGCTCGCAATCGCCGCCGCGCGCCGGTGCACACGCTCGGCGATCGCGCGAAGGCCGTCCGGACCGTGCCACGCGGCGTACAGGCCGGCGATGACCGCCAGGAGCACCTGCGCGGTGCAGATGTTCGAGGTCGCCTTGTCTCGCCGGATGTGCTGCTCGCGTGTCTGGAGCGTGAGCCGGTAGGCGGGCGCGCCATCCGCATCCACGCTGACGCCGACGAGCCTGCCGGGCAGCGCCCGCTTGAACGCCGACCGCGTCGCCATGAACGCAGCGTGCGGGCCGCCGTAGCCCATCGGGACGCCGAACCGCTGGCTGCTGCCGACCACGATGTCGGCGCCCTGGGCGCCCGGGCTCTCGAGGAGAACGGCCGCGAGCGGGTCCGTGGCAACGACGACCACGAGCTTCGCGGCATGGGCCGCCTCGATGTCGGCGCGGAGGGAGCGGGCCGCCCCCGACGATCCCGGGTTCGAGAGCAGGATCGCGTATGGGCGCTCGCCCGCCTGCGGACCGGCCGCGCGCGCGAGGAGCTCGGCCGGCGGCGCGACGACGACCGCGATGTCGAGCGGCTCGGCCCGGGTCCGGATGACCGCGATCGTCTGGGGATGGGTGTCCGCGTCCACGAGGACGAGGTTTCCGTCGCCGACAGGCGAGACACTGTGAGCGAGCGCCATCGCCTCCGCCGCCGCGGTCCCCTCGTCGAGGAGCGAGGCGTTCGCGATCTCCATCCCGGTGAGGTCGCAGATCGCGGTCTGGAAGTTGATCAGCGCTTCGAGGCGCCCCTGGGCGATCTCGGGCTGATAGGGGGTATAGGCCGTGTACCAGGCCGGGTTCTCGAGCACGTTGCGCAGGATGACCGGCGGGGTGATCGTGTCGTGGTAGCCCATCCCGATCATCGGGCGAAGCGGTGAGTTCGAACCGGCCATGGCACGGAGGTCGTCGAGGACCTGGGCCTCCGTCCGGGGTCCCGGCAGATCCAGTGGTGCAGCGCCGCCGCGCAGAATGGCGGCCGGAACCGTCGCCCGGATCAGGTCGTCGAGCGTCGGCCGTCCGATCGTGCGGAGCATCGCGGCGACGTCGGCCTCGTCCGGCCCGACATGACGGTCCACGAACTCCAGCGCGCCGGTGGTCTCGGACATTGGATCAAGCACCTCCTCGGTGCCCCGCTGTCCTGGTGCCTGAGAGCGTCCCCGCGGCGCTTGAGCGCTCGCAGGTTCCTCCGTCGGCGCGCGCTGGCGGGATCGATCCCGTCCACAACGCTCTCCAGCGTCCCCATCCCTGCGCGGTCCCTTGTGCCTGAGAGGTTCCGGACCGTTGCTCCGTCGGCGCCGCCGGTCACACCGTCTTGCCTCGGCGCCCCGACGATCTCTCCCGCGCAGTTCGACTGGGGAACTCGCCGTCATCCTACGCCTTTCGGCGCGAGGTCAACCCTGCCAATCGTCCCGTCCGCGCCTGAATGAGCCTACTCGCCGTCCAGGCTCCGGTAGTAGATCAGTTGCCCGCTCTCGGCGTCGGTGCCCTGGTGGACGAATACGCCGACGACGAGCACGGGGCGCCCGTCAAGCTCGACGAGCTCGAGGGTCGCGTTGGACACCGAAACCTTGCCCTGTGGCGTCCGGATGTCGAGCGGCTGGGCGGTGCCGGTCAGCTCGTCGACAAGGAACAGCCGCCACGCCCCGTCCTCTTCGGGCCGGAGCTGGCCCTCGAGGAGGAGGAAGTCGAAGCCCCGGAAGCGGATGGCATCGCGATCGCCGATGTGACCCTCGACCCCGACGGAGGTCAGGGCCGCGTCGAGCTGTGGCTGCCTGGTCACGGACCAGTTCTTCCAGGTCATCGTTCCCCGCGCCTGCCGGTCGACGACGTAGTCGTCGTAGAAGTGGATTCCCACATCGGCGGCAGCACTGCTCGCGCTGTACAGGTTCGGGGTGCCCTCGCAGCACGGCGAGAGGCTGAGCTCGGCCTCGAACGTCATCGTTGGCTCGGCTGCAAGGAGCGCCTCCCATGTCGGGTAGTAGGCGAAGGCCGGTGGGCTCGGGTCACCCGCCAGCCGCGAGACCTCCCAGGCCGTCACGTACCCGCCGTCCTGGGCGGCCCTGATCGTCGGCTGTGAGGCCTCGCTCGCGAGCATCACCTGCCAGGTCCAGCTCAGGAGATCCGTCGAGGTCGCGAGATGGGCCTCGAAGACGCCGGGGTCGTCGCGCCAGGTGTGGTAGACGCCAGCGAATCCGCCGGTCTCCTCGACCTGGATGATCTTGACCGTGTCCATGGACTGGCCGAGGTCGTCGGTCGCCCCGTATCGGAAGGCCGTCGCTCCGTCGACGTCCTCGATGTAGCCACGGAGCTCTGCTCGCGCAGCAGCCGAGCCCAACGCAACCGAGGCGCCCGGGGCAGGACTGCTGCAGCCAGCCGAGAGGGCAATTGTCGCGACGAAGCCAGCGGCGATCAACCGGTGCATCCAGACTCCGGGAGGGTCCTGATGGGCGCGTATGCGCTCAGCCGCGTGGCTCGACCGGCACCGCAGCGTCCGTTGCTCGGGCGTCCGGCGCGCGCCGACGGATGGCGACGTCGATCCCGAGCAGTACCCAGCCGGCGCCGGCGGCGGCGGCGCCCCACAGGGCGATGGGCGC
>DATIUS010000156.1:0-3765 GCA_035466655.1 Candidatus Sulfomarinibacteraceae bacterium
CCGGCGACAACGTCGAGATGAGCGTCGAGCTCATCACCCCGATCGCGCTCGAGACCGGTCAGCGGTTCGCCATCCGCGAGGGTGGCCGGACCGTCGGCGCCGGCGCGATCACCAGCATCACCGAGTAGCGGCATGGCCAAGGTCGAGGCGCGCCCCACGATCCAGCTCGCCTGCACAGAGTGCAAGGAGCGGACGTACACGACGCGCAAGAACAAGAAGAACGATCCGAACCGGATCGAGCTCAGCAAGTACTGCCCGCGCTGCCGGCGTCATACCCTCCATCGGGAGGCGAAGTAGCGTTTCGGCGAACCGCAGGGGTGTAGCTCAATTGGCAGAGCACCGGTCTCCAAAACCGGCGGTTGTAGGTTCGAGTCCTATCGCCCCTGCCACACCTGAAAGGCAAGACAGAACCCCGTGACCCGCATCCGCCGCTTCATCGCAGAGGCGGTTTCCGAACTGAAGAAGGTCTCCTGGCCCACGGTCGAGCAGACCCGCAACCTGACTGTGCTCGTCTTCACGGTCAGCCTCGCGGTCGGCCTGTACGTCTTCTTCTGGGACCGCCTCTTCCAGGGCGTCATCGGCTTCCTGACCGGGGTGCTCGGGTGAGCATGGCCATGACCGAAGCCGAGGCCAAGGGTCCGGACAAGCGCTGGTACGTGATCCACACGTACTCGGGCTACGAAAACAAGGTCAAGGCCAACCTCGAGCACCGGATCGAGTCGATGGGCATGGAGGACCGGATCTTCCAGGTCCTCGTCCCCATGGAGGACGAGATCGAGATCCGCCAGGGCCAGCGGCACACCGTCCAGAAGAAGGTCTATCCGGGCTATGTCCTCGTGGAGATGATCCTGGATCCGGACTCCTGGTTCGTGGTTCGGAACACGCCGGGCGTCACGAGCTTCGTCGGCGGCTCGAACATCCCCGGCGTCAGGAGCGAGCCGATCCCGCTCGATGAGAACGAGGTCAAGCAGATCCTCCGGCACATGGGCGTGGAGACGCCGAAGTACCGGGTCGCCTTCACGAAGGGACAGAGCGTCCGCGTCACCGACGGGCCGTTCGCCGAGTTCATCGGCACCGTGGACGAAGTCAACCCCGAACGCAACAAGGTCAAGGTCCTGGTGAGCATCTTCGGCCGTGAGACACCGGTCGAGTTGGACTTCCTCCAGGTCGAAAAGCTGTGATCGCCGTCCGGATGGCCCAGGCGGGCGTTGTCGGCTGCGTGGACTGTCTCACGCACGGACGTGCGCTCGCTCGTCTGCTCGCCTCCGCCTTCGTCTGGACGCGCCCGCTCGGCGCTCCCCGGGCCCAGGCTCGCTAGAAAGGAACCCGCTCAACCGTGGCCAAGAAGGTTCGCATCGTGCTGACGCTCCAGCTGCCCGCCGGCAAGGCGACGCCCGCCCCGCCGGTCGGCACGGCGCTGGGACCGCACGGCATCAACATCGTGGAGTTCACGAAGTCGTACAACGAACGGACGGCGGACAAGGCCGGCCAGGTCATCCCGGCCCAGATCACGATCTTCGAGGACCGGTCGTTCACGTTCATCCTGAAGACGCCGCCGGCCGCGGACCTCCTGCGGAAGGCCGCCGGGGTCGACAAGGGCTCGGCAACCGCCAAGCGGGTCGTCGTCGGGCGCGTGACCCGCGACCAGGTTCGCGAGATCGCCAACCTGAAGATGGCGGACCTGTCGGCGAACGACCTCGACGCTGCCGCCAGGCTGATCGAGGGTACCGCCCGAAGCATGGGCATCGAAGTCGTCAACTGATCGCCGACCGGGTGGCGCTCCGCGGCGTTGCCGTCTGCGGGCGCTCGCTCACGCACGTTGGAGTGCGCTCGCTCGCGCCCTCGACGGCGCCTTTCGTGGCATCCAACTGGCCGCCGATCAGGAATGTGGCCTAGACTCCCCGCGGCAGCACCCCGGGCCGCAGGGAGAACCAAGAGGGGGAGACCGGCAACCCCGGTCGACCAGGGAGAGCACGGACATGCCACAGCACGGGAAGAAGTACCTCGAGGCCGCAAAGCTCGTCGACCGGACGCGCACGTACTCGCCGGGCGAGGCGGTCAGCCTGGCGAAGGAAACGTCCACCGTCGCGTTCGACGCCTCGGTCGAGGTCCACCTTCGGCTCGGGGTCGACCCTCGCCACGCCGACCAGATGGTCCGCGGGACGGTCGTGCTCCCGCACGGAACCGGCAAGGTCGTCCGCGTGGCCGTGTTCGCCCAGGGCGAGAAAGCGCAGGAGGCCCTGCGTGCCGGCGCCGACGAGGTCGGCGCCGAGGACCTCGTGAAGCGGATCGAGGCCGGCTGGCTCGAGTTCGACGTGGCCCTGGCGACGCCGGACATGATGGGCCAGGTGGGGCGGCTCGGAAAGATCCTCGGCCGCCGCGGGCTCATGCCGAACCCGAAGGCCGGGACCATCACCTTCGACCTGGAGCGTGCCGTCCGCGAGGTCAAGGCCGGCCGGGTCGAGTTCAAGGTGGACAAGGCAGGCATCGTCCACGTGGCGGTCGGCAAGGTCGGCTTCGATGCGGACCAGCTCGTCGCGAACCTCGCAACCCTGGTCGATGCGATCAACCGGGCGAAGCCGGCCGGGGCGAAGGGCACGTACCTGCGCACCCTCACGATCGCGACGACCATGGGTCCCGGGATCCGCGTGGACATCCCCGGGATCCTCGCGGCGGCAGCTGCGGCCTGACCTCGCCCCGGCGGGCGGCAGCCGCGGCCACCCGGAGGGCCGCTGAAGGCCGGTCTGCGCGTCGACTCGATTCCGGCAATACTGTTCGCCGGCCTCATGGCCGACGACAACACGATGACGGACACCGCTGAAGACAGCGTGGGTCCAGGGGCCGCCACCCTGAGGTGACGGCCCGGACTTGATCCGCCGGTTCGGACCGGGCTCGCCCGCCCGGGGACGACGGCGACCACGCCGAGGCAGGGACTCGGATGCCTCCGCCCTCGCGGGTGGGCGCAGCCCCTGCGGTCAAGGCCATCGCCCCTTGCGGGCGACCGTCGCAGGGGCGCCCGGCGGGAATCGCCGGAGACCCACCGCCGCGCGCCGGCTGCGCGCACGAAGCACGGAGGGCACCATGCCGACCGAGGCCAAGCGAAGGACCGTCGACGAGCTGCGTGAGCAGCTCGGACGAAGCCCGACGCTCATCGTCTCGGAGTACCGGGGCCTCACGGTCAAGGAGATCGCGGAGATCCGCCGGAGCCTGCGCAAGCAGGACGTGACCTACAAGGTCGTCAAGAACCGGCTCCTGAGGATCGCTGCCTCCGACACGCGCGGAGCGGCGCTCGACGCCCTGCTCGTCGGCCCGACGGCCGTTGCCTTCGGGACGGACGAGACGAGGACGGCCAAGGCGGTCCTCGACGCGGTGCGCCCGTTCAAGCAGGTCCGCGTCACGGGCGGCCTGCTCGGTGACCGAGCGATCGATGCCGAGGCTGTGACCCGGCTCGCCGCGCTTCCCTCGAGGGACGTGCTGCTCTCTCAGGTCGCCGGCGCCATCGCCGCGCCGATGGCCACGACAGCCGGGCTGTTCGACGCACCGTTGCGCGACGTCGCCGGCCTGGTTGCCGCCCTCGCCGACCGGCGCGCGGCCGCCTGATCCGACCTTCGAGACACCCGATCCCACCAACACGAACCAGGAGAACCGATCCCATGGCCAACCTCACCGCCGACCAGCTGCTCGAGGCGTTCGAGAAGATGACCGTCCTCGAGCTGTCCGAGTTCAAGAAAAAGTTCGAGGACCGCTTTGGCGTCACCGCGGCGG
>DATIUS010000157.1:0-5143 GCA_035466655.1 Candidatus Sulfomarinibacteraceae bacterium
GGCGGCGATCGCCCCGAGCCCGCGAACCGCGTCGTCGACCAGGACGACGCTGACGTCGCCGAGGGCCGCGAGCTCGTCCGGGTCGGGTGGCCGAGTGACGAGGAGCGCGGCCGCGCCGGCCCGGACCGCGTCGCCGAGGTAGCGATGGCCGTCCGTTCGCTCGCCCGGCAGCGCGACGAAGAGCTCCCCGGGCCGCACCTGCCGGCTGTCCACCGCCGCGCCGCGAACGGGCCGCTCGGACGATCGAACGAGCCGCCCGCCGGTCAGGTCGACCAGTTCGCCGGCGGTCAGGAAGGTCGGTTTGGTCCGCCGGGTAGGCCCGGACGGCACCGGCGAGCCGCCGACGCCCGAGAGCGGTTGGGCGTCGCGGCGGCGCGGCGACGGCCGGTCGGTCACGCTCGGAAGTGTCGCACAGGGGCTTGCCCGCCCGGCCGCGGCGGGCCTCGCCGCCTTCGGGTGCCCCGCCGACCCCGGGAGTCCCGCTGGCCCCGAAGAGGCCGCCGCCGTCACGCGTTCACCTTGGCAACCGGGAGCTCCTCGACGGGGATCTCGGGGAGCAGGCCGGGAGTGGCCAGGGCATCCGTCGCGATCCGGCGGAAGAGCTCGAACGACATGACCGGCATCTCGAGCTGGCCGACGCGCCGGACCGTGGGCCGGCCCTCGTTGATCCGGACCGTGATGACCAGGTCGGGATGGCCCGTTCGCCGGCCAACGAACCCAACGAACGAGAAGTTGAAGACGCCGGTCTTCCAGTCCCCCGCGTCCGTGTCCCAGATCTGGGCGGTGCCCGTCTTGCCGCCGACGTAGTGACCGGGAATGAGCGTCCGGTCGCGGTAGAACGGAACGGTCGCGACGACGTGGTGCATCAGGTCGGCGAGGACGGGACTCAGGCTGGCGTCCAGGACGGAGCCACGGTCGGTCACAGCGGCCGGCACCCCGTCGGTCGCCCGGACGACATGGGGTGTGATGAGCGTCCCCCCGTTGACCATCGCGGCATAGGCGACCGAGAGCTGCAGCGGCGTGACCGCCACGCCCTGGCCGAATGCGCCGTTCGCGAGGTCGATCTCGCGCCACCTCCGAACCGCCGGGTCCCGGACGAGACCGGCGACCTCGCCGGCGAGATCGATCCCGGTCTTCGCCCCGAAGCCGAGCCGCCGCCAGACCTCGTGGAGCGTCGCCGCCGCGCCGCCGACCGTCGGGTCGAGACGAAGGGCCACCTTCGCGGCCACGACGTTGCGCGAGAAGGCAATGGCGTCCTCGACGCTCATCGGGCCCATCGCCTTGCGGTCAGCATCGTCGATCTTCGACTTCCCGCCGTCGAGCTTGAGCGTCCCGCTGTCGTCGATCTCCGTGTCGAGAGAAACGGTCCCGGTCTCGAGGCCGGCAATCACCGTCAGCATCTTGAACACGGAGCCCGGCTCGTAGACCTGGGCGACGATCGGGTCCACGAACCGGCCGGGGTCGGTGGCGGCCATCGCGGCGTACGCGTTCGCGTCGTAGGACGGGAAGGTCGCCGCGGCGTAGATCTCGCCGGTGTACGGATCCATCACCGTCGCCGAAACGCTCCTGGCGCCATCAGCCACCCAGGCCTGGATCACCTCCTGTTCAAGGGCCAGCTGGAGGCCGGCGTCGATCGTCAGGCTCAGGTCGGTGCCCGGGGTCCCCGCATCGATCGTCCGCCGGGTCTCGACGACCGGCTGCCCGTTCGCATCGCGGTCGGACTCGACGACGGCGGGGGTGCCGGCAAGCGCCGCCTGGTAGTACTGCTCCACGCCGTACTGTCCCTGGCCGTCGCGGTTGACGAACCCGAGCAGGTGGGCCGCGAGCGACGTCTCCGGTCCCCCGCCGGACTGCGGGTAGACCCGCTTCGATTCCGATTCGACGGTGATGCCGGGGATGCCGGCCGCCTCGACCCGGGCCCTGATCGCTTCCGAGACGGCCGGCTCGAGGTCGCGCCGCACGAGGACGTAGTTCCTGTCCGCCTCGAGCCGCTCCCGGACGGCCAGCGCCTCGATCTCGTCGAGCCCGAGCGCGCCGGCGACGATCGCGGCGAGCGCGTCCCGTTCGTCCGACTCGAGCAAGGTCGGGTTTGCGATCAACCGGTCCCGTGTCACCGTCTCGGCCAGGATCACCGTGCCGCTTCGGTCGTAGATCGCCCCACGCCGCGCTGGAACCTCCTCGCGGAGGTAGATCTGGCGGTGCGCCGCCTCGGCCAGATCCGCGCGGCGGGCCACCTGCCACCAGCCGAGGCGCGCGATCAAGGTTCCTGCGGCCAGCGCGAAGACGAGCAGCAGGAAGACGAGCCGGCCGCGCGAATCCGTTCGTCCCAGCATCGGTCGCCGTTCGAGCCGGCGTCAGCGAGCCGGGAGGATCAGGGGCGCGTCAAGCTGGCCGAGGCCGGCATCGAGGCCGAGCTTGCGGATGGCCGGTTCCGCACCGAGCCGGTTGAGGTCCGAGCGGAGGTCCTGACGCTGCGCATCGAGCCGCTCGTATTCCGACCCGAGGCGGACGAGGTCATAGCTCGTGGCCGCCACGCGGACGCTCTGCGACAACGACAGGAAGGCCAGCGTGAAAGCGACCACGATGGCCGCGAGAGCGATCCCCACCCGGGTCGGGCGGCCCGCCGAGACGAGGCCGGACGGCGCCACCCGACGGCCGGCACGCGCCGGCGCCGGCCTCGCGCCGGGATCGAACGGCGGGCGCGGGAGCTCGAACCCGCGCCGCCGGGCGCCTGCGTAGCCGGCCATCAGTCGGCGAAGCCAAACCGCAGGCGAGGCGTCCGCGGATCGAGGAACGAGAGGGGATCGGCCTGGACGTCGACCGACTCCGCCCAGTTGGCCTCCGGCCGGCCCCGCTCCACCCGGCGCTCGTGGCGCTCATGAAGCTCGTGCTGGCGCCGCCCGTAGGCGCGACGACGACTGGACTGGTGGCGCTTGCTCATGCGGGACTCCTCCTCCCTCCTGGCGTCCGGCGGCTCATCCCCGCCGATCCGTCACGCGATGGCTACGCGGCGATTCGCTCGGCGGTCCGGAGCCGCGCGCTCCGGGCCCGTGGGTTGGCGACGAGCTCGGCTTCGCCCGGGACGAGCCCCTTGCTCGTGACGAGGCGGAGTCGCGGCGCGCGGCCGCAGACGCAGACCGGGGCTTCGGGCCCGCAGACGCAACCCTTCCGCTCGGCCTGGAAGAAACGCTTGACGATCCGATCCTCCAGGGAGTGGTAGCTGAGCACCACGAGCCGGCCCCCCGGCCGGAGGAGGCCGAGAGCGGCGGCGAGCCCGGTCTCGAGGGCCACGAGCTCCTCGTTGACGGCGATCCGGAGGGCCTGGAAGACACGGGTCGCGGGATGGATCCGGCGGCGGCCCGGGGCCCGCGACGGTGCGGCCCGCTCGACCAGTGCGGCCAGCTCCTCGGCGGTGCGCACCGGGGCGACCGCGCGAGCCTCCACGATGGCGCGGGCGATCCGCCCGGCGAAGGGCTCCTCGCCGTAGCGCCGGAGGAGCGCCGCCAGCTCCGTCGCGCCGAGGGTCGCGAGCAGGTCGGACGCGGGAACCCCACGATCCGTGTCGAACCGCATGTCGAGCGGCCCGCCCGTCCGGATGCCGAAGCCGCGGCCGGCATCGGCGAGCTGGAAGCTCGACAGGCCGAGGTCGAAGAGGCACCCGTCGACGGCACCGAAGCCCTCGGGAGGCGCGACGTCGGCAAGCTCGCGGAAGTTCGCCCGGCGAAGTCGGAGCCGATCCCCGAATCGCGGCCCGAGCCGCTCGCGCACCCTGGCGATGGCCGCCCCGTCGGCATCGAGACCGAGGAGGCGGCCATCAGGGTCGGAGGCTTTGAGGATCCGCTCGGCATGCCCGCCGCCGCCGACCGTCGCGTCGATCTGGAGGCTGCCGGGTGCGGGGGCCAGCATCGCGACGACCTCGTCGGCCATGACCGGCACGTGGCCTTCCGTCATCGCGCGGCCATCACAGGCGGTCGGGTCTCGAGGGGTCCGTGGGCCGGCATCGGTCAACCTAGATCCCGAGGCCCTGGATGGCCTGGGCGAAGGCCTGGGGGTCGTCCATCGCGCGGCGGTACTCCGCCCAGGCGGCCGGGACCCAGATCTCGGCATGGTCGCGGGCGCCCAGGATCACGGCCTCCGACGCAAGCCCGATGCCCTCACGCAGGTAGACAGGCAGGAGGACTCGACCCTGCCGGTCGAGATCCGTCTCGTCCGCACCGGCAAACACGCTCCGGCTGAAGAGCCGGGCGGAGGCATCCGTGATCGGGAGCGCCGCGATCTCCTCGGCAAGCGCCGCCCACCCGGCCCTCGTATGGATCGCCAGGCAGCCGTCGATCCAGCGCGAGACGACGAGGCCGCCATCGAGCTGGGCGCGGAAACGGGACGGGACGGCCAGCCGTCCCTTGTCGTCCACCGAGTGCCGGTACTCGCCGGTGAACACCTGTCGGGATACCCCAGGGTCCGAGGTTTCGACGGGCCCACGGCGGCGGCCGCGAGCCCGTCATTGCAGTCGCGGAGGTCCCGGTGTGCCCGTCCGGTCGTCCGCTGATGGCGACGGGTCGGAGGTGGTTCCCCACTTCTCCCCACTTCTCGCCACTGGAGGCATGATAGCGCGCCGTGACGGCTCGTCAACGGGCAATTTCACGGGGATTCGGATCGGATCCGGGGCCGGCCGTTCGCCGGCCGCGAGGGGCTGTCGCCGAGCGCCGCCCGTCGGGTCACGGGGGCGGGTCACGGGGGCGGTCGCTCCCGCCCCGGACGCGTGTCAGCGGGTCGGTGGCGGGAGCGTGAGCCGGTCGCCCGGCTGGATCGTCGTCGGGTCCGTGATCTGCGGGTTCAGCGCCAGCACCGTCGCGTACGGCACCCCGAACCAGCTCGCGATGCTGCGCAGGTTGTCGCCGACACGAACGGTGTACAGATAGCAGTCCGGAACGCCCGGACACGGGTCGAGGACCGCGTAGCGATCGCTCGTCGCAGCCGGCGTCGCCACGGGCGTGGGCACCGGCGAGGTTGTCGGCACGGCGGTCGGAGCGGGTGCCGGCTCCTGGGTCGGGGGCGGTGTGGCGCCCGGTGTCGGGACCGGACCGGCGGACTCCGGAGCCGTTGCGTCCGGGGCAGGGCTCCCGGCGGCGATACCGGGTACCTC
>DATIUS010000158.1:0-2166 GCA_035466655.1 Candidatus Sulfomarinibacteraceae bacterium
GCGCGGCGAGGTCGAGGCACCCGTGCGCGTCGATCCCGGCCTCCGGCCCGGCCTCACCTTCATGACCCTCCACTTCCAGGACGATGTCGCCGTCAACAACCTGACGATCGACGCCGCAGACCCGAAATCCGGCACGGCCGAGTTCAAGGCCACGGCGATCCGGATCGAGAAGCTCGAGGTAGCCGTTCCGGCCTGACCAATGGGCGGGAGCCCTGCCGCCCGCGACCTCAGGCGGGACGAACGACCGGGAGGCCGAGGGCCCGCGCGGCGCCGGCGAGGCGGTCGTCGTACGTCACGAAGGCATCGAGCTGCGGAAGCAACTGGAGAGCGGTCGCGAGGTGAATGGCATCGAGCGTCCTGATCCCGGCAGGCTCGAGCGCCCCGGCAGCGCGCCCGATCGATTCGTCAAGCTCCACAACCTCCAGGTCCTCGACGATGCGGTCCCGGTGGACGGGGTCATGCGGATGCCGGGCGGATGCGCGACGCGTCTCGACCACGCCGACCCTGCTGGTGATGACACGTTCGGCATCGACGTACCAGCGGTGGAGCGCCGCGGACTCCGCCTCCTGGACGACCAGCTTCACCAGGGCGGACGCGTCCGCATACGCGAGCCCGGTCATCGATCATCCTCGTCACGCATGGCCTGCAGGATCTCGGAAAGCGTGGGCATGCCCGGTGTCGGGTCCGGGGGCGGGGGTGGGATGAGCTTGTGGCTGCGCTTCGCCGGTGTCACCCGGCCATCCGCGATCATCTGGTCGAGGATCGACAGCTTCGCCGGCGGGTTCGGCGTGAGGCGGGCGACGGGCTGCCCGTGTTCGGTGACCTCGAGCGTCTCGCCGGCCTTCACCCGGTCCAGGTAGACCGACAGGTTCTGGCGCAGCTCACGCACGCCGACGCGCGCGGGGCCGGTTCCCGTTTCGCTCATGTAGCACACGGTAGCACAATGCCGATTCCGTGCCGGGTCATTGACGGGCACGGCGGCCGGGGGCCACCATGGTGGTTCGCCGCGTGGCCGGAGGTGCCGGCCAGAGCGTCCTCGAGGAGAGATCGGATGCCGCATTACCTGTTCCGTGCCCACTACAGCCAGGCGGGCATCCAGGGCGTCCTGAAGGAAGGTGCCGCGAGCCGGATCAAGGCGGTCACGGACCTCGCCGTGAGCCTCGGCGGCCGCGTCGAAGCCGCGTACTGGGCGTTCGGCGATGACGACTTCATCATGATCGCCGAGCTGCCGAACAACGCCGCCGCCGCGGCTGCCGCCACGCGGGTCTCGGCGAGTGGCGTGGGAGGCATCACCACCACGGTCCTCCTGTCCGCCGCCGACGTGGACGAGGCCCGCGGTCTGCACCCGAGCTACCGTCCGCCGGGCGGCTGAATCGCCGTGCGGGGAACGCCCAGCCCACCGATTGCAGATCGGGCGTACCCTTGACCCGTCGTCGCAGTGTGCGACGGTGCTTCGCGTGGTCGACCTGCTTCTCGAACAGGCCGTGCGCCTGCTGACAGGTTCGAGAAGAGGAAAGGGGTCACTGTGACCACCGGCACCATCAAGAAGGTCGTTGCCGATCGCGGCTTCGGCTTCATCACCGGCGAGGACGGGAAGGATTACTTCTTCCACCGCGACTCGCTCCAGTCGCCGCTCAACTTCGATCGCCTCAATGGCGGCGAGTCCGTGAGCTTCGACGTCCAGGCGGGCCCGAAGGGTCCGCGTGCGGCCAACGTTCGGGAGGGCGACGCGGCGTAACTGCCGCTCTCGCCGCCCATCGGCCCCCGGCTCGTCCGGGGGCCGTTCGATTCCCGGCTGGGCCGTCCGGGCAGCGGCCCGGGCGACCCGGGGCTACACTCGACGTCGATGGACCTCCACGTCGTCGGGCCACTTGCATCGCCGGCGGAGCGAGCGGCCGTGGACGCCCTCCTGGGCGCACCCGAGACCGGCTGGAGCGGCGGCGCCCGCGACATCGACGCCGATGGTCGCCTTGCACGCGGCGGCCGCGAGGCGAGGAGTCGCCGGGACCTCCTCCTCCCCGCCCTCCACGCGCTCCAGGACCGGGTGGGGTGGATCTCGCAGCCCGGCCTGAACTACGTCTGCCGGCGCCTGGTCGTGCCACCTGCGGACGCCTACGGGGTCGCCACCTTCTACGCCCTGCTCACGACCACGCCACGACCGCCGGC
>DATIUS010000159.1:0-10317 GCA_035466655.1 Candidatus Sulfomarinibacteraceae bacterium
ATCGCGATCGACACGGCGATTCCGTCGCTCGCCTGGATCACCGACGAGCTGAGCGAGCGGGGCTGGGTCCTGAAGCTGATCGTGACGACCCACGGCCATTGGGATCACCACGGGGAGAGTGCGGCCGTCGCCGTGCACACCGGGGCACCGATCGCCGCCCACGCCCTGGACTGGCACCGGCTCACGGACCCCAAGCCCCTCTATGCGCCGTTCGAGATCCCCGCCTGCGTGCCGGCGGTCGAGCTGGCCGAGGGCGGTGAGATCCGGTTCGGGGAGATCCGGCTCACCGTCCTCCATACCCCCGGGCACACCGAGGGTTCGGTCTGCCTCTGGTCGGCCGAGGACGGCCTCCTGTTCAGCGGCGACACGCTCTTCGCCGGCGCCTGGGGGCGGGTGGACCTGCCGGGCGGCTCGGCCGAGCGGATGGTCGAGTCGCTCACGCGGCTGGCAACCTTCGACGACGCCCTCCGGGTCCTCCCGGGGCACGGCCCCGATACCACGATCGGGCGTGAGCGGGCCTGGCTGGAGCTCATCGCGCGGGAGCGTCGACTCCTGGTCTAGGACGCCTTGCGGTAGGTCGCCGCGGTCTGGTGGACGACGAAGCCCATCCGCTCGTAGACCCGGAGCGCTCCCGTCGGGTTGGCCGAGTCGACGCCGAGGGCGGCTTCGTCGAGTCCTCGGTCGCGCAACAGCTCCAGCGATCGCCCGATGAGGGCCGACGCGAGGCCCCGTCCCCGCCACGGCCGACGAACCGAGACGTGCTCCAGCCAGCCCCGGCGCTGGCCAAGCACGTCGTTCTCGTGCGGATGGATCGCGTTCATGACCGAGCCGGCGACCGCGTCACCGTCCCACGCGACTTGCCACAGGGCGGTATCCACGTCCGGTTCGGTGAAGAATGCGACGAAGTCCTCCTCGCTGCGCACCCCTGCCTCGAAGTGATCTTCGAACGCCTCCACGTCCGCGTCCCAGATCCGCCGGTGGTCCGCCCCGCGGACGGGCCGCACCTCGAGGCCCGAAGGCAGGGGGACGTTCGTGATCGGCGCCGTGAGGTCACGCAGCATCAGGTGGAAGTAGCGGATGGGCTCGTAGCCGTGTCGGGCGACGAATTCCGGAACGCCCCCGACCCCGAGGTCCGCCCAGCCGCCCAGGAAATGGGGCAGGTCCGAGGGACCGCCCGCCCCCTCCAACACCGACGCGCGCGCCTGTCCCTCGGCCCAGCCGAGGAGCGCGGTACCGATCCGCCGGCGACGATTCGCCGGGTGGACGACGATCTCGAGCTGGTGGACGACCTTGCCGGACCGCTCGCGCCAGGTGACCCGAGCGAGCCCGGCGAGGTCCCCGTCGAGCTCGACGAGGAGGGCGTCGCGGCCGGGCTCGAACCCGGGCGTGAGGCGCCACTGGTGCTCGAGCTGCTCGGCCGTCGGGATGTAGTCGAATCGATCGTAGACGTTGGCGGCCGTGACAAGCTCGGCGATCGCCGGAAAGTCGAGGGCGGTGTCCGGCCGGCGCGCGACGAGGCCCGGGATCGGCGGGGCCCCCTCGAGGTCGACTGCGCCCTCACCCGCCGACGCCCGGCCGGCCGTGGTCATCGCTCGCCTCCGTACTTCTGCTGCATGTGGCGCTCCACGCTACGGCTGATGGCCGTCCACCGCCTGCGTTCGGCGCGACGGGCGAGGGCGTCGGTGGACAGTTCGGCTCGACGGGCCTCGCGTTCAAGCTTGCGAAAGGCACTGAGCCGGGCCGGATCGAGCCCCCCGGATTCGAGGGCGACCCGGACCGCGCAGCCGGGCTCCGAATCGTGCCGACAGTCGCCGAACCGGCACGTCGCCGCGACCCGCTCGAGGTCGCCGAACGCGGCCCCGAGCCCGTCTCCGTCGTGGAGCCCGAGCTCCCGCATCCCGGGCGTGTCGATGAGCAGGCCGCCGACGAGCGGCACCAGCTGCCGCCGGCTCGTGGTGTGGCGACCGCGTGCGTCGTCCTCGCGGATCCCGGCAGTCGAGAGCAGCGGCGCGCCGGCGATGGCGTTGACCAGCGTCGACTTCCCGACGCCCGACGAGCCGACGAAGACGACCGTTCGGCCAGGCTGGACGTGGGCTCGGACCTCGTCGAGGCCCTCGCCGGTGACGGCCGAGACGACGACCACGGGAACGCCCGGAGCCGCGGCCTCGGCGGCGAGACGGGCGCCCTGTGCGTCGGTCGCGATGTCGGATTTCGAGAGGAGGATGACCGGGAGCGCGCCCGACTCCCAGGCAACGGCGACGTACCGCTCCAGGCGCCGGACGTTGAACTCCGCGTTGAGCGACGTCACCAGGAAGGCGACGTCCACGTTGGCGGCGATCACCTGGGCATCAACCCCTCGGTCGCCCGGAGCCCGCCGGACGATCGCCGAGCGGCGGGGAAGGACGGCCCGGATGACACCGGCCCCGGAGCCGCCGGCTGCCTGGATCGCGACCCAGTCGCCGACGGCGGGATGGGACGGCTCGGTGGGGTCGTCCGCCTCGAAGCGAAACCGGCCGGACAGCGTGGCGCGGAGCTCGGCGAGGCCGGTGAGGACCCCGTACGAGCCTCGATCCTCGGTGACGACGCGGCCCGGGACGTGGCCGGCCGCGGCGTGGGTGGCGAACAGCAGCCGGAGCCGCTCGTCCCATCCGAGTCCGGCGAGATCCGGCCGTGGCATCGGCAACGCGGCCATCTCAGCCCACCCGCTTGAGCTTGCCGGTGCGCTTGGCGTACCGCTCGGCGCGACCGAAGGCCCACAGGCCGGCCGGGATGAGGACGAGCCCCATCACCAGGAGTGGCCAGATGTCGCCGGTCAGCTCCGTCACCGGCACGCCGTCGATGAGACCCCTGCGCACCCCGTCGATGGCGTACGTCGCCGGCGAAAGGTACGACAGTACCTGCATCCAGCCCGGCAGGACGTCGACGGAGTAGTAGACGCCGCTCACGAGGAGCAGGACCGACTGGAGGACGAACGTCATCTGCGCCCCTCGCTCCACGTACAGGAGCGGGAGGATGGCTGCCAGCATCGCGATCCCGACGAAGCTGAACGAGCCCAGGATCATGAACACCACGACGGTCGAGACCTCGGCATTCGCCGTGGCGAGATCTGGGAAGAACAGGACCATCGCGACGAGGATCGCCGCGGTATGGATCAGGCCGTAGACCATCGCGTAGGCCACCGACCCCAGGAGGTGGGTGGACCGATGGACAGGGGCCATCATCGTGTACTCGAGCGTCCCTTCCCAGCGCTCGACGGCGATCGTCTCGGCGATCCAGCTGAACACCACCGACAGGTAGTTCCAGAAGATCGCCCCGACCATCAGCGTCAGGAGCAGGCGCGGGTCGCCCGCCTGGGCACCGATCAGCGAGATCGACAGGGCGCCGGCCGCCGAGTAGACGAGGAAGGCGACCTCCCAGCCCCAGTAGCGGCGAGTCAGGAAGAAGTTTCGTTCGACGAAGGCGTACGAGGCCTTCAACTCGTGAGTGAGGAGCGACATGAGGGTGACCTTTCGGGTCGGGGCGCCCGCCCGGTCCTCAACGGGACCGGGCGGGCGTCTGGGCCGGCTCCGTCGCGAGCCGCTCGCCGAGCTGGATCAGCAAGGCGGCGGCACGCTGACGGAGCGTGAGACGGTGCCGCCGACGCGCCTGTTCGGCCAGGCGCACCTCCGCGGCGTGGCGCAGGTCACGATCGATTCGATCGTTCGCGAGCTGCAGCAGGTGTTCGGGTGCGGCGAACATGCTGGTGGGTCCTTTCGTCAGTCTTCGTTCGGTTGGTTGTCTTCGACGTCCTCGTCGAGGGATCGGCCGGTGTAGGTCATGAACACGTTGTGGAGCGTCGGCGCCCCGCCGTGGACGTCGGCGACGAGTCGCTTCAGCCCGTTCGGCGTGTCTTCGGCGACGACACGTCCGTCATTGAGGACGGCGATCCGGTCACACAGTCGGTCGGCCTCGTCGAGGTCGTGCGTGGTCAGGACGATCGACGCGTCGTGGTCCGCCCGGACCTCCTCCACGAAGGCCTGGACTTCCAGCTTCGACCGCGGGTCGAGGCCGGTCGTCGGCTCGTCGAGGAGCAGGAGGGACGGGCTGGTCAGCAGTGCCCGCGCGATCGCGACCTTCTGCTGCATGCCCCGGCTCATCTGCTCGACCGGGCGACCCACCCGCTTCCTCGCGATGCCCAGCCGCTCGAGGATCGCAATCGCGTCCTCGCGGGCCCGCCCAGCGTCCAGGCCGTACAGCCGGGCCGCGAAGAGCAGGTTCTCCATCGGGCTGAGCTTCTTGAAGAAGGCGGCATCGACGCTCACGCGGTTGATCAGCCGCTTGACGGTCATCTCCTCGTGCTCGATGTCGTGGCCGAAGACCTCCACGCGACCCTCGTCGAGGGTCAGGAGGCCGGACACGAGCCGGATGAGGGTCGACTTCCCGGAGCCGTTGGCCCCCAGGATCCCGACGATCCCGCCCCGCTCGAGGCGGAGCGAAACGTCGGCGATCGCGAGGACCGGCCGCTTGGCGCGCCCGACGTGGAAGCGCTTCGTCACCCCCTGCACGAGGAGAGCCGGCAGCGCCGCATCGATCGGTGGCACCTCGGCCGGGACGGCCAGTCGGTCCGGAACGAACGTATTCGGTTGGCGGAGCAGCGTGGCGGTCACGGTGGTGGTCCTCGTTCGGCCTGCGGGGCGATCCCGGGGCGGCCCTGCTGGGTGGGTTGCTGATGACTCCCGCGGTGGCGACGAGCCGGTGGTCCGGACATGGAACGAGCCGCGGACCCGGCTCCGGCGCCGTTGCGTCGGGTTGGGCTCGCGGCTCGGGCGATGCGCCCCGGACGTCTCGGGAGGCATCAAAAAAGCCGGGGGCCCGATCTGGCCCACGGCTCGTGGTTCGTGGCTGGGGCGGCCCTGCCGCCCGGCAACTACCTCGAGAAGGGCACAGATCTCCCGCGATCGGCGGCGCCGATGGGCGCGACCGGGCGAAGGAAGCAGAGGGTGTTGCTCATCTGCTCGCCGTCCTCCATGGAGGTTGCCAAGGCGCGGAACCCGCGCCGGTCGCGGAGTCTAGGTCACGGCATCCGACGATGTCAAATCGAGATCTGGGAGGTGCAGGCGGCGGCCGGGCGGGCCGGCCCCCTCGCCGCGCCAACCTCAGCCGGGGCGCACGCCGGGCTCCGGTCCGACCGCCACGGGCTCCCCGGCGCGGGACCAGTCGGAGTACGAGCCGGGGTAGACGATGGGATCCGGGAGGCCGGCTATCCGCATGGCGAGCGCGTTGTGGCACGCGGAGACGCCGCTCCCGCACGAAGTGATCACGGGGCTGGCGGGATCGGCGGCCAGGGGCATCCCGGCGGCCACGGTCTGGATCCGGAGCGACGCGAACCGCCCTGCCAGCTCCGCCGCCGAGAGGAAGTGGCCGTCGGTCCCGAGGTTGCCGTCGGTCGGCGCGTGGAGCGCCGTCGGGATGTGACCCGGCAGCGGGTCGATCGGCTCGATCTCGCCGCGGTACCGGGGGCCGCCCCGGGCGTCGAGGAGAATGACCGCTCCGAGGAGCGGCTTGAGGGCCTCCCGATCGATGACCCGTCGCCAGTTGGGGGCGAGGTGGAGCTCGGCTGCCGGAAGCGTCAGAACGTCGGTCGTCGTCGGGAGCCCCGCCGCGATCCAGGCCGGAAGCCCGCCGTCGAGGACGAGTGCGCAGCCTCTTTCATCGGCCCCGAACCCGAGATCCTCGAACATCCACCAGAGGCGTGCCGCCACCCAGCCGCCGACGTCGTCGTAGACCACAACGGTGTCGCCGTCGCCGATCCCGAGCCCGGCCATCGTCCGGGTGAAGTCGGTCGGGTCGGGCAGGGGATGGCGGCCCGGACCCTGAGCCGCGACAAGGTCAGTGTCGAGGTCCACGTGGATCGCGCCGGGAATGTGTCCGGCGTCGTAGGCGGCACGGCCGGTTCCCCGCGGCTGGCCCAGGTACCAGCGGACGTCGACGACGCGCACATCGAGTCGCTCCTCCGCGAGCCAGGCGGCGAGCGTCTCCGGTGACACGATCGGGGAGCGCATGCCGGGGAGTATGCCAGCGGCGCAGCCCCGCGCGGCTCCCACCCCAGACGGCTTCGGCCGCGGGTCCTCTGCTATTCTTCGCGCGGCCGGTGGCCCGATTCGGGTTCCGGCCCGGCGGCCGCCTCGGCGGCCCCACTCGCTCCGGCGTAGCTCAGTGGTAGAGCGGGCGACTGTTAATCGCTTGGTCGTAAGTTCGAATCTTACCGCCGGAGCCAACAGCTTCCTGAACCCGACCGGTTGAAGTGTCCGCGATCACGGTTCATGTGGGTGGCCACGGCCCGATCGTGACCCTGCGCTAGCGTCCGCGACAAGGGAAGGACCCCAGATTGGTGGGATGGACCCCCACCGCCACCTCGGCGTAATGTCTCGGCACATGGACAACCGTGATGGGCCGCATCGCGTCCGCGGGGCCGAGCCGACCTGGCCCGGGGACTCGGCGACGAAGAAGACGAAGAGGCTCCTTCGGGATCCTGCTCGCCGCCGGCTTCGCCTGGATCGGTATCGTGCTCTGGCTGCGGGGCTAGCATGAGCACACCTCTGAGTCAGGGCGGACATCCAGCCGAACCGACAGCTGGCAGGAACTGGCAGATGCTGGCGGGCTGGTCGGCGATCGCCGCGGCGATCCTCACGGTGACCGGGCTGCTCACGCTGCTCGCGTTCTTCGCCACCGGTTCAGCCCTTCTCGGCGTGCTGAACGACCTCAACACGATCGCCATGGCGGTCGTGACCGTGCCGGTGGCGTTGGCGCTCTATCCGGTGGCCTCTCGGACCTCCGCCCCCCTGGCGAGGGTCGCCGTGGTGGCCAATCTCATCGGCGTGCTGCTGACCGCCGGCTTCAGCGCCCTGCTGGTCATGCAGGTCATGACTTTCGACGCCACCCTGACACTGATCACAGCGGGGAACGGTCTGATCGGGGCCTGGTTGCTCGTGACGGCGGCACTGCTCGCGTCTGCGTCCGCGTTACCGTTGGCCCTCGGCTGGTTCGGGATCGCCGGTGGCGCCGGCCTGGCGCTCGCTTCGCTGGGGTTCCCGCTGCTCGGCCGCGAGCACCCCATCATCGCCGTTGCCGGACTGATCGCGCTCATCGGCCTCGTCAGCTTCTACGCGTGGGCCGGCGTCCTCCTGCTTCGGGCGCGGCTGGGCGCTGGCTGAAGCGGCTGACGCCACTTCTTGGCCCGTTCGATCGCCGACTCGGCGGCGCAGAGCGCGGTATCGATCAACGACTCGATGGCGGTCACGACATCCGGCGGCGCCGGCAGCATGCGAGCACGCGGCGCGCCTCCTCCGATCCGGTGTCTTCGACGGCCGCCGGTCGTCTGGCGCCGCGTGCAGATCGACCGGGTCATCTTTGCCAGCCGCAGGCCTCGATCGCGGCCACGTCGTGGTAGGTCCGCTCGCTGGTGACGGCCCCAGATTCGTCCGCATCGAGCACGACGGTGAACTCGACATCGCATGGCCCAGCCTCCGCCAAGACGAAGACGGCGCCACTCAGCGTCGCGTCCCCAAAGACATACGGTTCGATAACCTCCACCGACAGCCCTTCGTGCCGCCGCGCGAAGGCATCGGCGAACCGCCCGATGGCCGCCCTGCCTTCGATCGTGACGCCGTACAGTGGTTCGGCGCGGACCGCGTCTGGTGTGTAATCGCCCGTTCGTGCGCGCGAGGATGCTCACCCGTCGCGCCCCGTCCCCTCTTCCCGCGATCATCGGAATGCCGGCCACGACGCGCCAAGTGCCGTTCGTCGCGAACCGGGAGCTCTCGGGCCGACCTCCAGCCAGTCCCCCGATCACCCGGGCCAGGGGAGAGGGGTTCGGCGCTGAGCGTCGCAAGCCGATCCAGCCCACGATCGGCTTTGACCCGCCGGCCGTGCCATGCTTCGGTCGTGAGCTGGGCCACGATGGACCCTCGAGCCAGGACGTGGCGGGTCATCCATGCCGCTTGGTCGGTCGCCGGCCTGTCGACCCTCGGCTACGTCTGGGTCTGCGCCGTCACGCGACGCCGCGACCGGGGCCTCGTGGCGAGTGTCGCCTTCCTGTCGGTCGAGGGACTGGCGCTCATCGTCGGGCGGGGCAATTGCCCGATGGGCACGCTGCAGGCCGAGTGGGGCGATCCGGTGCCGTTCTTCGAGCTCGTGCTGCCGCCGCGGGCGGCGAAGGCTGCGGTCCCGGTCCTCACGGGCGCCACGATCGCGGGCTTCGTGGCGGTGGCGTTGCGGCCGCCGCGACCAAGGGCTTCCGTGACCCGGGCCTGATGCCAGGTGAGGGCGGATCGCGTGCCATGCGGTCCGGGCCAAGACAGGCGAGGTCCCGGTCGCCCCGGACGAGCCGCGATCGATCCGTTCGGCTCTTGCTCGCCGGGCGGCCGCCTCGCCAGCATCGGCGTCCCCGGAGGAGGACCACGGAGCTTGCTGGGCGGAGTTCTGGGAAGCCCGGCCGGATCCGCGGCGCCCGGCATCCACCCGCTGCCGCTCGGGTCGAGCGCGACGGCAGGCTGGGTGCGTGGGCGACGATGCCGGCGTCGGCGCTCTCGGCCACGAGGGCGTGCCGGCGGCCCGAGCGGGATCGCCGACGCTCGCCCCGGCGCGCCGCCGCCGGAAGTCATCCGGTCTTCGGGCGAGGGCGCCCGTGCGGAGGCGTGCGCTTGCCCTCGGGCGTCGCGGCGGCGAGGGGTGCGGCAAACTCCCGCGCCCGCTGTGCGAACCGGCCAAGGCCGGCCACGACCCGCGCGTTGACACTTTCAGCCGGGTACGAGCCCGTTCGGTCGAGCTCATGCGGGAGCCGCCGTACGCCACACGGGCAAGGCGACCCGGGTAACGCCGCGGGGATGAGCGCGTCACTGGACGAGGAGGTGCGGCGATGACCATGGCCCGGGCAGAAGCATCGAGCCCTCGCCGGCGGTTCACACCTCGGCGGGTGCTTGCCGGAGCCGGGGTCGTCGCGCTGCTCGTGCTCGGCGGCTACGTGGGCTACGTGGCGGCCATCGGCCCCGATGCCCTGCTCCACCCGACCCCGGCCGCGGACTGTCGGACGCCGGCCGACCGGTTCGGCTGGACCTACGAGGCGATCAACTACTGGATCGGCGACGACGCGACCCTCAGGGCCGCGAACCCGGACATGTCGAACTGCGTCGACCAGGGCGCCCCGGCCGGCCCCGGTGCCGTCACCGCGGACGGGGTATCGATCGCGGGCTGGTACATCCCGGCGGCCGGCGGAACGGACACGACGACGACGACGGTCGTCCTGGTCCATGGCTGGGGGGACAACAAGAGTGGCCTGCTGAAGTACGCCAGCGCCTTCCACGATCGCTACAACGTCGTCGCCTTCGACCTCCGGAACGGCGGCCGGAGCGGCTCCAAGAACACGACCTTCGGAATCGACGAGCAGCAGGACCTCGAGGCGATCATCGACTGGCTCGTGCGCGAGAAGGCCCCGGCACACATCGCCGTCATGGGCAATTCGATGGGCGGCGGGACGGCGCTCATCGCCGCCGCGGCCGATCCCCGGATCGAGGCGGTCATCCTCGATTCGACCCACGCCCGCATGGCCGAGCTCCTCGACCGCCGGATGGACGTCGACGAGGGCCTCCCGCCGGTCCCGACGACCTGGGCGCTGACGACGAGCATCCGGATCCTGGCCGGGTACGACCTGGACGAGGCGGATCCCGTCAGGTACATCGCCGCGCTCGGCGGACGGCCGCTGCTCGTCATCCACGGGACGGCCGATCGCAACGACGTCCCGGCCCGGAGCGCCGAGGTGCTCGTCGCCGAGGCCGAGGCCGCCGGCGTGGATGTCGAGCTGCAGATGTGCCAGGGGGGCGCCCACGGCCAACTCGTCGAGGCATGTCCGGACGACTGGGCTGCGTGGGCCGTTTCCTTCCTCGACCGAGCGTTCCCGCCGTAGAGCTGACGCTCGACTGCCGCTGCGCGGGACCGAGACGTCGCCCCGAATCCAGCGCACGACGGGTCGGGACGCTCGCCGGTCAGAATGGCAGGTTGGCGGCTGGGTCTGGGGCCAGCTCGAGTGACGGCCCGAGGACCGGGGTCCAGTCGAAGGCCAAGGCAGCCGCCAGGACGACCACCACCACGGCCAATGTGATCGAGATCGCGCGAGTCAGGCGCTCGGCGAGCACCGCCGGCCCGACGGGATCCTGATCGGGCTCCATGCGACCTCCAACAAGGACGCCGGGTGCCAGTCTTCGCGCTGCGAGGCAGGCCACCCAGTGCCGGAGGTCCGGAGATGTGCGGTGATCTGGCCCTCCCATGGAACACGTCGCGGGC
>DATIUS010000160.1:0-2424 GCA_035466655.1 Candidatus Sulfomarinibacteraceae bacterium
ATGCGTGACCACGCCACATGCGTGGAACGCCGATCCGTGGAGCGCGCCGGGCGGCGAACCGCCCGGCGCGCCCCGGCTCGGGCCCGTGTCATAGCCAGGGCTAGCCGCCGGACTTCCCGCCGGGGATCCAGCCCGTGTCCACGTAGCGCTTCTGGAACCACCACGCCACCGCGATCAGGACGGCACACAGGACGACGACACCGATCGCCGCCGTGTTGCCCCCGAGCCCCGCGATGCTGCCCACGGCGAACCCGAACCACTGGAAGTCGGTGTCGCCGAAGGTCGTGTTCTGGAAGCCGATCGCGTTCATCACCGGGACGAGGAACGCCGCGAGGAGCGTGATCAGCAACCCGTTGACGAAGCCGCCGACCACGGCGCCGCGGCGCCCACCGGTTGCGTTGCCGAATACGCCCGCGGTCCCGCCGGTGAAGAAGTGGGGGATCATCCCCGGGAGGATGAGCGGTACGGCCAGCGCCGCGCCGAGGCCCGCCCACAGGATGCTGAAGCCGAGGAGCCCGCCGACGACGCTCGCCAGGAAGCCGATCAGGACGGCATTCGGGGCGAACGGGAAGGCGACCGGGCAGTCGAGCGCCGGGACGGCGCCCGGGATGAGTCGCTCGGCGATGCCCGCGAAGGCCGGGACGATCTCGCCGAGGATCGTGCGGACGCCGAGCAGGATGACCGCGACGCTGCCGCCGAACACGAGGGCCTGGTTGAACATCGCGGTGAAGAACCCGAGCGCGCCGCCTGCGGCACCGGCAGACCCGATTGCCTCGATCGCCGCCGCCTCACCCACGCGGACGAACAGCACCAGCGCGAGCAGCAGGTAGATGACGATCATGGCGACGGCCGTTCCGACCATCGGGTCACGCAGGAACTTGAGGCCGGCGGGGAACTCCATCTCCTCGGTGCTCTTGCTGCCCTTGCCGACGAGCTGTCCGCTGATGCCGGCGGCAATGTAGCCGAGGGTCCCGAAGTGGCCCATCGCCACTGCCTGGCCCCCGGTCACCTTGCGCATCCATGGCATCGAGAAGGCCGGCATGATCACCATCATCGTCGCGAGCCCGATGGCCGCGACCGCGATCTGGATGACCGAATCGACCTTCGCGTTGTAGAGGACGACCGTGAGCACGGTCGCCATGAACAGCATGTGGTGCCCGGTCAGGAAGATGTAGCGCAGGGGGGTCACGCGCGCGAGCACCAGCGACAGGAGGACGCCGAAGAACATCGAGAACGCGACGTTCTGCGCGACCTCCGGGATGTCGTTCGCGATGGCCGTGATCGCCTCGTTCGTCGGGACGACGCCCTCGACGCCGGTCGCGCCGACGATGAGCTTGCCGAGCGGGTCCAGGGCGCCGATGACGGACACCGCGCCGATGACCAGGATGATGAAGCCGAGGGTGGCCTTGAGGGTGCCACCGATGACATCTCCGATGCTCTTGCGCGACGCCCACAGGGCGATGAGCGTCATCAGCCCGACGAGGTACGCCGGGACCCCGAAGATGTCCTTGGCGATCCAGTTGAACAGGTAGTTCAGTTGATCCAAGGAGCTCTACCTCCAATCCGCCTCGCCGCGGAAGCGGCGATCCTCCACGCACCTCGCCTCCCGGCGGGTGTCGTCCGGCTCAGCCTTGGCCAATGGCACCTCCGAGCTTCGTGACCATCTCTCGAACATCGATGAAGTTCTGGATCGTGACGATCCGCGGCTTGACGTTGCCCAGCTGCTCGGCCAGCTCCTGCGAGGTGATGATCAGGTCGAAGCTCGAGGCGACCGCCCGGGCGGTTCCGATGTCGGCGACCTCCAGGTCGGCCTGGATGCCGAGCTCCTTGAGGGCCTTCTCGGCCTGCATCCGGAGGATCAGCCCGCTGCCCAGGCCCATGCCGCAGACCGCCAGGATCCTCACGCTTGCGTCGCTCCTTTCCGCCGGCTAGGCCGGCGATGCCTCCGCTTCCTCGGTGCGTTCCCAGTCACGGATCAGGGACTGGACGGCGGCGCTGTCGCCGGCCGCCAGGAGGGCCTCGCGCCGGGCGTCATCCACGAGAAACCCGGCAAGGGACGCGAGGGCGTCCACGTGGCCCGCGTCGTCGGGCGCGGCGAGGCCGACCACGAGGCGGACCGGATCGTTCGTCCGGTGGCCGAATGCGACGGGATGCCGGAGCGTGACGATGCTCAGGCCGCTCCGCCGGACCGCGGGAGATGGACGCGAGTGGGCGAGGGCGATTCCGGGCGCGATCACGATGTAGGGCCCGAGGGTCTCGACCGTCGCGATCATCTCGTCCGTGTACTCGTCGGCGACGGCGCCGCTGGCGACCAGCGCGTCACCCGCCCGACGGATGGCGTCGCGCCAATCCGTCGCCTCCGCGCCGATCCAGATCGCGCGGTCGGAGAGCAGGCTCGAGATCGAGCCGTGCCCGTTCGCTCCC
>DATIUS010000161.1:0-2616 GCA_035466655.1 Candidatus Sulfomarinibacteraceae bacterium
CGCGACCTGCGAACGCCGCGGGCGGTGGTCGAAGAGGTGCCGACCACGTAGCGATCCGGGCCCGGATGCCCAGCTGCTCGCCGCGCGCCACCCCCGGACGCGTCAGCGCAGGATCGATCGCTCCAGTGCGAACAGATCCGGGATGGACAGGGTGTCACGCGCAAGGACGATGAGGCCGCGCGCGACGAGGTCGGCGAGCAGCCGGTTCACCGACTGCCGCGACCCGCCGATCATCCCGGCGAGCTCCGCCTGCGTGTACGGCCAGGGGAGCGTGACCGCGCCCGAGGCATCGGGCTGAACGCCGTCAGCTTCCCGCAGGATCCGGCTGGCGAGGCGAGCCGGCAGGTCCAGGAAGTGCAGGTCGTGGACGTGCCGTGTGAGCGAGCGAACCTCGAACGCGAGTGACGCGAAGAGCGCCCGCCGAAGCGTCCGATCCTCGTCGATGAGCCCGAGGAACGTCTCACGCCGCAGGACGAGGAGCTGGGTCACGCCGAGCGCGACGGCTGTCGCCGAACGCGGCGCCTCGTCGAGGAGCGCAAGGGCGCCGAAGAAATCGCCTGGTCCGAGCGTCGCGAGGATCGCCGGCTCCCCGTCCTCCGCCGACGGCAGCACGATCTTCACCGACCCGCCGGCCACGACGTAGAGCGCGTCCGCGGGGTCGTCCTGGTGGAAGATCGTCTCGCCGTCGCGGAATCGTCGGGCGCGCATCGACCCGGCCAGCGCGGCGAGTTGCTCGTCGCCCACGCCGGCGAACAGGCGGCAGGCGCGCAGGCCCTGGAGGCCGATCGTGGTCACGGGAAGCGCGTGCATGTCGGGCATGCTAGCCGACCGCGCGCCGCCGCTATCCTTCGCGGATGGAGACGCGGGTCTGTACCGGCTGCGGAGAGCCGAACCCGGCCTACGCCCGACTGTGCGGGATGTGCCGGACCGCGGTCGTCGCCGAGGATGCCTCGGCGGGGACCGGGAAGCTCGTGACCGTGGTCACCTCGGACCTGAAGGGCTCCACCGCCCTCGGCGAGCGGCTCGACCCGGAGTCCCTCCGCGAGGTCCTGAATCGCTACTTCTCGGTCATGCGGGTGGTCTTCGAGTCGCACGGCGGCAGCATCGAGAAGATCATCGGCGACGCCATCGTGGCCGTGTTCGGGCTCCCGTTCCGGCACGACGACGACCCGATCCGCGCCGCGGAGGCGGCCGCCGAGACGCAGCGCGCGCTTGTCACCCTCAACGACGAGCTCGAGCAGCTGTGGGGCGTCCGCCTGGTCAACCGGACCGGGGTTGCGACCGGGATCGTCCATTTCGGGCGAGACGCGGAGGGCCAGCACGTCCTGATCGGCGAGACGATGGACGAATCGACGGCGATGGAGCAGAACGCTCCACCGCTCGAGGTCCTGATGGCGGAATCGACCTACCGTGAGCTGCGCGACCTCGTGGACGCCGAGGACATGGGGCGCAAGTCGCCCAAGGGCTCGGACCTCCAGATCCAGTCGTACCGCCTCGTCGCGGTCCACGCCCGTCCCGCCGCCGAGGAGGCCGCCGCGCCGCCCGAGCCGGCGCCCGGCATGCGGGCCTGCCAGGTCTGCGGCGAGGAATCGCCGGCGCACTACCGCTTCTGCGTCACGTGCGGCGCCTCCGCGGCAACGATCGCCGCCCGAGACAGCCGCAAGACCGTGACGATCGTGTTCGCCAACCCGAAGCCCCACACCGAGACCGGCGAGCCCCTCGAGCCGACGGCCTTCACGGACGTCATGACCCGCTACTTCGAGGCGATGAAGGTCGCCCTCGAGCGCCACGGCGGGACCGTCGAGAAGTTCATCGGCGACGCGGTCATGGCCGTGTTCGGGCTTCCGATTCGGCACGAGGACGACGCGCTCCGCGCCGTCCGGGCTGCGGCGGACATGCAGGCGGCGCTCCCGGCGCTCAACGCCGCGTTCGGTGAGCAGTACGGGGTCCGGCTCCTGAACCACATCGGGGTGAACACCGGCGAGGTCATCGCGACCGGCGACGCCAGCACCGGCCAGCGGCTGGTCACCGGCGACGCCGTCAACACCGCAGCTCGCCTGGAACAGGCGGCCGGCGCCGCGGAGATCATCCTCGGCGAGCTGACCCACCGGCTCATCCGCGACCAGGTGGAGGTCGAGGCGATCGCCCCCCTCGCCCTCAAGGGAAAGACGGAGCCCGTCCCCGCCTATCGGTTCATTCGGGTGCGGGAGCGGCCGGTGGACACGACCGCGTCGGCGACACCGTTCGTCGGGCGCGAGGCCGAGATGGGCCGCCTCTCCGAGGCCCTCCGCGCGGCTGCCGAGGACGACCGGGCACGCCTGGTCACGGTGGTCGGCGATGCTGGGGTTGGCAAGTCGAGGCTCATCCGGGAGTTCGCCCTGACCGCCGGGCACGAGGCCGCCGTCTACCGCGGGCGCTGCCTGCCGTACGGCGATGGGATCACGTTCTGGCCGCTGGCCGAGGTCGTCCGTGAGGCCGCTGGGATCGATGCCGGCGACGGCCCGGATGCCGCGGTGGAGAAGATCCGCGGCCTGCTCTCGGATCCGCTCCAGACCGCGGAACGCGACGCCGTCACCGACCGGGTGGCCGCGATGATGGGCCTGTCGGCGACGCAGT
>DATIUS010000162.1:0-10912 GCA_035466655.1 Candidatus Sulfomarinibacteraceae bacterium
CAACCCGCTGACCCGCGACGAGGCCTTCCTCCGGGTCGACTGCCCGAGCTGTGGCGGCCCCGCCCGGCGCGACACGGACACGATGGACACGTTCATCGATTCGAGCTGGTACTGGTTCCGCTACCTCTCGCCCCACAAGCCGGACGGTCCCGTGGACGGGGCGATGGCCGACCGCTGGACGCCGGTCGACCAGTACACCGGCGGCGCCGAGCACGCCGTGATGCACCTGCTCTACAGCCGCTTCTTCACCAAGGCGATGCGCGACGCCGGCCTGGTCCACGAGGACGAGCCCTTCCGGCGCCTCTTCAACCAGGGCCAGATCCTCGGCGCGGACGGCGAGCGGATGAGCAAATCGCGGGGCAACGTCGAGGATCCCGACGAGCTCGTCGCGCGGTACGGCGCGGACACGATCCGGCTGTTCCTGATGTTCATGGGCCCGTGGGACCAGGGCGGGCCCTGGAGCCCGACCGGGATCGGGGGCGTGGCGCGCTTCCTGAACCGGGTCTGGACGCTCGCCCTCGATCCGCACGGCACGGATCCGGGTGACCAGGAGGGCGGCCGGCTGCCGGCCGGCCAGGACGTGGCGGCCGCCGAGTCGGCGATCCGGATCGCGGCCCACCGCACCCTCCGCGACGTGACGACCGACTACGAGGGCTTCCGCTTCAACACGATGGTCGCGAAGCTCATGGAGCTGTCCAACCTGCTCCATCGGTACCGGGGGACCCCGGCCGCGGGAGGGGCCGCCTGGGACGAGGCCGTGCGGATCCTCCTGCTCATGCTCGCCCCGGCGGCGCCGCACATCACGGAAGAACTCTGGTCGCGTCGCCTCGCGGCCGCCGGCGCCGCCCCGGCCTCGATCCATACCGAGCGCTGGCCGGAGGTGGACGCCGTCGCCATCGTCGAGGAGACGCGCGAGGTTCCGGTGCAGGTCAACGGCAAGCTCCGCGACAGGGTCGTCGTCCCGGCCGGGGTCGACGACGCCGAGCTCGAGCGGCTGGTGCTGGCGGCCCCGAAGGTCCAGATCGCCCTCGGCGGCCGGGTGCCGGATCGCGTCGTCGTGGCCGGGGGCGGCCGGCTCGTCAACCTCGTCGTCCGCTGACCCCGCCGGCGCCTCGCGCCCTGCGCGCATCGACCGCTGACGGGGTACCGTTGGGCCTGCCCGGGTCGTCTCTAGCCAGGCGACACGGGTAGAGCCCGGAGGGCGACGGAACCGTCCTTCGGGCTCGCTCCTGCCGTTCCATGCATGCGTCCAGAATCGGGGTTTCTCGGTGCCCGCGATCCGCATCGGCGCCCTCTGCTGGAACCAGTACACGACCTGGCCGCACCTGCTCGAGGCAGGCCGGCGTGCCGACCGGCTCGGCTACGACACGCTCTGGACCTGGGACCACCTCTACCCGATCGTCGGTGCCTGGGACGGGCCGATTCTCGAGGGCTGGACCGTCCTCGCCGCGTGGGCCATGGCGACCGAGAAGATCCGGATCGGGCTGATGGTCGGCGCGAACACCTTCCGCGAGCCGTCCGTCACGGCGAAGGTCGCGACCACGCTGGACCACGTGAGCGGGGGCCGCGCCATCCTCGGAATCGGGGCCGCCTGGTTCGAGCGCGAGCACGCCGCCTACGGCCTCCGGTTCGGCGACGGCCCACCGGAGCGCCTGCGCTGGCTGGCCGAAGCGCTGCCGGTCATGCGGGGCATGCTCCGCGGCGAGACGCCGAGCGCCTCGGGGCCGCGCTACACCGCCCTCGAGATCCGGAACGACCCGCCGCCCGTCCAGGAGCGGCTGCCGCTCCTCGTCGGCGGCGGGGGCGAGAAGGTCACCCTCAAGCTCGTCGCAAAGTACGCCGACGCGAACAACCTCGGCGGAGGCTTCGAATCCGTAAAGCGCAAGGAGTCGATCCTCGTCGAGCACTGCGAGGCCGTCGGCCGCGATCCGTCCGAGATCGAACGGACGACCGGCATCGGCACGGTGATCATCCGTGACTCGCGGGCCGAGGCACGCCGCGTCTTCGAATCGACATTCGCCGGCAACGGCAACGCCCGGCTCTGGGAGAACCAGCCGGTCGGGACGCCGGAGGACATCGTCGAGATGCTCGCGCCGTACTCGTCGATCGGCTACCGCCACCTCGTCGCCGGGTTCCCGGCGCCGTACGACGAGGAGTCGATGACCCGGTTTGCGACGGAGGTCCGGCCGGCCCTCGAACGGGCCTGAGGCGGATCAGCCTCGGGTTGGCGCCGGCGGCCCCGATGGCGGCGTCTCGGCCCGGGCCCGCTGGCGGTGGCGGGCCGCCTTGGCGCGGTTGCCGCAGGTCTTCATGTCGCACCAGCGGCGTCGGCCGGTCGGCGAGGTGTCGTAGAAGGCCCACCGGCAGGTGTCGTTCGCGCAGGTCCTGAACCGGTCAGGCCGGCCGCTCTCGAGCTCGAGGACGATCGGTTCCGCGAGGGCCGCGAGGGCCGCGTCGACCGACCGGGCGCCGTGCCGGTGCCCGACCCAAACCGTCGACCCCTCGATCTCCAGGCGCGGCACGGACCCGGATGCGAGCGCCTCGTTCACGAGATCGAGCGAGCCGGCGTCGGGCGCTCGATCCTCGACGACCGCGTCCACGACCTCGCGGAGCGCGTCGCGCACCGCTCGGACGCGGGCGAGCTCGTCGTCGGCCCAGTCGAGCACGTCCGTCGGGTGGACGACCCCCTGATCGACGAACCAGGCGCTCGCGTGGGCGGGTGCCACGAGGCGATCCACGAGCTGGCCGGATTCGAGCTCGCGCGTGTTGAGGAACTCGAGCGCGGCTTCAAGGTCGAGCTCGTGGTGGTGGTGGTCGGGGGCGGGGGTGATGGTCATCTCGATAACCACTCTACTGCTATTGACAGGTTACGCGCAAGCGGGTACATTCCCTGCGTAACCGATGAGTACCACTGAGCCGGTTAGCGCACGATCCGAGGAGGTCCCCGTGGACGCCATCAGCCTGATCATCACCGTCTCGATCTCGATCGCCGCCGGCTTTGGCCTGCTCGGCCTGGCCGCTGCTCGCTGGGGCGTCGACTCGCGCCCCGGGATCGGCGACGACCACGCCCGCTGATGCCCATCCGCGCAGCGCGCGTTTCCTCCTCCGCACGGATACCTGAGGACCGACCAATGCTCTTCCTTGCACCAGTCATGGCCGCCGAACACCAGAACGATCTCCTCCGCGAGGCCGAGGCCGAGCGCCGTGCGGCCCTCGTCCGCGGTGTCCACCGGTCTGGCTGGAGCCTCCTTCTCGGGCGCGTCGCCGGCGTGCTCCGGCGGTTCGCAGGGTCGATCCGTCGCGGTCCGTCCGCGGTGCGAGCGGCCGGCCAGCGGCCAGCAACGACGTAGCGTCCCGCAGCCATGCGCCGGGGGACGCTTCCCGCTACCGTTTCGCCATGACCGACACGCGCGTCCGTGGCTCGGCGGCCGTCTCGTGGGGCGAGGGCCGAATCGACCTCTTCTGGGTCGACTTCGACGGTGCGCTCCTCCATCGCGCGTTCGAGGCCGGAGCGTGGGCCGAGGCCGAGTCCCTCGGCGGCTCGCTCGCCTCGGGGCCGGCCGCGACGGCCTGGGCCGTCGACCAGCTCGAGGTCTTCGCCGTCATGGCCGACGGCAAGCTCTGGAACCGCTACTGGGACGGGATCTCGTGGCACGGCTGGGAATCGCTCGGCGGCGAGCTGGACCCGTCCGAGACCCCGGCGGCCTCGTCGTGGGGCCCGGACCGGCTGGACGTCTTCGCCCTCGGCCGCGACGGCCGGACCTGGCACCGCTGGTGGGACGGCACGCGCTGGGTGCCCTGGGAGCAGACCGACCGCTGAGCGGTCGCTGAGCGGTCGCTGAGCGCCGCGGTCGCTGAGCGCCGCGGGCGCGCTCGGTCGGACCGGATAAGCCGCAGATAAGCGGGGCCCCGTACTCTCCCGGCACGTCCCGTCCGGCGAAGTGCCCCGGCGGACGGGACGTTCGCCACCTCCCGCCCCGAGACCCGCCGGGCGAGGGTCCATGGAGCCGTCCAGTGCACCGTGGCGCGTCGTCGACGCGCCTGCCCCAGGGCCGGAATCGGGCGTCGCGGCGGCGCCGGGCCTCGGGTCGCCGTCGCACCTCGTCCTCGCGGGGGCGGTCGGCCTGATCGTCGTGCTCGTCGCGGCCGCCGTGGCCGTCGCCGGCGGGGCGCTCACGGGGACCGGTGGCGGTCCGGCGGCCGGGTCCGTGGTCGTCGAGGCCGCCGGGTCTGAGGTGCCCGGCGCGGAGATCGTCGTGGACGTCACCGGCGCGGTCGTGGCTCCGGGCGTCTATCGCCTCCCGGGCGGGTCGCGGGTCGGGGACGCGCTCCGGGCCGCGGGCGGCTTCGGGCCACGCGTGGACGCGGCGCGGGCGGCGACGGCACTCAACCTGGCGGCGCCGCTCACGGACGGCCAGCAGCTCATCGTCCCGTCGCGGGACGATCCGACCCCGCCCACGGGGAACGGCGGGACCGCGGACGCACCGTCGGGAGCCGGAGACGGGCTCGTCGACCTCAACCACGCGACGGGGGCCGAGCTCGAGGCACTCCCCGGAATCGGTCCCGTGACGGCCGGGAAGATCATCGCCGCGCGCGAGGCGTCGCCGTTCGCGTCGGTCGACGACCTGCGGGCGCGGAAGCTCCTCGGCCAGAAGGCCTTCGAGGGGCTCCGGGACCTCGTCACGGTTCGCTGATCGTGCCGGGCAGCGGCCGGCTGGCGATCGGCGCCCTCACCGCGGCGGCCCTCACTGGAGCGGCCGGTGGCGCGGCACCCGGGGTCGCGATGTCAATCGTGTTCGTCGCGTCGGCCCTCGCCGTGGCCGGCTGGCTGGCCGTGACCTGGCTCGGCCGGCGAGGGGCGGGGTGGGCGATCGCCACGCTCGCGGCCGGTGCGGGCATGATCGCGCTCCGTCTCCTCGCGGCGCCGCCGCACCTCCCGCCGATCGACGTGGGGCTCCCGGCCGGGACCGGGCCGTGGACGGCCCAGGTCGTCAGCATCGGGCCGCTCCGGGATGGTGATCGGCCGGCGGTCGTGGGGCTCCTGGAGCCCGCCGGTCTCCGGCTCGCCGCCACCTTCCCTGCCTGGCCGATGGTCGTGCCGGGCGACGTCGTCGAGATTGACGGCGAGCTCGAGCCCAGGCCGGACGGCGAGTACGGCGCGTACCTGTTGCGCATCGGCGCGGCGGGGATCGTCCGGGCCCGATCCGTCGCACCGGCGCCGGCCTCAGCGGCCGAGGAGACGGCGGGGGCGGCGAATGCACCGGCCGGGGTCGGCCGAGCCATGGAGGGCCTCCGGCGCGGCGCCGACGAGGCCCTCGCGCGGGCCATCCCCGAGCCGGAGGCCGGCCTCGCGTCGGGCATCGTCATCGGCCTGCGGGACCGGGTGGATCGCGATCTCGCGGCCGACTTCACGACCGTCGGCGCCACCCACGTGATCGCCATCTCGGGCTGGAACATCGCGATCGTGGCGGCGACCCTCGGCGCCCTGGCTGGGCGCGTCGCGCGGCGACGGCGGGCCGCGCTGACCCTCGTCGCCATCGGCGCGTACGTCGTCTTCGTGGGCGCGACGCCGTCGGTCGTCCGGGCGGCGACGATGGCCGGCGTCGTCCTGCTGGCTCGCGAGCTCGGCCGCCCCAGCCACGCCGCGGCGGCGATCGGCTGGGCGGTGACCCTCATGCTGCTCGCAGACCCGGCCCTCGTCGACGACGTCGGATTTCGCCTCTCGGCCCTGGCCACGGCCGGCCTGATCGCGTGGGGCAGCCCGCTGGCGGCACGTTTCGCTGGGTCGACGCCCGGTCGCCTCCGTGGCTGGCTGGCCGAATCGCTCGGCGTGTCGCTTGCGGCGCAGCTGGCGACGCTGCCGATCGTGGCCTTCGAGTTCGGGCGCCTGTCGATCATCGCCCCCGTGGTGGGCCTCGGGGTGGTCCCGCTCGTCGCGCCCGCGATGGCGGCGGCGGCGCTCGCGCTCGTCGCCGGCGCGCTCACCCTCGCCGGGGCGCCGATGTTCCTCGCGACGCTCGGCGGCCTGCCCGCCTGGGCACTCCTTGCCGCGATGGTCGCCCTGGTCCGGGCCGGAGCATCGATCCCGTTCGCGAGCCTCTCGCTGGATCCGCCCTGGGACGTCACCGTTGCCGCGGTGGCGGCCGTGGCCATCGTCGGTGCGGACCGGCTGCTGCGGCGGCGCGACCGCGCCCGGTCAAGCGGCACGAACGAGCAGGTCGGACGACCGCCCAACCGGCCCGCCGGGGAGGCCCAGCCAGGGCCACGCTCTCGTGGATCGCAGCACGGGCGTCGCGGGACCGGGAGGACCGAGCCGACGCGCCTCGTGGCCGGCGGTCTCGCGGCCGCCGTCGCAGCCCTCGCGATCGCGATCGTCCACCGGCCGGACGGGATCGCGCGGCTGACCGTCCTCGACGTCGGCCAGGGCGACGCGATCCTCCTCGAGGGCCAGCGGGGCAGCCGGCTCCTCATCGACGGGGGTCCGGATCCCGGTCGCCTCCTCGTCGCCCTCGACGAACGGCTGCCGCCCTGGGATCGGCGGATCGACGTGGTCGTCCTGAGCCATCCGCACGAGGACCACGCGGCCGGCCTCGCGGCGCTGCTCGGCCGGTACGCGGTGGAGCGGGTCCTCGAACCCGGGATGATCGGACCCGGCCCCGGTTACGTCGCCCTGAATGCCGCCGTGGTTGCCGGGGGCGTCGAGCGCGGGATCCTCGCGACGGGCGACCGCCTCGTCCTGGACGACATCCGTCTCGGCGTCCTCTGGCCGGACCCCGGCGCCGTGCCCGAGCGGCCGGGGGACGACGGTACCGGGATCAACAACGTCTCGATCGTCTTCCTGGGCGAGGCCGGCCGGCACCGCTTCCTCCTCACCGGGGACATCGAGGAGGGCGTGGACCCGACCCTCGTGGCGCGCGGACTCCCCGAGGTGGATGTCCTGAAGGTCGCGCACCACGGGTCGAGGACGGCATCCACCGAGCCGTTCCTCGCGGCGCTCCGTCCGGCCGTGGCGGTGATCTCGGCGGGGCGGAGGAACCCGTACGGCCACCCGACGGCGGAGGCGATCGGACGTCTCGAGGCCACCGGCGCGCGGGTGATCCGAACCGACCGGGACGGCACGGTCGAGCTCGAGCTCGGCGACGGGCGGATCCGCGTTCGAAGCAACGGACCCCGAGGTGTGGCGGCCGCCGACGAAGCCAAGGCGACCGCGGCCTTCGACAACCCGGCATCGACGGCGGCGTTCGTGTGCGGGATCGGGCCGCCGGCCACCGCACCGGCCATCGTGATCCGGGACCCCGGCGCGTCCCACGGGGTCGCCGGAGGGATCGTGATCCGTGACCCCGGCGCGTCTCGCGGGGGCGCCGGAGCGGCTGCCGCGGTCATTCGGCGCCCGCTCGCCGACGCCCCGGAGACCCTCCGGTACCATGCCGGCCGTGACCCCCTCGACCCCGACGCGGCCGGCTGGACCGCGGACGGCCGCGCCCGTCGCCTACTTCTGGGGCGACGACGCGTACGGGATCGATGCCGCGGTGGAGGCCATCCGGAACGATCCGACGCGGTTCCCGGCCGGCGCCCCGGAGCGATGGCGCCTCCGCGGCGAAGCGACCGACTCCGCCCGACTCCTCGGCGAGCTCCGCGAGCGGCTCGCGACCGGCACGATGTTCGGGTCCGGGACCCTGGCGGTGCTGGCCAACGCCGGTCCGCTCGTCCGGCGTGCTGAGGATCGGGACGCGCTTGTCTCCGCGATCGGGCTGCTGGCCGACGGGAACGGCCTGGTCATCGCCGAGGAGACGGATTCGGGCCGCAAGGAGCCCCCATCGAAGGCGCTGGCCGACGCCGTCCGCGCGGCCGGCGGCGAGGTTCGCCGGTTCGAGGCGCCGCGCGAGGGCGGGCTCGCCGCGTGGGTCGAGGCGCGCGCGCACGAGCGCGGGATCGCCCTCGGCCCGGGGGCGGCCCGCGAGCTCGCGACACGGATCGGCGGCTTCGTCCGCGAGGGAGACGTGGATCGCCGCCAGCAGGGCCGGCTCGCCGTCATGGAGCTGGAGAAGCTTGCGCTCCGACATCCGATCGGGTCGCGCGACCGAGCGGGGCACGGAGACGCCGGGCCGGCCGGGGGTGGAGCGGAGCCGCGGGCTGGCGGGGCGGGATCAACCGGCGGTCCCGTGACCACCGACGACGTCCGGGACCTCGTCGCGGAGGCGGTTCCCGGGTCGATCTGGGGGTTCGTCGACGCCGTCGGGATGCGCCAGCGGTCGCGTTCGCTCGAGCTGCTCGAGCGGCTCATCGAGGCAACGCCCGAGCCCGTGCTGCTGGCCGTCCTCCACCGCCGGATCCGCGAGCTCATCGAGGTCGCCGACCGGCTCGCGTCCGGGGAGACGCCCGGTTCGCTCGTCCGGTCGATGCGGCTCCAACCGTTTCGAGCGGAGACGCTCGCGCGCCAGGCGCGGACATGGACCGTCGGGGAGCTGTCGGCCGCGCTCGAGGGTCTCCTCGAGCTGGACGCCCTGGTGAAGGGCGTCGGCGGGACGGCCACCGGGGAGTCGGGCGTCAGGCTCGCCTTCGACCTTTGGATCGTGGACCGGGTGGCGCCGCCGGGCTGACGCGCGCCGCTCGCAGCTCGTGGCCGACGCGGCGATCCGCCGTGCTCAGGCGGACCAGGCCTGCTCCTGGATGACGAGGTCGCTCTCGATCGCGAACGTGCACCGGCCGCGCGCGAGATCCAGGAGCTCGATGAGGTCCGGATCGATGTACAGCTGGTGGCAGTCCTCGCACAGCCCGCCCGGGATCCCGAAGCACAGCCGCTCGGACTGGTCGGGCATCCGGAAGGTCGTGTCGAACCGGGTCGTGATGAGCCGGCGGCTGCACGCGGGACATCGCTCGCGGGTGGGCGTCATGCCGGCATTCTCGGAGCGGGCGCGTGCTCGCGGACATGACCCGACGGTACGGGGCCACCCGGTACACCTGCCCGGTGAGCGGAGGCGGCCGGCCGTGTGCGGGGGTCCGTCGGCAGGCCGCCGCGAGCGACGGCCGTCGGCGGGCCGATCGCGCCGCCCCTACTGGACGCGCAGGACCGTCTTTGCCTCCGACCAGTGCTTCTCGAGCTGGTAGAAGTCGCGCTCCGGCGGCGTGAACACGTGGACGACGACCGCCCCGAAGTCGACGAGGACCCAGTGGGACGCCGGCGTCCCCTCGCGCCCGATCGGCCGGACCTTCTCGGCCCGGAGTCCCTCGATGATCCCGTCGGCGATCGCGTCCAGCTGCCGTTCCGAACCGCCCGAACAGATGATGAAGTAGTCCGCGAGGGTGGTCAGCGCCGAGAGGTCCAGGAGGACGATGTCCGCCGCTTTTTTGTCCTCGGCAAGCTCGACGGCCCGCCGGGCGATCTCGAGCGACGAGCGATCGGGGGCGGCCACGCGAGCCTCGCGACGGGGCATGCCGTCGGGACGCGGGGCGAGGAGCGGGTCGGTCACGGGCGCTGGGTCCTCCGATCGAATGACAGGCCGGTAGAGGCCATGATCCGCGATGTAGGTCTCGACCGCCTCCGGAACGAGATCCCCGATGGAACGGCGCGTCGCGACGCGGTCGCGGATCTGGCTGGAAGAGATCTCGAGGCGCGGTCCGTCCAGGGCGACGAACCGGTCCGTCCGGCCCGGGAAGTGGGCCGCAAGCCAGGCCCGATCGGGCACCGAGTGGCCCGCCCGGGGGACGACCGCCACCCGGCAGGCGTCGAGCAGGCGCTCCGGATCGTGCCAGTCGGGAAGCCCCGCGAGGGTCTCCGCGGACATGATCAGCACGAGGTCCGGCTCGCGGCCGGCCGCCCGCTCGGCCGCGGCGATGAGGTGCATGGAGTCGGCGGTGTACGACGGACCGTCCCGGTCCACATCGACCCGGCTCAGGGCGAAGGCAGGGTTGCCGGCGATCGCCCGCTCGACCATCGCGACGCGGTCCTCGGCGGATGCGGTGATGGTCCCGGGCTTGTGCGGCGGCACGCCGGCCGGGAGGAAGAGGACGCGACCGAGCTCGAGCGCGTCGCGGGCGGCCTCGGCGATCGCGAGATGGCCCAGGTGGACCGGATCGAACGTGCCGCCCATGATCCCGACCCGGACGGACGGATCGCCGCTCGCCTGCATGCGCGGGCGGGTCGCCGCCCGAGCGGAGGGCTTCCCTGCCTCTCCGGAGCGCGTCACCGCTCCATCGTCCAGGCGTCGGGCGTCCACTCCAGCTCGACCGCTCCGAATCGGACGATGTCTCCGGCCGCGACACCCGCCCGGCGGAGCTCCGTGTCGACCCCGAGCCGGGCGAGGTCACGCTGGAATCGCTCGGCTGACTCCTCGACCTCGAAGTTCGTCTGGGCCGCGATCCGCTCGATCCGCCGGCCGCGGACCCGGAGGACCCCGTCCTCGTCGCGGTCGATGGAGAAGACGTCGCTCATCTCCTCGATCCGGTGGACCACGACGCCCGCTGGCTCGGGCGGTTCGGCCATCTCCGTCGCGCTCGGCAGCAGCGTCGCGAGCGCCGCCCGCACCTCGTCGATGCCGCGCCCATCCGCCGCCGCGATGCCGACGACCGGCAGCCCGTCGCGTTCACGCGCGGCACGGAAGGCCGGCCAGGCCTCGGCGGCGGCCGGCAGGTCCAGCTTGTTGAACGCGACGAGGATCGGCTTTTCGAGGAGCGCCGGATCGTGCGCGGCGAGCTCCGTCCGGATGACCCCGTGATCCCACTCCGGATCGCGGCCGCTCCCGTCCACGACGTGGACGAGGACGCGGGTACGCTCGACGTGACGCAGGAAGGCGTGCCCCAGGCCGGCGCCTTCGCTGGCGCCCTCGATCAGCCCGGGGACGTCCGCGATCGTTGGCATCCTCGGGTCGTCCATCCCGAGGTCCATCACCCCGAGATTCGGCTCGAGCGTCGT
>DATIUS010000163.1:0-6258 GCA_035466655.1 Candidatus Sulfomarinibacteraceae bacterium
CCCGGCCTCGCCCTCGTCCGTCTGGCCCGGCCACAGGTCGGCCGATGGCGCCTTCCGGATGATCGCCTCGGGCACGCCCATCGCCGCGGCGAGCTGGCGGACCTGGCTCTTGTAGAGGTCCCCGATCGGGTTGAACGCCGAGGCGTTGTCGCCGAACTGGGTCGTGTAGCCGATGAGACCCTCGGTCCGGTTGCCCGTTCCCGCGACGAGCCCTCCCCAGGTTCCGGAGCGGTCGTACAGGACGGCCATCCGCATTCGGGCGGTGAAGTTGCCGCGACGCAGCGCGCTCGCGTCAAGGCCCTCTGGCCCGGCGGCCCCCGGAGCCTCGCTGGCGCCGAAGAAAGCATCGACCATCGGGGTGACCTCGACGATCTCGCTCGAGCAGCCGAGCCGCGCAACCACGAGCTCGGCATCGGCCCGCGACGACGGCGCCGACGACCGGTACGGCAGCAGGACGCAGTGCAGCCGGCCGGCACCGATCGCCTCGGCGACGAGGTACGCCACCAGGGCGCTGTCGATGCCGCCGGACAGGCCGAGGACGACCCGTTCGAAGCCCGCTTCGCGGAGCTGGCCGTGGATGAACTCGACGATCAGCCGACGGACGGCCGCCGTATCGAGGACGAGCTCGGGAGGCAGCTCGAAGAGGGGCGTCCCATCCGAGCCCATGGGCACTGCGCCGGCCTCGCTCCGCACCATCGGGACCGAGGATACCCGAGCCGGGCGCGTCCCCGCCGGAACCTCGATCGCATCGTTCGCGCACGGGCGATTCGCGCGAGGAACAATGACGGAGGGAGGGTGACGGAGCCGAATCCGGGTGCTAGGCTTCGGGCACCCGCAACCAAGTGGCCAGATCGGCCGAATGCGTGCGGAAGACGCCCCCGCCGGCCACGTTCGTGGTCAGGCCGACGGATGGATAGGTGGAGGAGATCGAATGACCCGACTCACCAGGCGGTCGCCGATCCTCGCGCTGTTCGCGACGACGGCGATCATCTTCGCGGCCTGCGGCGGCACGGCCTCGGCGCCCCCGGAGGCGACGTCCGCCCCGACCGCGGCGCCGACCGAGGCGCCCAGTGCCGCGCCGTACGAGACGAAGTCGTACCCGGAGGATGGCAGCTCGGCGTGCGCCATCGCCGACTACGCCGGCCAGATCGGCAGCATCAAGACGCTCGACGCACGGACCATCGAGTTCACCCTCTGCAAGCCGGACGCGGCCTTCCTGTCGAAGATCGCGTTCTCGTCGCTGGCCATCCAGGACGCCGACTACCTCGCCGAGACCGGCGGCGGTGGCGAGGCCCTCGTCCGCAACCCGATCGGGACGGGCCCATACCGCCTGAAGTCCTGGACATCCGGGTCGGAGATCGTGCTCGAGGCGAACCCGGACTACTGGGGCGAGCAGCCCAAGACCCCGACGGCGATCATCCGCTGGAGCAGCGAGGCCGCCCAGCGGCTCGTCGAGCTGACCTCCGGCAACGTCGACGGGATCGACAACCCGGGCGCCGACGACTTCGACGCGATCAAGGCCAACCCGGAGCTCGCGCTCTTCCCCCGGACCGCGCTCAACATCTTCTACCTGGGGATGAACAACACCAAGGACTACTGGAAGAACGAGAAGATCCGCCAGGCGATCGCCATCGGCATCGACCGGCAGCGGATCGTCGACACGTTCTACCCGCCCGGCTCGTCGGTGGCCTCGCACTTCACGCCCTGTGACATCCCCGGCGGCTGCACCGGCGAGGAGTGGTACGCGTTCGATCCGGCGGCGGCGAAGGCGCTGCTCGACGCCGGGATGGCCGAAGAGGGCATCACCAGCATCGAGACCAAGCTCCACCTGCGCGACGTCGTCCGCGGCTACCTCCCCACCCCGGTGGACGTGGCGACGGACATCCAGGATCAGCTCAAGACGAACCTTGGGATCACCGCCACGATCGACGTCCAGGACCCGACGACCTACCTGTCGACGGCCAGCCGTGGCGAGCTCGAGGGCATCTACCTCCTCGGGTGGGGCGCCGACTACCCGGACGTCACGAACTTCCTCGACGTCTTCTTCGGGGTCGGAGCAGACGACGGTTTCGGCACCAAGTGGGACGACATCACCGGCCCGCTGGCCGAGGGTGGTGCGGTGGCGGACCCGGCCGCCCGCGCCGCGCTCTACACCCAGGCCAATAACGCCGTGAAGCAGCACGTCCCGATGGTCCCGATCGCCCACGGCGGCTCGGGCGTCGCATTCCGGGCCGATGTCGAGGGGGCGCACTCCTCGGCGCTCGGCAACGAGGGCCTCTTCGCGATGAAGGCCGGCGACCGTGACCAGATCGTCTGGATGCAGAACGGTGAGCCGGGCGGCCTCTACTGCGCCGACGTGACCGACGGCGAGTCGCTCCGCGTCTGCGAGCAGCTCGCTGAAGGCCTCTACTCGTACGAGATCGGGGGCACGGCGGCGCAGCCGGGCCTGGCCGAGAAGTGCGAGGCGAACGCCGACTCCACCGTCTGGACCTGCACCCTCCGCGAGGGCGTGGTCTTCCACAACGGTGCCACTCTCGACGCCAACGACGTCCTCGTGACCTACGCGGTCCAGTGGGACGCCGCCCATCCGCTCCATGTCGGCCAGGAAGGGCTCTTCGAGTACTGGTCGTACCTGTTCGCCGGCTACCTCAACCCGCCGGCCTCCTGACCACCCGTTCGTAGCCACCGAAGGGGCGCCACGAAAGTGGCGCCCCTTCGCACAACCGAGGCCCGCATGCCGCCGAGTCCGGTCTCACCCCAGTGACCCGGTTCATCATCCGCCGCCTCATCCTGAGCATCCCCGTCCTGCTCGGGATCATCTTCGTCGTGTTCGCCCTTGCCCGGATCATCCCGGGCGATCCGTGCGTCGCGGCCCTCGGCGAGCGGGCCAACGAGCGGAGTTGCGCCGAGTACGCGACGCGCCACGGCCTCGACAAGGCGATCATCCCGGGCGTCTTCCGCGTGGACGGGCAGATCGAGATCCGTCCCGCGGACGTGCCCGCGACGCTCGTCGACAACCAGTTCGTCCTGTATGCCCAGGGCGTCGCGGTCGGCGATTTCGGACGGTCGACGAAGTTCGGCCTTCCGGTGACCGACCTCCTCATCCAGCGCCTGCCGACGACGGTCGAGCTGGCCCTCTACGCCCTCACGTTCGCGATCGTGGCGGGCATCTCCCTCGGACTCATCGCGGCCTATCGCCGCAACTCGATCGCCGACGTCCTGGTCATGTTGATCGCCAACATCGGCGTGTCGACCCCGGTCTTCGTCCTCGGGCTGGTCTTCGCCTACACGTTTGCCGTCACCCTCAACGGCACCCCGTTCGAGCTGCCGCCCTCGGCGCGCCTGCCGCCCGGCGTCGCCGTGCCGGCCCTGGCGGAGGTCTGGGGCCTGGAGGACCTCGGCGGACCGCCCCGGGCGATCCTCGACTTCCTGTCGAACATCTTCACGTTCAACGCGATCGTCCGGGCCGACTGGGGCCTGCTCGGCAGCGTGGCCAGGCACATGATCCTACCGGCCGTCGCGCTCGGCACGATCCCGCTCGCGATCATCGCCAGGATGACCCGGTCGAGCCTGCTCGAGGAGCTCGGCCTCGACTACGTCCGGACCGCCCGCGCCAAGGGCCTCCGTGAGCGCAGCGTCGTGCTGCGGCACGCGTTCCGCAACGCCCTCCTGCCGGTCGTGACGGTCATCGGCCTCCAGCTCGGCGGCCTGTTCGGGGGCGCCGTGCTGACCGAGACGATCTTCAACCTCGCCGGCGTCGGGCGGGCCGTCACCGAGGCGATCGGGTCGCGCGACTATGCGGTCATCCAGGGCTTCACGCTCGTGATCGCGATCGGGTTCGTGCTCATCAACCTGCTCGTGGACCTCTCGTACGCCTTCCTCGACCCCCGGGTCCGGCTGCGCTGACGATGACGGCCGGCGTTCCGCCCGACGCGAGCCTCGCCGAGGACAGGCTCAGCACATCCCGGCCGGCGTCCATCTGGCGCGACACGCTGGGCAACCTCGTCCGCCAGCGGAACGCCATCTTCGGCGGGGTGATCCTGCTCTTCTTCGTCGCCGTCGCCATCTTCGCAGACCAGATCGCGACCCACGACCCGACGATGATCCTCATCGGCGTCGAGGACGGCGCCAAGAAGATGACGCCGCCGTGCATCCACCTCCTGGGCTGCCCGGAGGCCCGGGCGGAGCACTTCTTCGGGGTGGACGGCAACGTCCGCGACGTCTTCAGCCGGGTCGTCCACGGGACCCGCATCTCGCTCCGCATCGGGTTCCTGACGGTCGGCTTCGCAATCATCATCGGCACGCTGATCGGCGCGCTGGCCGGGTATGCCGGAGGCAAGCTGGACAACCTGCTGATGCGCCTGATGGACGTCCTCCTCGCCTTCCCCGCCCTGCTCCTGGCGATCGCCATCGTGAGCGTGCTCGGGACGGGCCTGCTCAACGCCCAGCTGGCGATCGGGATCGTGGCCATCCCGGTCTATGCCCGGATCATGCGCGCGTCGGTCATCTCGATCCGCGAGCGCGACTTCGTCACCGCGTCGCGGGCCCTTGGCGAGTCGTCGATGGGACTCCTCGGGCGGCGGATCATCCCGAACGCCCTCACCCCGCTGATCGTCCAGGGGACCCTCGGGATCGCCGATGCGGTCCTGTCGGTCGCCGCGCTGTCGTTCCTCGGGCTCGGCGCCCAGCCGCCGGAGGCCGAATGGGGATCGATGATCGGCCTCGCCCGGAACCAGATGTTCGCCGCGCCGCACCTGGTCCTCTTCCCGGGCTTCGCCCTGGCGCTGAGCGTCCTGGGCTTCAACCTCCTCGGCGACGGGCTGCGGGATGCCCTCGACCCGCGGCTCAACCGATGAACGCCAACGGTTCGCCGGGCGGGGCGGCCGCCGGGCGCGGGCTCGACGCGGCCGTCGTCGAGGACCTTATGCCCGTCGCCACCCGTCGCCGGCCCGTCCAGCGGGGCGATCGACCGCTCCTGGAGGTGAAGGGCCTGCACACGTCGTTCTACACGCGGGACGGCGTCGTCCGGGCGGTCGACGGCATCGATTTCCACGTGGACCGCGGCGAGATCATGGGCCTCGTCGGCGAGTCCGGCTGCGGCAAGAGCGTGACGAGCCTGTCGATCATGCGCCTCGTGGCGAAGCCGGGCCGCATCGAGGCCGGCCAGATCCTGTTTGACGGCGACGACCTGCTGACCCTGTCGGAAGATCGGATGCGCGGCATTCGGGGCAACCGGATCTCGATGATCTTCCAGCAGCCCACCTCGTCGCTGAACCCGGTCTGGAACGTCGGCAACCAGGTCGAGGAGGTCCTGCGCATCCACCGCGGGATGAAGGGGAAGGCCGCCCGGTCGCGCACGCTCGAGCTCCTGAAGATGGTCGGCATCCCCGACCCGGAGCGGCGGCTCAAGGCCTTCCCGCACGAGATGTCCGGGGGGATGGCCCAGCGGATCATGATCGCCATGGCCCTCGCCTGCGAGCCCGAGCTGCTGATCGCCGACGAGCCGACGACGGCCCTTGACGTGACGATCCAGGCCCAGATCCTCGATCTCATGCGCAACCTGCGCGACGAGACCGGCACGGCGATCGTGCTGATCACCCACGATCTGGGCGTCGTCGCCGAGATGTGCGACCGCGTCGCCGTGATGTATGCCGGTGAGATCGTCGAGCAGTCGAGCGTCCGGACATTGTTCGAGGACCCGCGCCACCCGTACACCCGCGGGCTCATCGGGTCCATCCCGGTACCGGGCAACGTCAAGGAGTCGCTCACCGTCATCCCCGGCAACGTGCCGAACCTGATCGACCTGCCGACCGGCTGTCGCTTTGCGCCTCGCTGCACGAGCCGGCTCGAGTTCGACGTGGTCGACGCGGCCGAGGTGCACCCGGCGCTCCTGCCCGTGGGACCCGCGCACGAGGCCCGGTGCTGGCTGTACCACGACGAGGACGGCCAGCCCCGCGACGTGCCGCTCGATCAGGCGAAGGCGCTCCGATGACCTCGCCCATCGCCGCGCCGCTCGTTGCCGTCCGCGACCTCGTGAAGTACTTCCCGGTCAAGGGCGGGATCCTCCAGCGGACCGTCGGACAGGTCCGCGCCGTCGACGGCGTGAGCTTCGAGATCCGGCGGGGCGAGACGCTCGGCCTCGTCGGCGAGTCCGGCTGCGGCAAGACGACCGTCGGGCGCCTGCTGCTCCGGTTGATCGAGCCCACGTCCGGCACGATCACCTTTGACGGGACGGACATCACCCGCGTCCACGGCGCG
>DATIUS010000164.1:0-13839 GCA_035466655.1 Candidatus Sulfomarinibacteraceae bacterium
GCGATCGTCAGTCCGAACATGCCGCCGCCGACGATCCAGGTCAGCTCGCGCGGGTACTTGTAGGCCGCCTGGAGGAAGATCCGAAGCATGTGCAGGAGGAGGAAGATGATCATCAGGTTCGCGGCCCAGTGGTGGACGCTCCGGATGAGCCAGCCGAACTCGACGTCGCTCGTGATCGACAGGACGCTCTCGTACGCCGCGTCCGGCGTGGGGCGGTAGTAGAGCGCGAGAAGCGTTCCGGTGATCACCTGGACCGCGAACAACCAGAGCGTGATCCCGCCGAGGTAGAAGGTCTTCGCGTCCCGGGGGATCCGGACGTGGAGCAGCGCGCCGATGAACGGCCCCAGATGAAGCCGCGACTCCGCCCAGTCGAGCGGGCCTCCGGATCGCTGCTCGCGGCTGGTGTCGGTCGCCATCGTCAGCCCGTCACGATGAAGATGTCATTGCCCTCGGTGACCGTCGTGAGCGACGCGAGCGGAGCCGGCGGCGGGCCGGAGATGACAGCGCCGCTGGCGGGGTTGAACCGCCCGTCGTGGCAGGGGCAGACGATGTTGGCAGCCGTCTCATCCCACATGACGATGCACCCGAGGTGGGTGCAGATCGCCGAGAACGCCTTCACGCCCGCGGCGGTGTTGACGACGATCGCGGGCTTGGATCCCACGGAGACCACGGAGCCCGAGCCCACGGGCAGCGTGTCGAGCGTGCCGGCCAGCACCTTCCCGCCGGCTGCGGCGCTCGACGTCTTCGAGGGAATGAGGAAGCCGACCACTGGCGTGATGACCATGGCGATGGACGACACGACCGAGAAGCTCATGAGGAGCCGAACGAACCGCCGGCGGCTGAACGGGCGCGCGCCGCCGTCCTCCTCGTCCAGATCCAGCTCGTCTTCGCCGCCGCTCTCGGGGAAGGCGGGCGGCACCCCATCCGACATGGGCGAAGGGTGGCGCCCTCGGAGCCCCGAGCGAAGGTGCCGAGGGGTAGATAGTCGATACATCGGACGGATACAGGCGGGCCGCAGGCGGTCGCGCTTGACCCCGGACGGCCGAAGCGGTCCCTGACCGCGAACCGCATACAGCGGATCGGCGGCCGACAGCCCACGGCCGGTGCCCGATCATCGACCCGCGGATGATGCTCCCGAAGAGATCACCTTCGGCGACACCAGGTGATCGACGCCCTACCTCCGACCCGCAGCGCCGCCTCGCTGGAGGAGCGGGCCGGAACGGTCCGGCAGGCCGCCGCCGCCGCCGCCGCCGCCGCCGCCGCCGCCGAGGAGGCTCGATGAACGCCGGGCCGCGTCGACGACGAGGCCGATCAGGCGCTCGGACTCGAACCTGAACTGCGTTGGCGACACGCCGACGGCGATCGCCGCCTGGGGCCGGCCAAGGGGTGCGTCGATCGGGGCGGCAACGCAGGTCAACCCCGGTACCCCTTCCTCCAGGTCGAGACCGAAGCCCCAACGGCACACCGCCTCGAGCGACTCGATGAGGGCATCGCGCCGGGTGATCGTCCGATCGGTCAACCGGATCAGGGACCAGTCGTCGAGCAGCGCGTTCACGTCCCGTCGGGGAAGCCCGGCGATCAGCACCTTGCCGAGCGCCATCGTGTGGGCCGGCCCGCGGAGACCGGAGCGGAGCAGGCGCTGGTGATCCGCGCCGGGAAAGGACTGGACGGCCACGATCGTCACCTGCCTGCCGACGAGGCGGCCGAGCACCGCGGTGCTTCGGGTCTCGATGGCCAGCCGTGTCAGCTCGGGGGCCAGCTCGGGATATGGGTCCAGGCGCTCATCGAGCCGTTCGAGGAGCAGCGGCAGGCGGTCGCCCACGAGGAGCGATCCATCAGTGGCGCGGACCAGGTAGCCCTCGTCAAGGAGGGTATTGACCAGGTGGTAGGTCGTGCCCAGGCTGAGGTGCAGGCCAGCCGCAACCTGTTTCGGAGCGACATTCTCCTGCGCCGCGACGAGTTCCAGAACGCGGAGCGCGTTCTGGACGGTGGACAGTGTGTCGCCATGACGCCGCCGAGGCGAGTGCGCGTCGATTGGAGCGTCTCGTTGCGTCGTCATGACCAGCCCGCGCGACTCAGCACGTGGATCGTCCTCGAACCGGCTTGATGCGGATGAACACCACGCCACAGTCCGGTGGGGACGCCCGGTCGTCGAATTGTGCGCCTCTTGTCCAGACCAGGGCGGCTTTGCGAGCTCGAGCTCCGAGCTCCGATCGTCGCCCCGAGGCAGGGCACGTCCACCGTCATGGTTTGACAGGCGCCAGTTCACCGTCGACGTAGATGCGGATCCTGTCCGGGGGCAGCCGGACCAGCACGTCACCGGACGGCAACTGGCTGCTCCGAGGGATGCTCAGCTTCGCCGGCTCACCGGCGATCCGCACGGCAACCACGCGGACACTCCCCTGATCCATGATCCCGGTGACGGTCGCGGCCAGGACGTTCTCCCCCGGCTCGGACACCAGCTCCAGGTACTCCGGACGCATGCCGATCTGGAGCTGTCCCGGCGGGAGCGCCGTGACCTCGTAGCCGGACCTGAGCCTGATGCCACCGAGGACGAGCGCGGTGCCATCCGTGCTGGCCCGGAACAGGTTCATCGCCGGCGAACCGATGAAGTAGCCGACGTACGTCGTGCGTGGATACTCGAACAGGTCCTCCGGCGAGCCCCGCTGGATGACTCGGCCCTCGTTCATGACCACGACCTCGTCGGCGAAGGTCATCGCCTCGTTCTGGTCATGGGTGACGTAGACGACCGTGAGGCGGAAGCGCTCGATGATCTCCCGGAGCTTGCGCCGGAGCAGGAACTTGAACTGCGGATCGATGACCGTGAGCGGCTCGTCCATGAGCAGCGCGGTGACGTCCTCGCGAACCAGGCCCCGGCCGAGCGAGATCAGCTGCTTCTCCGCGGCCGTGAGGACCCGCGCCGGCTGACGAAGCTCCCGCCCGAGGTCGAGCACCTCGGCGACCTCGGTGACTTTCCGTGAGATCCGCTCCCGGGGCCACTTCCTGCAGACGAGCGGGAAGGCGAGGTTCTCGTACACGGTCATCGCGCCGTAGATGACCGGGAACTGGAACACCTGGGCGATGTTGCGCCTCGAGGTCGGCATGTCCGTGATGTCGATGTCGTCGAACAGGACGCGGCCGCGAGTCGGCTTCACGAGGCCCGAGATGATGTTGAGCATCGTCGTCTTGCCGCAACCCGAGGGTCCGAGCAGCGCGTAGGTTCGACCGTCCTCCCATACGAGGTCCAGCGGATTCAAGGCCCAGGGGCCGTCCTGGGCCTTTCCCGCATACGTGTGGGCGACGCCCTTCAGGATGATTCGCGACATCGATGTCTCATCTCCGCGACGGCGGTCTCAGGGTGCTGCGACAAGCCGCTCGTCGCGGCCGAAGGCGAACAGCTTCTGCGGGTCGATGGCCACCGGCACCGCGGCCCCCAGGGCGAAGCTGTGGACACCCTCGATCTGAACGACCAGCGGGCCGAAGCCGGTGTCGACATGGAGGAACGTCTCCGAACCGGAGACCTCCGAGAAGGTGACGATGCCGATGGCGTCATCCGTCAAGCCGAGCGCGAGTTCATTGGCCCGCATGCCGAAGCGGTAGTCGCCTGCTGGCAGCCCACGCATGTGCGCCGGCAGTGGAAGGGTGCGCTCGCCGCCCAGTCGGATCAGCGAGTCGTGGATCGCGGCGTCGACGACGTTCATCGGCGGGTCGTTGACGATCCCGGCGACCGTCGTGGTGGCCGGCCGGTCGAACACTTCGTCCGGCCGACCCATCTGGAGGAGGCGGCCCTCGTGCATGACGAGGACCACGTCGCCGAGCACCATCGCCTCAGCCGGCTCGGTCGTGGTGTAGAGGACGATCGAGCCCCCCTGATCCGAGAAGAGGCCGCGGAGCTCTTCGCGCATCTGCTCGCGCAGCTTGTAGTCCAGGTTGGCGAGCGGCTCGTCGAGGAGCAGCACGTCGGCGCCGCGAGCCAGCGCCCGGGCCAGGGCAACCCGCTGCTGCTGGCCGCCCGACAGCTCCGCCGGCCGCCGCTCGTCGAAGCCGGTAAGGCTGACCCGTTCCAGAACGGCACGGGCGCGCTCCCTGGCCACGTCCACGGACAGCCCGCGCCGCCGCAATGGGAAGGCGACGTTGTCGAGAACGCTCAGGTGCGGGTAATTGATGAACTGCTCGTAGACCATCGCCACGTCCCGCTCCCAGACGGGCCGGGCCAGGAACGACTGGCCATCGAGATCAAGTGATCCTCGGTCGATCCGCTGCAGACCGGCGATCGTTCGAAGGAGCGTCGTCTTGCCGGCGAGCGTGCGGCCGATCAGCGTGTGCAGGCGCCCGCGTTCGAGCGTGAAGCTCACGTCGTCGAGGTGCGGAACGCGGTCCACCTCGAGCCCCAGGCCCTCGGCGATCAGCGCCATGTCCGGCCGTTCATCGAATGGCGCCGGCGAGGTGACCGCGCGACAGGAACCGCTCCACGAGCACGGCGATCACGACCAGCGGCGTCACCGAGATCAATGCCGACGCCGACAGGGTCCACCAGGGCGTCACCGACGAGTTCAGGGCCACGATCGCGACGGGCAGGAGCTGGGTCTGGGTGAAGGTGAGCGTGAAGGCGAAGAAGAAGTCGTTCCAGCCGAAGATGACGCAGAACAGGGCGGCGACGATGATGCCCGGCAGGGAATTGGGCAGGACGACCGAGACGAACGCCCGCACCGGCGTGCAGCCGTCGAGCATGGCCATCTCGTCGAGCTGCCTGGGCACGTTGTTGAAGAAGTCGACCATGACCCAGACCGCGATCGGCAGGAGCAGCGCGACGTACACGATGATCAGCCCGAGCGCCGAGTCGAGGAGACCGAGGAACTGGAGCATCAGGAAGAACGGGATCGCGAGCACGACCGGCGGCATGATCCGCTGGGAGACGAAGAAGAAGATGATGTCGGCGTTCCTGACGACGGCGAGCTGGTACCTGAAGCGCGACAGGCCGTAGGCGGCCAGGGTGCCCAGGAAGATGCTGATCGCGCTCGCGCCGAGCGTGACCACGATGCTGTCCATGTAGGGCTGCACGATGTCGATCCCGCCCGTGCCGCCGAACAGGCTCGTCCACCCCTGCAGCGAGGGCTCGTACTGCACCCACGGCAGATACCGGGGCCCGCTGGTCACTCCGTTGATCGTCTTGAAGCTCGTGGTGAGCGCCCACAGGAAGGGCGCGACGACGAACGCCGACCAGAGCAGGATGGCGCCGTACTTCAGGACCGGATAGAGCCGGGATGTCACGCTCGTCTCCCGACCAGGGCGCGGTTCAGTGCGCGGGCGATGAAGGTCAGCGAGACGATCATGATCACGAGATAGGCGAACGACAGGGACGCCGCATAGCCGATCTGGAAATCACGAAGGCCGCGGATGTAGATGTAGTAGCTGGATGTCTCGGTCGCAGTGCCCGGCCCACCAGAGGTCAGGACGTAGACCGTGTCCATGATCTTCGAGGCCTCGATCAGGCGGATGATGATCGCGCCGACCGAGATCGGGCCCATGAGCGGGAAGGTCACCCGAAAGAACGTCCGGACAGGACCGGCCCCATCGATGGCGGCGGCGAGGAACGGCTCCCGGGGCAGACTCAGGAGACCGGCCAGCAGCAGCAGCACCATGAACGGTGTCCACTGCCAGATCTCGACGATCATGACGCTCACGACGGCTGGCCCGCTGGACGTCAGCCACTCCTGGGCCGGCAGGCCGAGGAGGGCCATGACATCGTTCGCCGGGCCGAGCGATTCGTGGAAGATCGTCCGCCAGATGACCGTCATGATGACCGGCGTCGTCATCATCGGGACGAGAAAGAGGACGCGGAAGAAGCGCCGCCCCCTGACCTCCCGCCAGACGAGGAGGGCCAGCCCGAAGCCGAGGACGTACTCGATCGCGACAGTGCCAACGGCCATCAGGGCAAGCCGCCCGAGCGATGCCCAGTAGCGTTCGTCGGCCACCAGGCGCTCGTAGTTCGCCCCGCCGATCCAGTCCAGCCCCGGCTGCGCGACATTCCAGGACGACAGGCTGACGCGGATCGTGAACAGCAGTGGGAACAGGATGATCAGGAGCAGGACGATCAGGCCCGGCAGCAGGAAGTAGAGCTTGTAGCGACGGATCGACGAGGGGTCCGTCGGGTGGCCCGACCTCCGATTCGCCCGGGGCGCGGAGACCTCTGACCGGCTGGCCGGGTGCGAAGAGGCCGGCTCTTGCGCGCCGAGCGTCATGCCTGTCTCCCTGCCTGCCGCGATGTGGGTGGTGTCTGCCGAAACTCGCTCAGGCATGCCGCGGGCGGGTCCGGGACGCTCCGACCCGCCCGTTGCACGCTTGCCCTGACCTACTTGGCGTCCTCGAGGGCGACGAGGATCGCGTATGCATCGCGGACCCGATCGACGCCGATCCGATCAACGATCGCCGACCACTCTGAGGCAACCCCGTCGAGGGCCGCCTGCGGTGTCTTCTGGCCGGCCAGGGCGTCGGCGACGCCTGCCGCCATCGAGGTCATGAACTCGTTGACGCCCGGAACCCGGAGGTCGAAGACGCGGTTCGGGCTGCCATCCATGCCCGACAGCGTCTCGACGTACGTCGTCGCCGTCTTCTCCTCCCAGCCGAGCTTGGTCTGCCAGAACTTGGGGTCGAAGTCGCTCGTGCGGAAGGGGTTGACGCCGAACCGGCCGATCTGGAGGTCCAGGGTGTGGTTGGCCTCGTTGCTGAAGAAGCACAGGAAGTCGAAGGCCATGTCCTGGTTCTTGGACAGGTTGGACACCGCGACGCCCCAGCCCCAGGTGATGTACGGCGCCCGGCTCGGGACATCGAACTTGTCCCACTTGCCCGTCTTCCGGTTCCACACCTCGGTCGCGCCCGGCAGCGGCGCCGCGGCGACCTTGTTGCGGATCCGGCTGTCCTTCTCCATCGCCTGGATGAAGGCATCATCCCAGCTGTAGCTCATGAGCGTCTGGCCGCCACCGAACGAGAGGATCTCGTCGCCGAGGCCGAAGTTGCTCCCGCCGGGAGGGAAGGCATCCTGGCCCTCAACGAACAGCTCCAGCGCCTTGACGAAGCCGGGGGTGTTGATGAGGGGTTCCATCGTATCGAGGTCGAAGAAGAACCCACCCGTGACGTTGGGGTTCTTGGCGTACGGCGCGGCGCGACTGATGAACGCCGAGAACATCAGGTCGTCGCGCTTGGTGACCTCGGCGCTGCCGTAGTTCGGCTCGCCGTCCCCGTCCCAGTCCCAGCCGGAGAAGAACTTGGCGACTTCGTTGTACTCCTCCCAGGTCGCCGGAACGGTCAGGTCCTTGCCCGTTTCGCTCTTGTAGCGCGCCTGCAGATCCGCGTTATCGAACACGTCGGTCCGGTACTTCAGGTAGTGGCGGTCGCCGTCCACCGGGTACTGGACCATCTTGCCGTTCCAGGTCGCGACGTCGATGTAGTTCTGGGTGACGTCCTTCATCCCGCTGACGGCCAGGTACTTGTCCGGAACGGGTGCCTCGTACTGGTTGAGGTCGCCGATCCAGAGCGACGCGTTGAAGAAGATGTCGTAGGCAGCCTGTCCGCTCTGGAGCGGGATCAGGACCCGCTGGAACAGGTCGCCGAACGGCACGTGCACGACGTCGACCTTGGCGCCCGTGAGGTCGCCGAACTGCTTGGCGTGCAGGTCGGTCGGCTCGCCCATGACCGGAACGGCGTGGGTGATGATGCTCAGCGTCCGTCCCGAGTAGTCCTTCTTGTCGATCGACGCGTACGAGCAGTCACCTGGCACGTCCGCGGTCGATCCGTACTTCGCGTAGTCCCCGTACGCGGCGTAGCTGATCTCGGCACCGGGTCCTGCGCTCGCGCCCGGCGAGGCCCCGGTGCCGCAGGCACCGGCGATCAGGGCCAGCAGGACCGTTCCGACGATGGTCTTCCTCACAGGAACTCCTCCTACTCCGAGTGATCCACCCCTATGGAACGAGCACCGCGCGCCCGTTGACCTTCCCCGCGCTGAGGTCCTTCAGCGCCCGATTCGCGTCCTTGAGCGCGTACTCCTGCATTGCGAGCTTGACCAGCCCGTGGTCGGCCAGGGACATGAGCTCGTTGAGCTCGGCCCAGGTGCCCACGAGGCTGGCCTTGATGCTCCGCTCGCTGATGATCAGATCGACCGCCGGGATGTTGATGTTCTCGCCGTACCCGACGATGTAGTAGTCGCCCATGGCCCGGGTCATGGACAGGCCGAGTGACGTGGTGCCCCGCTCGCCGACGAAGTCGATGACGACCTCGGCGCCCTCGCCCTTGGTCAGCGACATGACCGCATCGAGCGCTCCGTCGTCGGCCTTGACCAGGTAGTCGGCGCCGTTCTCCTTGGCCAGCGCGAGGGACGCGTCCGAGCGCGCGACGACGATGACGTCGGCGGCGCACATCGCCTTGAGGCACTGGATCCCGATGTGCCCGAGGCCGCCCACGCCGATCACCACGCAGAACTGGCCCGGCATGAGGTCGCGGGTCGCCCGCTTGACCACGCGGTAGGCGGTCAGCCCGGCGTCGGCGAAGGGCGCGACCTCCTTGGGGACCAGCGTCCTGGGCAGCTTCACGATGTTGCGCACCGAGGTGACCATCGCCTCGGCATACCCGCCGCCGCTCGAGTCGAGGCCGGGGAACAGGCCGGGGCCGATCATGTCGTGGCCCCGACGGTTGACCAGCGAGAGGCCGCCGGTGATCTTCGGGTGGACGATGACCGGATCGCCCTTCTCGAGGCCCTCGACCCCTGACCCGACCTCTTCGATCCAGCCGGCGTTCTCGTGGCCCATGATCATGGGCAGCAGCTTGTCGCCGGTTGGATCCATGTTCGGGCGCCAGACGCCCTCGATGATGTGGAGGTCCGTGCGGCAGACCCCGGCTCCGCCGATCCGGACGATGACGTCGGTCGGCTTCGTGATCTTCGGGTCGGGAACGTCCTCGTAGTCAACCCAACTCGGCGCGGTCAGGTTGTCGTCGTAGCGGTTCAGAACCTGTGCCTTCATCCCACTACCTCCCCGGCTCTCGCTTGCCGGCATTCCCATCCGTTCGGTCGCCGCCGACGGCGACCGGCGGTCCTAGAGGACGTCACCCTCGGTGACAACGGCGCACAGCAGGCAGGCCGTCGGTGGGCTTCCGAGTTCCTCGGGCAATGCCAAGTCCTCCACCGGGTGCCAACGCCATGTTTGCTGGCGACGCGGGACGCAACGCGTGTACCCATCGCCACCGCCATGCAAGCGCGAGGACGGCGCCCGGAGCGGCAGTCGGATGCCCGGGACCGTAGGAGACCGGCTTTGCGCGTGTCCAGCGCGTTTCGAATACAGCGAAACGGGGTCCCGGCGCCCGAGCGCACCGTTCATCCTCGGTACCCAGCCCACCGGACGGAGACCGCCGACCGCCGGCCGGGCCGTTCCGCTCGGCCGTACGAGTCGCGCGGTCGGCCTTCGGGACGTTCGGCATGCGCCTCGGGAGCGAATGGCCGATGCGGGCAACGGGGTCGCGAGGCAACGATGCGGGGACGGAACGTGAGGTGTCGCCATGCATACCACTCCACCCATCGCCCGCGACGGCGCCCTTCCCGCCCTTCTCGAGTGGCTGCGAGAACACGGGATCGAGCACGAGGTCCACGAGCACGCGGTGACGTACACGGCTCGCCAGACCGCCCACGCTGAGGGGGTCGATCCTCGGACCTTCGCCAAGGTCGTCGGCGTCCACACCGAGGACGACCGGACCTTCCTCCTGGTCCTCGACGCGACCGATCAGGTGGACATCATCAAGGCCCGCCAGGCGCTCCTCGCTCGCGAGGTACGCCTCCTGACCGAGCCGCAGCTGGCGGCCCTGGCCCCGGACTGCGAGGCTGGTGCCATCCCGGCGGTCGGCGTCCTGTTCCAGGTGCCGATGGTCGCGGACTTCGCCATCCGCGAGGATCGGGACATCAGCTTCAACGCCGGCAGCCACCGGTTCAGCGTCCGGGTGGACCGGAAGGCATGGGAGGGCGCCACCGAGGTCCGCTACGCCGACCTCGCGCTCGAGAGCGAGACGCGGCCGGCCTGGGCACGGTCGTGACGGCGCCGGCCGCGGCCCGGCCGGCGCAGGGCAGGGCCGGCGCTGCGCGTTCGGGGGCACTGGTCTGGATCGACGCGCGCGAAGCGGTCATCGTCCGCTGGGCGGACGATGCCTCGTCGCTGGAGCGCCTCCTGTCCGACGTACCGGTTCACCGCCGCTCGACCGGGCACGTGCGCCACGACCCGCTGACCCGGTTCGGAGGCGGCGGGGCGCCGCAGTCGGCCGGGGAGCCTCGCCGGCTCGAGCATCTCGATCGCTTCGTCGAGAACGTGGCCGCGCGGCTCGTGGGTGATGCGGATGTGCTCATCATCGGTCCGGGCACCGTCCACGAGCGGCTCGACGCGCTGCTGAGAGAACTCGATGCGGCCGAGCGCAGAACGCGTGCCGTTGAGGTTCGCCGGGCCGCTCGCCTGACGGAGCGCCAGCTCGTGGCTGAGTTGCGAGCGCATCTCGGCGCCGGCGCCCGCCGGCGCCGCGTCGGGACCTGAGCTGCCCTCGAGGCCACCCCGGGTCGCCGCGGTCACCCGGGTCGCCGAGGTCACCCCGGGTCGCCGGATTCCTGCCGAATGCGCGCCCCGCGAGCACTGCGCGGGTCGCCACGGTCCGGGCCGCCGGCGCGGCGCCAGATTCGCGGGATTCGGCCGCCCGGGGAGCCAGCGAGCCTGGCGATCGCCCTCCGGGTGCACATTGGCTTGGAAGCTCGCCCGGATGGGGTCCGGGCGAGCGGGCAGACCGGGACAGTGCTCGGCCCGTGAGCATTGGCCAGGATTCCCGCCCGAGCCCCGGCCAAGCGCCCCGCCCGGGCCCCGGCCGAGCGCCCCGGCCGAGCCCCCGGCCGAGCGCCCCGGCCGAGCCCCCGGCCGAGCTCAAGCCCTGCCTGAGCGCGCCCCTGTCCGCGAGTTCCGCTCTCGCCTGTAACGATCGGGGAATTCGGGCGTCTGCTTCCTGGGTCGGCGCACGGGCGTCCTGTGCCTCGTGGCGCCGAAGACCCGCCCCGGGTGCCGCCCGTGGCCGAACGGCTGAGTGCCCTGATCGTCGCAGGAGGACCGCACCGTGCGCCATCGAACCGCCCTCCTCTCCGCCGTCATCGGCGTTGCCCTCATCGCCGGCCCCGCCCTCGGCGCACCCAGCGTGGACCCAACGACGCATACGGCCGTCGTCGGTCCCTTCGTCGTCCGCTGGAGCCTGACGAACCCGGAAGCGATCACCTACCTGTCCTGGAACGACTCGATCAACCTCACCAACTCGTGGGCCCACCCCAACTGCACGACCGGCGGACTGCACGAGTACTTTGGCAACAGCTGGGGCGGCGTCGATGATGTCTCGTTCCTGTCACCGGTCGGCTGGGGCGCCGCCGGTCAATGGGCGGCCCACGGGAGCTCGGGCGTTGACATCTCGTCGGCCGCCTCGGGCTGCTACGGCACGAGCGGCATCCCCGTCACTACGAGCTACGGGTTCTTCGGCGCGACGGCCGCTCTCGGCCGGATCCAGGTCGAGCGGCGCTTCACCTTCGGGGCCACGCCGTTCGTCGGCGATCTGCGTCCCTTCATTCCACGGCTCGCTCCGACGGACCGGTACTCGCAGGTCGTCTTCCCGAACTCGACTGGGAGCATCCTGCTCAACCGCAACGCCTTCAACTGTGGGCTGGGTTGTACGGCCCAGGACTGGAACGGGACCTGGTTCGCCATCAACGATCCCCAGACGGGCCGGGGCATGATCGTCCGCCACGAATCGTCGGCCCTCCCGGCCGCGATCTGGGTGGACGAGGACGGAGGCTCGTTCACGAATGCATCGTCGGTGGTGCTGCTCCAGAGCGGCGTCGGCTTCACCGGCACCGTGGTGGACCGACAGGTCCTGTGCTTCTACGACCCGAGCATCTGGGTTCCTTCGCTCACGCTGCCGGCCGGCTGCGCCGTACCCTGGACTGACCTGCCGCCGGCCGGAGCCTCGAAGCTCGGGCTTCCGGCGGCCCCCGGGACCTACACGCCGACCACGAAGGTGAGCCCGCTCGGGAAGTACGTCACGTGGCAGTCGAACCTCGGCCCGGCCGCCGCGGGCAGGACGGTCGCGGTTCTCGTCGCGGCAAAGAAGGCCGACGGCTCGTTCGGCCCGTTCAACCGGCTCACCGGCCGGGTCGCCGATGCCGGGGGCGTCGTGACCTTCTCGTGGCGCGAGTCCGTCCCGAAGTGGATCTCCGTCCGGTTCGGCCTGGACACGATGCTCAGCACGCCCACCCAGGCCCGCTGGCGCTGAACCCGGCCTGAGCCGGGCGGACGCCGTCGTCGCACGCGTGGCCCGCGGCGGCGGTCAGGGCCGGAGCGTGATTCGGGCGTAGGGGCGCAATCCGAGCACGCGCTCGTCCAGGACCTCGTGCTGAACCGAGCCCTCCGCGAGGCCCGCACGGCGGGCGAGCGCCCGCGCCTCACCCGGCCCGTAGCCGGCAAACCGCACGTCGTAGATGCGCGCCTCCCCGCCCGGTCGCAGCACGCGCCGGATCTCGGCGAATGCGGCGGCAGCGTCCTCCCAGTGGTGGGAAGACAGGGTTGAGACGACGAGATCGGCCGAGGCATCCGGGACCGGGATCTGTTCGGCCCGGCCGTCGACGCTCGCGATTCCCCGCGCCGCGGCGATCCCGCGCATCTCGGCCGATGGCTCGACACCGATCAGCGTCGCCTCTGGGGTGAGCTCCCGGAGCTCCGCGAGGAGGTCACCCGGGCCCGAGCCGAGGTCGATGATCGTTGCCGTGCCGGCACCCGGCATCGAGGCCGCGTCGATGGCCACGCGTCGATGGAGCCCGGAGAAGAGGCGGGACATCGCGCCGTAGGCCCGCTCCGCTCGGCGGCTGGCGAGCCCCCCGCGCCGATCCACGGCGCGGATCGCCCGGACGACGAGGTCGCGCCGGACGGCAAGGGCCGCAATCGCCGAACCGAGGAGCGCGGCCACCACGGCCCTCACGGCACGACCGTGATGACGGCCCGCATTCCGGCTGCGTAGTGGCCGACCACGTGGCATCCGCCGAGGGTCTCGCCGGGCTCACTGAACGTGTACGTGAGCTCCTTGGTCTCCCCCGGATCGACGCCGATGCCCTCGGGCTCATCGTGGATCATCCCGCTTCCCGCCATCTCCCGGTCGTGCTCCGCCTGGGCCTCCTCGTCCCCGAGGTAGAACTCGTGCTCGAGAACGCCCGCGTTCGTCACCACGAACGTGACCGGAACCCCGGCGGGAACCGTCATCGTCGCCGGCTCGATCCGCAGCGCATCCGTGAGGGTCACCTCGATGCGGGTCTCGGCGGCCTGGCCCGTGGCCGCCGGCGTGGCCGCGCCCGTCGTGGGTGCGGCCGGGCTCGGAGCGGCGGCGGAGGCGGCCGGCGTCGTGTCTGCCGTCGCGCCGGCGGCCGGCGACGCGGGAGCCGTGGCACCGCCCGGCGCCGAGCAGGCAGCCGCGATCAGCGCGAACGACAGGAGCAGTGCGAGGCGAGCGGGGTACAAGGGTCAAGTCCTTTCGGGCGACTGGAAGGAGGGGTGGAACGCCAGGTGCTATCGGAAGCGGCCGAGAAGCCGCGCGAGCAGGCCACGACCCTCCGAGCTCGGCACGACGACGGCCGAGGCGAGGTCGGCCTCGTAGCCGGCCTCGGCCACCGCGGCCGCGAGCGCCGCGTTCGACACCAACGCGGGCTCGCGACGCACGGTGGCGGTCTCCAGGCGAAGGTCGACGTGGACCGTGGACACGCCGTCCAGCTTCCGGACCGCTCGGGCGATCCGGTTC
>DATIUS010000165.1:0-3954 GCA_035466655.1 Candidatus Sulfomarinibacteraceae bacterium
GGCTGGCGGCCGCCTCGGCCGTCCCATCGAACCAAAGGCAGGGCGCGATCCTGGTCATCGGGTCCTCGTTCTGGCGGTCCTGGTCGTCGGCTGCTCAGCCTACCGGGCAACGAGCGATCGCGCCGGTCTGGGGCTGCCGACATGCCCTCTCGAACGGCCGGCGTGCCATGATCCGCTCATCGCCTTGGCGGGGGTCGGGCAACCGGTGGAGGGATCGATCATGCGCTTCCTCAACACGGACGGCAGCGCGGCTGACGATGCGCCAGAACCGGCTGCAGGCAGGGGCGCCCGGGTCCTGCCACGTGACAAGATCGCCGTCATCGAAGCCGAGGGATCGACACCCGTCGTCATCGAGACGCCCGACGCCGAGCTCGTCCTGGAACCGGGCGGCGACTACCTGGTCGTCGCGCAGGAGCAGTACCTGCGGCTGGTGACCGAGCTCAGGGTGTTCAAGGACTACGAGCGACGCGCGCTGGACTGGACGCGCCGCCGCCACCAGCGTCGCGAGGATCGCGCATCGCGTCCCTGACCGGGCTCAGCCAGAGTTCGGCGGCCACCCTCCCAGGCGATGTCCCATCACCTGGCTGAAGCCGGCGATCGTCGCAGTCCGAATCAAGTGAGCGTCGCGAGGGCAATCTCCCCGACGGTCGGGCCGGCCCGGGCGACCGCGACCCCGTCGGGCGCCCAGATCCCTGAACCTCCAGCCGCTCGGGTGTAGCCGCCACCGGTCGACCCGGCGAAGCTCGCGATCGCGACCCAGACGCGGTGGTCGGCCGCGATGCGGCCGGCTCGCCGATCCACGATCGCTGCGTCCTCGGCAGACTCCAGCATGCCGGCGAGGTACGCGTCCATCCCGAGGGCGGCGGTATCGGCCGCGTGCTGCGGGACGCCGGTGTCCTTGCAGACGGCGAGACCGAGCCGCCAGCCGTCCACCACGAGCACGGCCGGATCGTCGCCCGGGCTGAACCGGGCTGGCTCATCCCCACCCAGCCAGATCTTGCGGTAGGCGACCGTGGCACCGCCACCGTCGATCACCAGCATCCCGATGTGAACCAGGTCCCCTGCCCCCGCGACCGGGGCGCCCACCAGCGCCACGGACCCGGTAGCCGCACAGGCCCTGACGATCGGTCCCAGCCGCGGATCGTCGGCATCGAGCGCCGGGGCGTCCAGCTCGTAGCCGGTCAGGGACAGCTCCGGGAAGACCACGACTCGGGCGCTCGCGGCACGGACGACGGTCGAGTGCGTCGCGGCGTTGGCGGCGACGTCGTACGGCACGCACGCGGGCTGCGCTGCCGCGATGACCAGCGGCCGACGCCGGCGAACCGCGCTCGTCACGTCATGGTCCATCGTCGCCTCACGCATCCGGGTGGGAAGCCGCACCGATGATCGCAGGGTGGCGGACCTGGCGGCGGCCATGGCACCGGCGCCGCCCAGGCTCAGCCCCGACGGCGAGTGAGCCTGACCATCGGGATCAGCCGGCCGGCCCGCTCGGGATATGGCGCGAACCATGGCAGGGCGGCGACATGCTGGTCCCAGAGTCGGTCGCGATCCGGGCCCTCGACGATCGATGCGGTCGCCGGGAACGTCTCAAGGTCGACCTCGAGCGTGACGTTCGCGTTCGCCCGAATGTTGTTGACCCAGAGCGGATCGGATGGCTCGCCGTTCTTCGTGCCGGCGACCACGAGGTCGTCCCCGTCTCGCGAGTAGGTCAGGATCGCCCGTCTCAGCTCCCCGCTCTTCGCTCCGGTCGAGAGCAGGATCAGCAGCGGATGGCCGGCCAGCGGGCCGTTCGAAGGCCGGCCGCCGTTGGCGCGAAGATCGGCGATCAGCTTGTCTTCCCAGGGGTTCGATCTCGCGTCCGGCACCGGCGCCCTCCGACATGGTTGCGTGCGCAACGACATGCGGGAGTGTAGCGCGCCCCGGGGGATGACGTTCTTGCCCGTGTCGGGAGGCGGACCTGGGGCTCCTCCGCCCGGCCTACCCCAGGCGCCAGAACGGATCCGTCAACCCCAGGCCGTCGAGGATTGCCTGCCCCGCGTCACGGGGCCGAGGCTGCCAGTCCGGCGCGAGGCGGTTGCCCCACCACGCATCCGACAGCTCGGCGAGCTTCGCGATGGGGATCGTGGCGCCGCCGGGGCGACCGGCGAGCCAGGTGGTGACGTGGGCTTCCGACCGGAAGATGAGCATGGTGCTTCACGTGAAGCCGATGTCGTTCCACCAGGAGGCGGCCGGAACGAGGACGTGGAAGACGAGCTCTTGACCAGGCGATCGCCCGTCACGGACCTCGATCCGGATCGGCTCGCCGCAATCGGGGCACGCCGTGTGGATCGTCGAGTCCACGTGCAGCGCGGAGCCGATCCCGAAGGCGTCCCAGCCGCAGTTCGCGTACCACGATCGGCCCGCGGCCTCGACGCGGAACGGCGTGGGCTGCGCCGAGAACGGGTTGGCCATCCGGATCTCGCCGGCGTCGTCGAGCACGATCGCGTGGGCATCGTGGAGCCGCCGCCAGCCGTCGCGCACCGCTGCCTCCGGCGCACCCGTCGCGGCTGCCACTTCTCCGGCGGTCGGCGCCCTCCCGAGCGCAACGAACTGCCGGTAGGTGGCGTGTCTGAGGTCGAGGTCCGCGGCATCCATCTGTCGCGGCCCACTGTAGCGCCAGCTCGAGCGTTTCGGAGGTCGCTGCCGCCGCGTGACATCCCCCGGGGCCCCCCGCCGCCGTAGACTGCCCGTTCAGGCGTCGATCGGGAGCATGAGGTCGTGATGAGCGTGGGTGTGGGTCCCGGGACTGGTGGGCGGCTCTCGCACGTCATCGGGACGAGGGGCGACCACGCCACGCCGGGCGCCCCGATGGTCCTGGAGCACCGTGAGTCGCTCATCTACACCCTCGGCAAGGCGGCCGAGCTGGAGCATCTCGTGATGTGCCAGTACCTCTACGCGGCATTCAGCCTGAAGGACCGCCAGGACGACGGGCTGGCGCCCGACGCCCTTGCCATGGTCAAACGCTGGCGGGGCGAGCTGCTCCACATCGCCCAGCAGGAGATGCTCCACCTCGCGATCGTCCAGAACGTCCTCACCGCGGTGGGCGCTGCGCCTCGACTGGCCCGCCCCAATTTCCCGCTCCCGCCCCGCGCCTACCCCGCCGGGATCCAGATGGCACTGCTCCCGTTCGGCGAGACAGCCCTCCGTCATTTCGCCTTTCTCGAGCGCCCCGAGGGCGTCGAGATGGAGGACGTGGACGCCTTCGCCGCCCTTGAGAAGGCGGCTCCCCTGCCGGCGGCCGACGCCGACGAGATCGGGCCGCATCTCCAGGACTTCGACACGATCGGTCACCTCTACCGGTCGATCGAGAACGGGCTCGAGCATCTCGCCACGAAGCTCGGGGAGCCCGGCCTGTTCATCGGCCCACCGCGGGCACAGGCGACGGCCGAGCACTTCCGGTGGGAGGAGCTCGTCCCGGTGACGGACCTCGCGTCCGCCCGCCGTGGGATCGACACGATCGTCGAGCAGGGCGAGGGGGCCCGTGGCGACTGGCGAGAGGCTCACTTCGGACGCCTCATCGCGATCCTCGACGAGTTCGTGGCCGCCCGCGATGCGGACCCGGACTTCGAACCAGCGCGACCGGTGCTGGCGGTCTGTGTCCGCGAGTCCGACAGCGGGATGGTCATGCCGATCATCACCGATGGATTCACGAACCGCTGCATGGACCTGCTCAATGCCGTGAACGAGGTCCTCCTCCAGCTCCTGGCGCGGTACTTCGCCCACACCGACGAGACCGACGAGCAGCTCGCCGTCCTTGCGGATGTTTCGGTGAGCCTGATGTTCGGCGCGATCAAGCCGCTCGGATCCCTCGTCACCCGGCTCCCGATCGGCCCGGAGCACCCGGGGTTCACCGCCGGCCCGAGCTTCGAGCTGTTCTACGCCGTGGACTACCTGCTCCCCCATCGGGAGGCCGCC
>DATIUS010000166.1:0-2313 GCA_035466655.1 Candidatus Sulfomarinibacteraceae bacterium
GACGTGACGGATTACGTCGAATCGCAGCGGACCGGGAAGCCGGTCGGCCGCCAGGACGCGGCCGGCGCGGCCGGAGCGGCCGCACCGGCCCACGGGGCGGCGGCGGCCCCGGCCCCGATCGCCGGTCCGACTTCGCGTCCCGGGCCGGCGACTCGCGCCGCTGCGCCGTCGATCACCTTCCCGGCCGGCGCGGACGAGGTCCTCGTCCCGATGACCCACATGCGCAAGGGCATCGCGGCGCAGATGACCCGGGCCCTCGGGGTCCCCCACGCGTATGTCCAGATGGAAGTGGACGTCACGAACCTCGTCCGCTTCCGCGAGGCGGCGAAGCGCGACTTCCAGGCACGCCATGGCGCTTCGCTGAGCTTCGTGCCGTTCGTGGTCAAGGCCTCAGCGGAGGCGCTCAAGCGCAACCAGACCTTCAACGCCCACTGGACCGAGCAGGGGCTGCTCGCCAAGCGCCGGATCAACATCGGGATCGCGGTGGCGGTGGCGGACGGGCTCATCGTGCCGGTCATTCGCGACGTCGGGGATCAGTCGATTGCCGGCATCAACAGGGCGATCGCCGAGGTCTCCGAGCGCGCCCGCGCCAACAAGCTGCGCCTCGACGATTTCGGGGGCGGCACGTTCACCGTGGACAACACGGGCTGGCTCGGGACGAACATGGTCATGCCGATCATCAACGTCCCGGAGGTCGGCATCGTCACGATGGACCGGATCACGAAGCGCCCGGTCGTCGTCGAGACGCCGGACGGGGACGTCATCGCGATCCGCTCGATCATGAACATGGTCCTCGCCGTGGACCATCGCGCCAACGACGGCGCCGGCGGCGCCGCCCTGCTCCGCGACATCAAGGCATGGCTGGAGGCGGTCGGTCCTGGCACTGCCATCGAGTAGCCCAGCGGCGTCATCTCGACGCCATTCCCGAGCTCCGGCGCTGCTCCGTCTGGCTGCCGTGGCTGCGTGCGTGGCCGTTGCGGCCCTCGCCTGCAGCCCGCTCGCCGGACTGGGCGCGACCGTCACGCGCGAGGGCACCCGCCTCAGCATCGTCGTCGGGGGCTACCGCGAGCCGGACACGCAGGGCTATCTCTGTCCGGCGGATCCAGGCCCCGGGCCGGATCGTGGCGAGGAGGGCCATTCGCGCCTGCTGCGCGCCGGCTGCCTCGACCTCGGCGTCACCGAGGTTGTCGATCCGGACGCGCGGGGGTGGTCGGCGACGGTCAACCTCGAATCGCTGGCATCCGCCCAGCTCGAGGCCTTCTCGAACCGGGCGACGTACCGCCTCGTCCTCATCTCGGGCGGCGAGGCAGGCGGCGGCTCGTACGCCACGGACGTTCCCGCGGTGAACCTCGTCCCGTGACGGAGGCCCCGGACGGCCGTCCGCCGTACCATCCCGACATGGCTCGCGAGCTTCCCGTCTTCCAGCCCCCCGTCGCCGGTCATGGCCACGGCCTCGGCGAGCCCATCTCGATTGCGATCGGTGGCGGCGGTCTCGCCGGGCTCCCGGCCGTGGACGGGTCGGCCGCGCCGCGCCGGCATCCCGACTGGATCAGGGCACGGATGCCATCCGGCGAGAACTACCAGGACCTCAAGCGCCTCCTCCGCGGCCTCAATCTCAACACCGTCTGCGAGGAGGCCCATTGCCCGAACGTCGGCGAGTGCTGGGACCAGCGCACCGCCACGATCATGATCCTCGGTGACACCTGCACCCGGGCGTGCGGCTTCTGCAACATCAAGACCGGCAAGCCGACCTGGTTCGACGACGACGAACCGCGCCGCGTCGCCGATGCACTCGAGCACCTCGGGCTGGAGCACGTCGTCGTCACGTCCGTCGCCCGCGACGACCTGCCCGACGGCGGCGCTCACGTCTTCGCCGAGACGATCCGCGAGCTCCGGGCGCGCGTGCCCGGGATGGGGGTCGAGGTCCTCATCCCGGACTTCAACGGCGAGGAGGCGCCCCTCCGCGAGGTGATGGCGGCCGGCCCGGACATCCTCAACCACAACCTCGAGACCGTGAAGCGGCTCCAGAAGCCGGTCCGCAGGCGGGCGCGCTGGGACCGGACGCTCGGCGTCCTCGAGCGGGCGAAGGCGTACGCCGCCGAGTACGGGCGCGACATCCACACGAAGAGCTCGCTGATGGTCGGCCTCGGCGAGACCCGCGAGGAGATGACCGAGGCCTTCGTCGCGCTTCGCGAGGTCGAGACCGACATCCTCACGGTCGGCCAGTACCTCCGGCCCTCGCTCGACCACCTGCCGGTTGAGCGTTACTACCACCCGGACGAGTTCGCGGCGATGAAGGCCGAGGCGCTCGAG
>DATIUS010000167.1:0-2729 GCA_035466655.1 Candidatus Sulfomarinibacteraceae bacterium
CGCGTTCATGAAGTTCGGATTCACCCTCAAGCCGGATCACACGGTCGAGCGAACCGTCTCGCTCACGAAGCTCGCCGAGGCCGCCGGGTTCGAGTACGGCTGGCTGTTCGACTCGCACGTCCTGTGGCGCGATCCGTACCCCCTCCTGATGCTGATGGCGCAGGCGACCACCCGGATGCGCCTCGGCACCTGCGTCACCAACCCCGCGACCCGCGAGCCGTCTGTCACGGCCTCAGCGCTCGCCGTCCTCGACGAGGTGTCCGGCGGGCGGATGGACCTCGGCATCGGCCGCGGGGACTCGGCCCGGCGCGTGCTCGGCAAGCCGCCAACCTCGATGAAGGACCTCGAGGAGGCGGTCCATGTGATCCGTGCCCTCGTCGAGGGAAGGTCCATCGAGTTCGAGGGGGCAATGCTCGAGCTCCCCTGGACGACGGGGCATCGGCTCCCCGTCTGGATCGCCGGCTACGGGCCGGTCGCCCTCAAGCTGACCGGCCGGATCGCCGACGGGGCGATGCTCCAGATCGGCGATCCTGACCTCATCCGCTGGTTCGCCTCCCAGGTTCGCTCGTCGGCGGTCGAGTCCGGCCGCGGCCCGGACGCGGTCATGGTCATGGCGGCCGCGCCGGCCCATGTCGGGGACCTGGCCGAGGCGCGCGACCGGACGCGCTGGTTCCCGGCGCTCGTCTCGAACCACGTGGTGGACCTCGTGAACAAGTACCCGCGCGAGGACCTGCCCCCGGCCCTCACCCAGTACATCCGGAACCGGGAAGGCTACGACTACCTGCACCATGCGGAGGTCGGGAGCTCGAACGCCGCGTTCGTGTCGGACGACATCGTGGACCGGTTCTGCATCGTTGGGTCCGTCGCGCAGCACATCGAGCGGCTCCGGGCGCTCGCCGACGCTGGCGTGGATCAATTCAACATCTACCTGATGAACGGGAACGAGGAGGAGCAGCTGGAGATCTACGGGCGGGAGGTCATCCCGGCCCTGCGTGACGTGGCGGCCGCGTAGGCACAGGTCAGGAGGAGGCAAACGGAGTGGACAAGAAGGCCAAGAACCCCAAGAAGCCCAAGCAGAACAAGCCGAAGTCAACCGGCAAGTAACCCATCGCGGGACCACCGCGACCCCACCGGCGTCCCTGGAGGCACGCTCGCATGCGCACGCTCATCACGAACGGGACGATCGTCACGGCCGACGGCTCGACGGCCGCGGACGTGCTCGTCGACGGCGAGACGATCGCCGCGATCGGCGCCGGCATGGCCGGCATGGCCCAGGCGGACGAGACGATCGATGCGACCGAGAAGTACGTCATCCCCGGCGGCATCGACGTCCACACCCACATGGAGCTGCCGTTCGGCGGCACGTTCGCCAAGGACACGTTCGAGACGGGCACGCGGGCGGCCGCGTTCGGCGGAACCACGACGATCGTGGACTTTGCCGTCCAGTCGCGCGGCAAGTCGCTCCGCGAGGGCCTGGACGCCTGGCATGCCAAGGCCCAGGGCAACGCGGTGATCGACTACGGGTTCCACATGATCATGAGCGACGTCAACGACGACACGCTCCGCGAGATGGACGCGCTCGTCGCGGAGGGCGTCCCGGACTTCAAGCTCTTCACCGCCTACCCGGGCGTCTTCTTCAGCGACGACGGGGCGATCTTCCGGGCGATGCAGCAGACCGGCAAGAACGGCGGGCTGATCATGATGCACGCCGAAAACGGCCTGGCGATCGACGTCATCGCCGCCGACACCTTCGCGGCCGGCGTGACGGACCCGATCGGGCACGGGCTGGCGCGCTACTCCGTCCTGGAGGGCGAGGCCACGAACCGGGTGATCCGGCTGGCCCAGGCGGCGAAGGTCCCCGTCTACATCGTCCACCTCTCGGCCCGCGAGGCGCTCAACGCCGTTCGCATGGCACGCGACGAGGGCCTGCCGGCATTCGCCGAGACGTGCCCCCAGTACCTCTTCCTCACGCTCGACGACCTCGGCAACGGGTTCAACGGAGCGAAGTTCGTCTGCTCACCGCCGCTTCGGACGGCCGACCATCAGCCCGAGCTCTGGAAGGGCCTCGTGAAGGACGACCTCCAGGTCGTCTCGACGGATCACTGCCCGTTTGACTTCCACGGGCAGAAGGACCTCGGCGTGGGCGACTTCCGGAAGGTCCCCAACGGCCTCCCCGGGGTCGAGGACCGGGTGGACCTCCTCCACGACGGTGGGGTCGTCGGCGGGCGGATCTCGAAGGAGCGCTGGGTCCAGATCATTTCGACCGCGCCGGCCAAGCTGTTCGGCATGTACCCGCGCAAGGGCGCCGTGGCGGTCGGCTCGGACGCCGACCTCGTGATCTACGACCCGAACCGCAAGCGGGTCATCTCGGCCGCATCGCACCACATGGACGTGGACTACTCGTGCTACGAGGGCCGGACGGTCCAGGGCGCGAGCGACGTCGTCATGAGCCGGGGCTCGGTGGTCGTCCGGAACGGCGAGTTCACCGGCCGCAAAGGCCATGGGACGTTCCTGAAGCGCGGCCTCGCGGACTACTCGCGCATGGCGTAACGGACCGAGCCGGGGCTCGGGCGCGCCCGACCGGCGATCATCCGCGGCCGAACTCGATCTCACGGGCGTACCGAAGGGTAAGGCGGCGTTGCCGAAGTCCGCCATCACTCCAACGACCACGTGTCGGTCGAGGGGTCGAAGCGCCACAGTTCGTCGGTGAAGTGCTCACGGTCGGAACC
>DATIUS010000168.1:0-31169 GCA_035466655.1 Candidatus Sulfomarinibacteraceae bacterium
TGTCATTGTCAGGTTTCTAGCATTCCGATCACCGGATCCGAGGTGGACCGGCGCCCGGCGCCCATCGTGGCGGCACGGGCAGGCAGCACCAGCACAGGAGGTGACACGAGATGACGATCGTGCGCCGAACCTCGCCGCTCGGCGAGATCATGTCGCTCCGCCAGGCGATGGATCGCCTGTTCGACGACGACGTCCTCAGGCCGCTGCGGTGGGCTTCCGGGGTCCTCGAGGGACCGGGGCTCCCGCTCGACGTGACGACGACCCAGGACGAGCTCGTCGTCGAGGCGTCGCTCCCGGGCATCCGGCCCGACGACGTCGAGATCACGGTCGAGAACGGCACGCTGACGATCACCGGCAAGACCGCCGACGAGCGCCGGGCCGAGGAGGGCAGCTACCTGGTCCAGGAGATCCGCCGCGGCTCCTTCAGCCGCTCGGTGACCCTGCCGAACGGGCTGGAGCCGGACAAGGCGAGCGCGACCTTCGAGCACGGCATCCTGACCCTGCGGATCCCGAAGGCCGAGCAGGTCAAGCCCCGCCAGATCCGGATCTCGCCGGTCACCGATTCGACCGGGCAGCGGACCGCCGAGATTCGGGCCGAAGCCTCGAAGGCCTGACCGGGAGCGTCGAGACCCATGCGCGTGACCTTCCGGCGCCCCGATCCCCGGGATCCCGGGCGACCCGTCTACGTGATCAGCGTGGCGGCGAGCATCGTGAGCGTCCATCCGCGGACGCTCCGGATCTACGAGGACGCCGGGCTGGTCTGCCCCGCACGGACCCCGACGAACATCCGGCTCTACTCGGAGAACGACATCCGGCGGGTCATGTGGATCCGCCACCTGACCCAGAACCTCGGCGTCAACCTGGCCGGGGTCCGGATCCTGTTCGAGCTCGAGGAGCGCCTCGGGACCCGTATCCTCGAGCGCCTCTACGACGAAGGCGCGGGTGAGGCCGAGGCCGGGCCGTCCGGCACGGCCGACGCCTCACCGGAGCCCTCCGCCAGCACCGCCTGACCCGGCGGGGCCATCCGGGCCCTGCCGGCCACCGTCCACACCAGCACGCCGACACCTCGACACCGGCGCCCGCCGCCGAACCGACCAGACAGGAGAACCCGATGGCCAAGCGACCGTCCAACCCGGACGCCGAGCGGACCCAACCGAAGATCCAGGAGCTCCCGCTCGTCGCCCTCCGGGAGACGGTCATCTTCCCGGAGATGATCGTGCCCCTCCAGGTGGGCCGGGACAAGAGCGTCGCCGCGCTGAATGCCGCGGTCGAGTCCGGCAGCCCCATCGCGCTGGTCACCCAGCGCCGGGCCGACCAGGAGGACATCTCCGACCCGTCCGAGCTGTACGAGGTCGGTACGCTGGCCAAGATCGCCCAGGTCGTTCAGCTCCAGGACGGGACCGTCCGGGCGATCGTCCAGGGCCAGACGCGGATCCGCGTCCACGGGTTTGCGAAGGCCGATCCGTACCTCCTGGCCCGGATCGAGGAGGTCGCGGACGCGACGCCCTCCAACGTCGAGATCCAGGCCCTCATGCGCTCCGTCCAGGCCCAGGTGGAGCAGTACGTCCAGGCCGGCGCGCCGGTGCCGCCGGAGGCGGCGGTCGCGGCAAAGAACATCACCGAGCCGGGGCTCCTCGCCGACATGACCGCGTACAGCCCGGACATGTCCACCGAGCAGCGCCAGGAGCTCCTCGAGACGGTCGACATCGTCGAGCGGCTGAAGCTCGTGTCGACCTTCCTCGCCCGCCAGATCGAGATCCTCGAGCTCAAGGGCCGGATCCAGTCCGAAGTCAAGTCCGAGATGGACAAGACCCAGCGCGAATACATCCTCCGCGAGCAGCTGAAGGCCATCCAGCGCGAGCTCGGCGAGGACGATCCGCAGCAGGCCGAGATCAACGAGCTCCGCGACAAGGTCGAGGCGTCGGGCATGCCGGACGAGGTCAAGGCCCGGGCGATCAAGGAGATCGACCGGATGAGCCGGATCCCGTCCGCGTCGCCCGAGGTCGGCGTCATCCGGACCTACGTGGACTGGCTCGTCAGCCTGCCCTGGAACCAGACGACCGAGGATCGCTACGACATCAAGGAGGCGGCCAAGATCCTCGACGAGGACCATTACGGCCTCGAGAAGGTCAAGGAGCGGATCCTCGAGTACCTCGCGGTCCGCTCCCTCGCGGACACGATCCGCAGCCCCATCCTCGCCCTGATCGGCCCGCCCGGCGTGGGCAAGACCTCGCTCGGCAAGAGCGTGGCCCGGGCGATGGGCCGCAAGTTCGTCCGGATGAGCCTCGGCGGAATCCACGACGAGGCGGAGATCCGCGGGCATCGGCGCACCTACATCGGCGCGTTGCCCGGCCGGATCATCCAGAACGTCAAGACCGCCGGCACGAACAACCCGGTCTTCATGCTCGATGAGATCGACAAGATCGGGATGGACTTCCGGGGGGATCCCTCATCCGCGCTCCTCGAGGTCCTGGACCCTGAGCAGAACAACACGTTCCAGGACAACTACCTCGAGGTTCCGTTCGACCTCAGCAGGGTCCTGTTCATCGCGACCGGCAACCTGACCGACCCGATCCCTGCGGCGCTTCGCGACCGGATGGAGATCATCCAGCTGCCCGGCTACACCCAGCAGGAGAAGGCCCAGATCGGAAAGCGGTTCCTGATCGCCAAGCAGATGGCGAACCACGGCCTCAAGGAGCGCCACGTCCAGATCACCGACGAGGCGATGACGGAGCTCGTCCAGGCCTACACGAAGGAGGCCGGCGTCCGGAACCTGGAACGTGAGATCGCGAATGTGATGCGCAAGGTCGCCCGGAGCGTGGCCGAGGGCCGCAAGCGCAAGACGATCGTCGACCGGAAGAAGCTGGTCGAGTTCCTCGGGCCGCCCCGCTGGGAGTACGGTGAGCTCGAGCCGGAGGACCAGATCGGGTCCGCGACGGGGCTCGTCGTCACCGAGGTCGGCGGCGACATCGTCGCCATCGAGGTCACTCGCATGGAGGGCAAGGAGGACTTCATCCTCACCGGCCAGCTCGGTGAGGTGATGCGGGAATCCGCCCGGGCCGGCCTGTCCTGGATCCGAACCCACGCGGACAGCCTCGGCATCCGCCGCGAGATGTTCGAGAAGCAGACCCTCCACATCCATGTGCCCGCCGGCGCCATCCCGAAGGACGGTCCGTCGGCCGGGATCACGATGGCCACCGCGATGATCTCCGCCTTCACCGGGATCCCGGTCCGCAAGGACGTCGCGATGACCGGGGAGATCACCCTCCGCGGCCGCGTCCTCCCGATCGGCGGGCTCAAGAGCAAGATCCTCGCCGCCCACCTGTCGGGGGCGAAGATGGTGATCCTGCCGAAGAAGAACGAGAAGGACCTCCGGGACATCCCGGAGGAGATCCGCAAGTCGATCAAGCTCGTCCTCGTCGACTCGATGGACCAGGTGCTGGACGCCGCGCTCCGGCGCCGGCCGAAGGCGCTCTCCACGACGGCCAAGCCGGAGCCTGGCTCCGGCGGGTCGCGGGGTACGGGTACCGTCCCTCGACCGAGCTACCCGCCTTCCGACCAGCCGGCGGTCGTCGTATAGAGGCGGCGAACATTGGTCGCCGTTGGGACGGGCTATCCCTGCGTTGCAACCTGCGCGCCCGCGCTCACGCACGTTCAAGTGCGCTCGCGCGGGTGCTCGGTTGCGCCTTGGGCTAGCCTCGTCCGAACGGCGAGGCGCGGTTCGGGAGTGACCTGAACGATGGACGTTCGGGACTACTACCAGACGTTGGGGGTGCCGAAGACCGCGAGCCCGGCCGAGATCAAGAAGGCCTTCCGGAAGCTTGCCCGTGAGCATCACCCGGACAAGAAGCCCGGCGACAAGGCAGCCGAGCAGCGGTTCAAGGACATCAACGAGGCGAACGAGGTCCTCTCCGACCCGGACAAGCGGGCGAAGTACGACCGGTTCGGCAGGGACTGGGAGGCCTACGCCCGGGCCGGTTCCCACGGGACGCCGGGCGGGCGGGGTTTCGCCGGCGATCCCTTCGGGCCGGGCGGGCCGTTCGCGGGCTACGCCGGGTTCGGCGGGCCGGGTGGCGGGAACGTCCACTATGAGTTTCGCTCGGCCGGGCATGGCGGCGGCACCGCCGCCGACGAGGCCGGCTTCAGCGACTTCTTCGAGATGCTGTTCGGGACCTCGGCCTTCGCCGGGGGCTCGGCGGGGATGGCCGGCGGCGGGCGGGGTGCGGCGCGGGACGCGGTTCGTGGCGGCGCCGCCACCGCCGCCCGCTCCCTCCCGATCGAGGCGCGGGCGGAGATCTCGCTCGAGGAGGCGTTCCACGGGACGACCCGGATCGTGGACGTCGGCGGCAGGCGCCTCGAGGTCTCGATCCCGCGCGGCGTTGACGCCGGGAGCCGCGTCCGCCTGTCCGGCAAGGGCCCGGACGGCCGCGACCTGGTCGTCGTGATCGGGATCAGCCCACATGGCGTCTTCACCCGCCGCGGCGCCGACCTCGACCGCGAGGTGCCGGTCACCCTCCGCGAGGCGCTCCTCGGCGCCGAGGTGCCGGTCCGGACGCTCAAGGGACGGGTCCTCCTGACGCTCCCCGCCGGGACCCCGCCGGGCAAGTCGTTCCGGCTCACCGGCCAGGGAATGCCGCGCCTCAAGGGTGGAGCGCCGGGCGATCTCTACGTCCGGATCCGCGTTGTGCTGCCGGCCCAGCTGTCCGAGGAGGCGAAGGAGGCCGCCACGCGCTTCCTGGACCTCGCCCATCAGCCCGACCCGCGGGCCTGACCCACCACCGGAGGCAGACGCAGGACCCGCCATGCAGCTCGATCGCTTCACCCAGAAGGCACAGGAGGCCGTCCTCGCCGCCCAGGCGCTCGCGGAACGGCTCCAGAGCCCCGTCCTCGACGCCGAGCACCTCCTCGCCGCGCTCCTCGAACCGGACGACGGCGTCCCGGCCGAGACGCTGCGCCGGCTCGGGGTGGACCTGCCGGCGTTCCGCGCCGAGCTCGCGGCGATCCTGGCGCGCCGGGCCCGGATCCAGGGCGGATCGCTGACCCTGGACCCGCGCGCGAGGCGCGTCGTGGACCGCGCCCAGGAGGAGGCACGCCGCCTCGGTGACGAGTACACCTCGACCGAGCACCTGCTCCTCGGGGCGGCCGAGGTCGGCGGGGAGGGCCAGGCGCTCCTGGACGCGCGCGGCGCCGGCCGCGAGGCGATCCTGGGGGCGCTGGCCTCCGTCCGGGGCGGCCAGCGCGTCACTTCCCCGAACCCCGAGGGCACCTACGGGGCGCTCGAGAGGTACGGCCGCGACCTGACCGCGGAGGCGCGGGCAGGGAGGCTGGACCCGGTGATCGGCCGTGACGACGAGATCCGGCGGGTGATGCAGGTCCTCTCGCGCCGGACGAAGAACAACCCGGTCCTCATCGGCGAGCCGGGCGTCGGCAAGACCGCCATCGCGGAGGGCCTTGCCGGGCGGATCGTCCGCGGCGACGTCCCGGAGGGCCTACGGGGCAAGCGCGTCGTCTCGCTCGACCTCGGGGCATTGATCGCCGGCGCGAAGTTCCGAGGCGAGTTCGAGGAGCGCCTGAAGGCCGTCCTCAAGGAGATCAAGGACGCCGAGGGCGCGGTGATCCTGTTCATCGACGAGCTCCACACGGTCGTCGGCGCGGGCGCCGCGGAGGGGGCGATGGACGCCTCCAACCTCCTGAAGCCGATGCTCGCCCGCGGCGAGCTCCACACGATCGGGGCGACGACCCTCGACGAGTACCGCAAGCACGTCGAGAAGGACGCGGCGCTCGAGCGTCGCTTCCAGCCCGTCCTCGTCGACCAGCCGACCGTCGAGGAGACGATCTCGATCCTGCGCGGCCTGCGCGAACGCTACGAGGTCCACCACGGCGTCCGGATCACGGATTCCGCCCTCGTCGCCGCGGCCACCCTCTCCAACCGCTATATCACCGAGCGGTTCCTGCCCGACAAGGCAATCGACCTCGTCGACGAGGCGGCATCCCGGCTTCGGATGGAGATCGACTCCATGCCGATCGAGCTGGACGAGCTCGAGCGGCGCCGGATCCAGCTCGAGATCGAGCGCGAGGCGCTCCGCAAGGAGACGGACGAGGCCTCGAAGGCGCGCCTCGGAGCGCTCGAACGCGAGCTGGCCGAGATCGCCGAGGAGGCCGGCGCGATGAAGCAGCGCTGGGAGGCCGAGAAGGGCGCCATCGCCGCGATCCGTGCCACGAAGGCCGAGCTGGAGAGCCTGACCGTGCGGATCGAGCAGGCCGAGCGCGAGGCCGACTACGAGCGGGCGGCCCAGTTGAAGTACGGCACACAGCGTGAGCTCGGCGAGCGCCTCCGCGAGCAGGAGGCGGCGATCGCGGCGCTCCAGGGCCCCGGCACGCTGCTCAAGGAGGAGGTCACCGCCGACGACATCGCCGAGATCGTCGGGGCGTGGACGGGGATCCCGGTCGCGAAGCTCATGGAGGGCGAGACGGCCAAGCTCATCCAGATGGAGGAGCGGCTCCACGACCGCGTCGTCGGGCAGGACGAGGCGATCGCCGCGGTCTCCGACGCGGTCCGGCGGGCCCGCGCGGGCCTCAAGGATCCGCGCCGGCCGATCGGGTCCTTCCTGTTCCTGGGTCCCACCGGGGTCGGCAAGACCGAGCTCGCGCGGGCGCTCGCGGCCTTCCTGTTCGACGACGAGGCCGCCCTGGTCCGGATCGACATGAGCGAGTACATGGAGAAGTTCACCGTCTCGCGCCTCGTCGGCGCGCCGCCCGGCTACGTGGGCTACGAGGAGGGTGGCCAGCTGACCGAGGCGGTTCGCCGCCGGCCGTACCAGGTGGTCCTCCTCGACGAGATCGAGAAGGCACACGCGGACGTCTTCAACGTCCTCCTCCAGGTCCTCGACGACGGCCGTCTGACCGACGGCCAGGGTCGGACGGTCGACTTCAAGAACACCGTGGTGATCATGACGAGCAACGTCGCTTCGGGGGTCATCGGGTCGTACGCCGGCCGGGCCGAGGAAGCCGGCACGTACGAGGCGATGAAGCACCAGGTCACCGACGCGCTCCGGCTCCAGTTCCGGCCGGAATTCCTCAACCGGGTGGACGAGGTGATCGTCTTCCACGCCCTGACCGATGCGGATCTCCGGGCGATCGTGGACCTCCTCCTGGTCGACCTCGGGCGGCGGATCTCGGCCCAGGACCTCACCCTCGAGCTCACGCCGGCCGCGAGGGCGTTGATTGCCCGCGAGGGGCACGACCCGGCATTCGGGGCGCGGCCGCTGAAGCGCACGATCCAGCGCCTCGTGGAGAATCCGTTCGCCCGAGCGCTCATCGAGGGGCGCTTCAAGCCGGGCGATCGAGTAGTGGCCGACGCGGATCCGGTCGGCAGCACGATCGTCTTCTCGTCCGCGGGCACGACGGTCGTCGCCGACGCCGCGGAGCGCCGGGACGCCCGAGCCCCCGAGGGAACCGTCGGGGCGGGTGCACAGCGCGGGCGCTCCGTCCTGGACCTCCCCGAGACGTCGCCGCGGAAGCGTGACGGCGAGGGCCTCGTCAACTGAGGTACGCGGAGGCCGCGGCCCGTCTCGCGTCGCTCCCGGCGGTGATGCCGGAGCCCCCCGAGTCGCTCATGCCCGTCCGCCTGGACACGGGAGAGCGGCGCAGCCCCGCCATCCTCAGCGGACCAGATTCCGCACGGCCGGCCGCCGTGCTGGTCCTCATCGCGCCGGCGATCGACGTCAACCGGGACGGCGAGGCCGACGTCCTCCTCATCCGGCGGGTCGACCGCGGCGGCCACCACGGCGGGCAGATCGCCTTCCCCGGCGGGCGGGCCGAGCCTGACGATGCCGATTCGATCCAGACGGCGCTGCGCGAGGCCGCCGAGGAGGTCGCCCTCGATCCCGTCGCGTGCGGCATCCGGCTCGTCGGGACGCTGGAGACGTTCTGGATCCCGGTCTCGGACTACCGGGTCACACCGGTCCTGGCCATCGCCGAGCGGCGCCCGGACGTGACCGCCTCCGAGGCGGAGGTCGCCGAGATCCTGTGGGTGCCGGTCTCGGCGTTCCTCCCGGGGGCCCCGATCGAGATCGTCGAGGCGGACGTCCTCGACTTCCGGATCCGGTACGGCGCGTACGCGCTCCCCGGTGCCCAGGTCTGGGGCGCCACGGCCCGGATCCTCGGCCAGCTCGGGGCGATCCTCGCGTCGGCCCGGGCGGCGGGGCGGCCGGGGCAGCCCAGCACGTAGCCCCGTTCCGCGAACGCATAGCTCTTGTCAGTCATGGGCATCGTGCCCATCGCGCCGTCTGCAACGATCGGGCCCCAAGATCCGAGGAGCTCCTGCCAGGTCATCATGTAGCCGCCGATCGTGCCCCAGATCGCATCGAGCGCGTGGTCAGCCGCCGAGCTCGGCAACGTCCACCCGGATGATCCGATGATTCGCCTCATCTGGGATCCAAAGGGCGGCCCCAGCCACGATTGAGGCGTCGGCGTCGGCAGGCCCAACTGAGATGAACCGCTCGATCGACCCGGTCCCGGGGTTCAGCAACAGCAGGCCGGCGAACGACTGGCCAGTGGCGTCCTCGAACGTCCCTATGAACCACGGTCTGCCGTTCACCATCACGACGCTGCCACCGTGCGTGGGTGGAAGGGTCGCGATTGTCGCGACCGAGTTGCTCGTGGGATCGATCCGGGAGGCGGATCGCGCGGTCACGTCCCGACCGAAGCAGGTCAGCCAGACGCTGTCAGGAAACGCCCCGCTGAGGTTGCAGTTGCTTTCGCCCTTGGCGTCGATCGTGGCCTTGACCGCACCGGAGGCCGGGTCGACGCGTTCGAGCCTCGGCCCCAGGCCGACGGTGAACCAGAGATCACCCAGGCCTGCGGTGGCGTAGGCCCCGCGCGCGATCGATTGGCGAATTGCGCCCGTCTGGCGGTCGACGAGGTACATCGACGAGGTGTCCTCGCGCCCAGCCCACAGGTCCTCGCCAATGTGCTGGATCCTGACTGCCTTCGGGAAGTCGATCGTCAACAGCACTTCGCCGGTTCGGGGATCAAGGCGGTACAGATGGCCGCCGGCCCACCGTGCCACCCACAGCCCGTCGTCCGACAGACTCAGAACGGTGTCATCGGATTGCGTGGGTGCCGAGAGCGACTCGACGGTATTGGTCGCCGTGTCGATTCGGAGGATGGCGCCGGTCGTAGCTGCCCATACGGACTTGCCGTCGGTCGCGACGGCGATGACGCCCGTGGAGTTCGGGACGCCGATGACTGCCGTTGGTGCGATCGTCGTCATCGACGGCACGGGGCCCGGCGCGGAGGTCGGGGCGCGAGGTGTTCCTGCCGGGGTCGGGCTCGCCTGGGAGGTGGGCCCCTGGGTCGCGACGCCGGAGGGTGGCGGCCCTCCTGGCCCCGCGCAGCCGGCCAGCAGACCCGTGACCAGGAGATAGGCGGTGGCCGATCGGCGGGAGGCCGTCCGCCTGGCAAGGAGTCGGCGCATCGGGGAGCTCCTTCAGGGCTGGTTTGAATCGGCATTCATCCGCTAGAGCTGCACGTCAGACGTGCCGCTGATGCATACAACAGGATGGCTCCAACTAGCTGGGCTCGCCGGCTGTCCGGTCGTGGCGCCCGGCCTCCCGCCATTGTTCGGCCAGGCGGCCCTCGCCGCGGGAGGCGGCCCCCGCCTCGCCTGGCCCGAGCTCCCGGGCAGCACCTTCGAGGACGCCGCTGAGCGTCGAATCGTCGGCGCCCGCGAACTCGATGACGATCGCCCGCATCTCGCCGTGGTCCGTCCACGCCCCGTGGGTGACCCCGGCCGGCCAGAGGACCGCGTCGCCGGATGCCACTCGGCGCCGCTCGTCGCCCACCGCGACCCAGCCGCCGCCCTCGATGACGCAGAACCACGTTGTGTTCGGGTTGTCGTGGGGCGCGATCGCGCCGCCCCGCGCGAAGGCGAGCTCGGCCACGATGCCACGTCCGTCCGAGTGGATGACCCCGCCGGTCAGCCCGTGGGAGCCCGGCGGCCCCTCCGGACGGCGGAACCCCACCCCGAATCGGCGGACCTCGATCGGCACGGGACGCTCGCGCCCTGCCGCGGCCGGTCGCCGACGGTCAGCGCCGCTTGCGGCGCGAGGCCTTGGACCGGATGGTCGCCTCGGGCCGCGCGGCCTTGGCGCGGCTCAGGTAGCGCTGGCGGGCAAGCTGCTGCTCGTACGCCGCGAACAGCGGCGGATAGCGCCGGAACCGGACCCAGACCATCGTCCCGATCCCGGCCACCCCGATCGCCAGCACGACCGCGAAGTCGAACAGGAAGAGCGCCCCGGTCGCCAGGAGAAAGAACGTGATCAGCCCGGTCCACAGCAGCCACTCCCACATGTCCGTGTAGAGGCGGTGGCGGTGGAGCGCCCGGGTCCGGACGTTGTAGAGGACGATCAGGATTCCGAGCAGGACCAGCGAGCCGATCCAGATGGGGTCGTAGATATCCGGGAACTCGGAGCGCGAGAACGGGAGCCAGAGGTACTCCCAGGGGAGAAGCGTCACGGTCTCTCCAGCTAGGCCCCGGCCGCGCCGTGGCGGCTCGGAGTGGGCGAGCGTGGAGTATGCCATGGCCCGCGGGTATACTCGGCCGGAGCCGCGCGGCCCCAGGACGGCGGATGGAGGAAGACGCTTGCGAGCCCTGCTGTCGGTCGCCACGCGCGACGGCATCACCGCCTTTGCCCGCGAGCTCCAATCCCTGGGCGTGGAGATCTACGCCACCGACGGCACCCGCGATCACCTTGCCGCGGACGGGGTCGAGGTCGCGCCGGTCGCCGACCTGACGGGCATCCCGGCGCTCCTCGGCGGCCAGGTCAAGACGTTCCACCCGGCCGTCTACGCGGGGATCCTCGCCCGGCGCGACAAGCCGGAGCAGCTCGCCGAGCTCGCCGAGCAGGGCATCGGGACGATCGACCTCGTCGTCGTCAACGTGAAGCCGTTCGGAGCGGAGATCGGGCGGAGCCTCGTCGGCATCGAGGGGGCGATCGAGATGATCGACGTCGGCGGGGCCGCACTCCTCGGTGCCGCGGCCCGCAACGCGGCCGGCGTCGCGGCGGTCGTCAGCCCGGAGCACTACCCACGGATCATCGCCGAGCTCCGCGAGCGCGGGCTCGTCAGCGCGGGGTTCCGCGCCCAGCTCGCCGCCGAGGCCTTCGGGGCCGTCGCCGCCTACCACGCCGAGATCGCCGCCTACCTGAACCAGCTGTCGGGGACGATTTTCCCCAAGCGCCTCGCGGTCGTCCTCGAGAAGGTGGCGGACCTTCGTTACGGCGAGAACCCACACCAGCCGGCTGCCTTCTACCGGGAGACGACGCATCGATCGGGCACCCTCGCCGACAGCACGCAGCTCCATGGGGATCGCCCGTCGTTCAACAACATCCTCGATCTCGACGCCGCCTACCGGACCGCCCAGGACTTCACCGGCCCCACGGTCGTCATCGCCAAGCACACGGACCCGGTCGGGGTGGCCTCGGCGGACGAGCTCGTCGAGGCCTACCGGAAGGCCCTCGAGACGGACCCGGTGGCGTCGTTCGGCGGCATCGTCGGCGTCAACCGGGAGCTGGACGGCGCGACCGCCCGGGCGATCGCCCAGAACTCGTACGAGGCGGTCGTGGCGCCCGGTTACGACCGGGCGGCGCTCGGGATCCTCCACCAGAAGCCAGGCCTGGAGGTCCTCGCCGTGCCGGCCGATCCGACCGAGGGCATGCGCGACTACGGGATCGCGAACCTCGACTTCAAGCGGGTCGGCGGCGGCCTGCTGGTCGAGACCCTCGACACGCTCGGAATCGACCGCGGCCAGCTCCAGGTGGTCACGAAGCGCCGCCCCACGCTCGAGGAGCTGACCGACCTGCTGTTCGCCTGGCGGACGGTCCGCCACGTTCGGTCGAACGCCATCGTCCTGGCCCGCAACGGTGCGACCGTCGGGATCGGCGCGGCCCAGGCGAGCCGGCAGGTGTCGGTCGAGATCGCCCTCCGGCGCGCCGGCGACCGCGCCCGGCTGAGCGTCATGGCGAGCGACGCCTATTTCCCGTTCCCGGACGGTATCCAGATCGCTGCCCAGGCCGGGGTCACGGCGATCATCCAGCCCGGCGGCTCCATCCGCGACGAGATGGCCATCGAAGTGGCGGATCGCCACCACCTTGCGATGGTGTTCACTGGGAGGCGACACTTTCGTCACTAGAGGTACGGCCCGGTGATGCGGCTCCCCACGGCGTTGCGCCCTCCGCTCGCTCGCTCACGCACGTTTGAGTGCGCTCGCTCGCGTGCTCGGTCGCGCCTTGCGGTGAGCTCGCCTGACCGGGCCGGGGAGTCCTAGCCGCGATGGAGCAGCTGCTCGCGCTCGAGATGGTGCGGGTCACCGAGGCGGCCGCGATCGCGTCCGCGCGGCTGATGGGCCGTGGGGACCGCCCTGGGGCGGATCGGGCCGCGACCGAGGCGATGCGCGTCGCGATGGACGAGATCGAGATGCGCGGGACCATCGTGATCGGCGAGGGCGAGCGTGACGAGGCGCCGATGCTCTACATCGGCGAGCAGGTCGGCCTGGGGAGCGACGGGGACGCGGCACCGGCCGTGGACATCGCCGTCGACCCGCTCGAGGGGACGAACCTGGTCGCGACCGGATCGGCGAACGCGATCACGGTCCTCGCCGCGTCCGAGCGCGGCGGCCTGGTCCACGCCCCGGACACGTACCTGGAGAAGCTCTGCGTGGGGCCGCTCGTGGCCGGCCACGTGGACATCACCGTGAGCCCCGCAGAGAACATCCAGCGGATCGCCGAGGTGCTCCGCCGGAAGCCGGGCGACATCACCGTGATCATCCTGGACCGCCCGCGCCATGAGCAGCTCATCGCCGAAGTGCGGGCAACCGGCGCCCGGATCAAGCTGATCACGGACGGCGACCTCTCCGCCGCGATCAGCTGCGCCGTCCAGGGGACCGGGGTCCACGCGGTCATGGGGATCGGCGGCGCGCCGGAGGGGGTCATCACGGCCGCCGCGCTGCGCTGCCTGGGCGGTGAGATCCAGGCCCGTTTCCGCTACCGGTCCGAGGAGGAGCGGGAGCGAGGCCGCAGGATGGGCCACGGCGACGAGACGAGGGTGTACCGCACCGAGGACCTGGCGTCGGGCGACAACCTGGTCTTCGCCGCGACCGGCGTGACTCGGGGCGACCTCCTCGAGGGCGTTCGCTTCTTCGGCGGCGGCGCCCGAACCCACTCGCTCGTCATGGCCTACCAGACCAAGACCGTCCGCTTCGTCGACACCGTCCACATGTTCGACCGGGATCGGCCGCCGAGCGTCCGACTGTAGGCAGGGGCACCGATGCCCGACTCGTCGCCGGGCGACGCTTCCGCGACCGCCGGGCCGCCCGAGATCCGGAGGATCGTTGCGATGGGCGGCGGCGGGTTCAGCACGGAGCCCGACAACCCGCTCCTCGACCGGTTCATCCTGGACCTGGCGAGCGCGGCCGCAGAGCGGGCCGGCCGGGACGGGGGGCGTCCGCGGATCTGCTTCCTCCCGACCGCGAGCGGCGACGCCGAGGGCTACATCGAGCGGTTCCACATGGCGTTCGATCCCGTCGCGGAGGCCTCGCACCTGGCGCTGTTCACGCGGACGGTGGCCGACATCGCCGGGTTCATCGGCGACCAGGATGCGATCTACGTCGGCGGCGGGAACACGGAGAACATGCTCGCGATCTGGCGGATCCACGGCGTCGACCGCGCTCTTCGGGTCGCCTGGGACCGCGGGGTCGTCATGGCCGGCCTGTCGGCCGGTTCGCTCTGCTGGTTCGAATCCGGAACGACGGATTCGTTCGGTCCGGAGCTGTCGATCCTCGGCTGCGGGCTCGGGTTCCTTCCCGGGAGCCACTGCCCGCACTACGACGGCGAGCCAGGCCGGCGGCCGCTCTTCCAGCGGCTCATCGGAGAGGGGCGACTGCCGGATGGCTATGCCGCGGACGACGGCGCCGCCCTCGTCTTCAGCGGAACCGCCCTCGACGAGTGCGTCAGCTCACGGCCGGCGACCGCCTGCTACCGCGTTGAGCGGGTGCGGGACGGCCGCGTCACGGAGCGACGACTGCCCACGCGCTGGCTCGCAGGAGCCTGATCCACCGGCTCACGGGTGGCGGACCGGACACCCCACCGGCAGGTCCCGCTGCCCGCGCCTTCGGCGCCGGTCAGGGCGACGGCGTACCCGCGGGGACCGGCGTGAGGATGACGAAGGCGTCGATGTCCACCCGGGGATGACCCGGCGTTCCCGCCACACGGATCTCGATCGTCCGCTTCGCCGAGACCGTCCAGGCTCGGCTGAACACGACGAGCCGCGACGCGGCGGGCGAGCGATAGGTGTCGATCGTGCCGGCGGAGACACCATCGACGGAGACGCCGGCCGCACCGCGAAGCGGGCTCACCGCGGCCACCCAGGCAACCGCGTTCCCCGTGAAGGTGAAGCGCGCCACGGCGCCGGCGGTCCGGCTGGTCCGGGCTGCTCCGTCGTCCCACCACTTCGAGGTCGCCCGGCTCCAGCCGCCCTGGAGGAGCGCCAGGGCCCGGCTGGTCTCCTGGGCGACTGTGAGCCGGAAGGCTTCGCCTGCGACCCAGGCGCCGACGTTGCCGGCCAGGTCGACGGCCCGGACCTGGAACTGGTAGGTCCGGTCGCGAGGCATGGTCAACGTCGTGCTCATCGCGGCAGCCGATGCCTTCGGCATCGTCGTCCACGCCTTGCCGTTGACGCTCCGCTGGAGCTCGTACGACACGACCCCCGATTCGGTCTCGACGGCCGCGTCCCAGGCGATCGAGACCGTGACACCCGAGCCGATCGCGACGTCGACCGGGATGCTGACCCGCGGCGCCGAGGCGACTGGCGCGGTCGTGTCATCGAGCACCGTGATCGGCGCCGAGCCCGTGACGCCGTCGGCGGTCGCGACGACCTGTCCCGTTCCGGGCGTCGTCGCCGTGAACCGGCCTGCACCATCGATCGTTCCGATCGGGGCCGTCACCGACCAGCCCACCTGGCCGGCCGTGAGCGGGACGGCGTTGTAGCCGGAATCCATCCCCAAGAACGTGAAGTCGACCGTGGCATTCCGGTAGACGCTCCGGGAGCCGGGCCGGACGGCCAGCGCCGCGAGCGGCCCCGTCGGCACGTTGCTGATGACCTGGATGCTGTTGGTGACGCTCCGCTCCGAGCTGCCGTCGGGACGGCTGACGAGCACCGGGCCCGGGGTCCCGGCACGCCGGACGGCCAGCGCGGCCGACCCGCCGCCATCGAGATTGATCGCGTTGACCGCGCCCCGGGAGAGCATCAGCTCCGCGAGCTCTGGGAGGCGCATCCCGCGGCTCCAGTCCGATCGCCCACCGTCCACCGTGACGAGGATCAGGTGGCCGTCCGCGGTCAGCCCGACCGCGCTGCGGGCATGGAGCTCGTCGGCGCTCGCCGGCCGCGGCGAGATGGCGACGACGCCGTCGCGCACGATCCACTCGCGCCCCCCGACGGCATGCTGGATCGACTCCCAGCCCGCGGTCACCGCGATCGTGATCGTGACCGGCTCGCCGGGGGCGAGCGCGGCGAGCGGTGAGGTCGCCGGAACCGTGAGGATCACGGTTGACGGATCGATCGGCCAGCCGCCCTCGGCGGGCCGGACCCCGACAACCGAACCGGCCCAGGTTCCCGATGTCCGGAGCGGGAGCGCCAGCCCGCCGATGACGACGTCGATCCCGGTGGCGGCCGTGCTCGTCCGATCGGCGAAGCGTGGTGTGTACAGCACCAGCTCCGCCGGCCGGCGGAGCTGGTTGACCCGGCTGATCGCGTACGGCGTGCCGGCGCTCGTCACGAGCGTGACGCTGACCACGGGCGACCCGAGCATCGGTCGACCGTCCGCCCCGACGCCGAACGTCGGCCGGGCAGCCCGCACGGCCGTCACCAGCTCGCCGGCCTCGACGTGAAGGCCGTTGGGCGCCTGCTCCATGAAGCTGGCGCTTCCGGCCCAGACGTCGCCGTTGATCGCGGCGACGACCCGGTGGCCGTCGAACGAGCGGTTCACCGCCTGCGCGGTGACCCGCTCGAGCCCGGCGATTTTCGCGTTGGAGAGTGACGCCTCGAACGAGATGGCCGGGTTGAACGGCTCAACCTCGATGATGTTGACGGCCTGGCTGCCGGCGGTCGTCTCGATCCGTCCCTGGTCGTGCTGAACGCCCGGCGCCGCCGGCTCGCGGCTGGACGATGCATACGCGGCGACGATCGTCGCCGCGGCCGGGCGAGGAGCGAACAACGTCGGCGTCGACGCGATGACCAGCGCCAGGGCGAACGCCGGAGCGGCGAGGGGCCTCGGCGGGTGCGGCATGGGATCGCTCTCGTGCGTGGGTCGCTTCGCTGAGGGGCCGTGCCCCGGCACGCAGCCAGCCTATCGCATCGGCGAGCGCACGCCTTCCATGGAGCCCTCAGCCGTTTGCGTGGGCGGCACGCGGGAACATCGCCCAGCCCTCGCCGGTCCAGCGACCGACGGGACGGACCGCGGCCGGGCCCTCGATCGCCTCGCGGCGGGCGCGGGCCGAGGCAACGGTCTCGCCCCAGCCGGGGGGGACGAGGCCGGGGACGAGATCGCCGAGCGGGGCGAGCACGAACAGGCGCTCGGCGGCCTCTCGGTGGGGCACGATCAGGAGTCGATCCGCCTTGCCGAGAGACAGTGGGAGCCCCTCCGGCGGACGCTCGATCTCAAGCCTCGCCCGGCCGAAGACGAGCAGATCCAGGTCCAGCTCGCGCGGGCCCCAGCGCTCGCGCTCGTGGCGCCCGAAGGCGCGCTCCAGGCGCTTCAGGGCGACGAGGAGCGCGAGGGCCCCGCTGGCCGGGTCCGGTCCGGCCGGGACGTCGAGGGCCACGACCGCATTTCGGAAGTCCGGCTGGTCCACGACCCCGACCGGCCGGGTCGCGTAGAGCCGCGAGACGCCGCGCAGGCGTGCGCCCGGAAGGGCGGCGAGCGCCCGCACGCCGGCGGCAAGGGTCGTGGCCGCCTCGCCCACATTCGCCCCGAGGCCGACGTACGCCCGGACACGACCCATCGACAGCGACACCTCGCTCGCTAGACTCCTGCGGTGACCCGCGTCGTCGCCATCATCCTCCACGCCGTGCCGGCCGACGGTGCCGGGCCGCTCGAGTCGGCATTCGCCGTGGCCCGCGCCGCGAACGCGCGGCGCCATGCGCGCGGCTTCGAGGCTGCCGGTGCCGTTGCCCGGATCATCGAGACGCGGCCGGGTGGCGCGCCGTTCGGGACGCGGCTGCGCCGGCTGGCGGCCCTGGACATGGGCGCCGGGATCGTCATCCTCGGCTCGGGCAGCGTGCCCCTGGCGACGGCCGCGGACCGGCGGGCGTTCGTCGGGGCGGCCGCCCGGGAGGGCGCGGGCCACGCGCTCACGAACAACCGCTACTCGAGCGACATCCTCGCCATTCCCGGCGACGTGGAGCTCGACGAACTCCCCGATCTCACCGCCGACAACGGCCTCCCGCGCTGGCTGGCGGAACGGGGGGTCGAGGTCCGCGACCTCCGGCGCCGGTGGCGACTCGGGGTCGACCTCGACTCCCCGATCGATCTCCTCGTCGCCGGCCTGGCACCGCGGGACGATCCGGCGCTCGAGCGGGTCCGCGACGCCGCCACGCGCATCAGGAGCCGGACCGCGGACCCGCGCGTCGAGTTCCTGGTCGCCGGCCGGACCTCCGCCGACGCGCTTGGGTGGCTGGAGGAAACCACCGCCAGCCGGACCCGGGCGTTCGTCGAGGAACGCGGGATGCGGACGGGGATCGGCGCCGACCAGCGGCCGGCGCGCTCGGTGCTCGGCCGCCTGCTCGACGGCGACGGTCCCGAAGCGTTCGGGAGGACCCTCGCCGAGCTGGCGGATGCGGCGGTCATCGACACCCGGGTCCTCCTCGCCCACCGCCTCGGGGCGCACGAGACCGGCTGGCCGGCGGCGGAGGATCGGTTCGCGAGCGACCTCCTCCTCCACGAGCGGATCGCGGACCCGTGGCTCCGCGCCCTCACCCGCGCCGCCGCCGACGCGCCGATCCCGATCCTGCTCGGAGGACACACGCTGGTGGGCCCCGGCCTTCGCCTCCTGCTCGGGACGACGGGCCCGGGCACGACGGGCCCGGGCACGACGGGCCGTTGAGCGGGGGTCCGGTCCTCGGTCTTCGGAGGGCCGCGGACCTCGGGCCGTGGCCGGATCCCGGCGACGAGCCGGCGCTCGTGGAGGTCATCCGCGCCGAGATCCGTGCCGCCGGACCGATGACCTTCGCCCGGTTCATGGACCTCGCGCTCTACCACCCCGAGTTCGGCTACTACGCCACGGGGCTCCGCGGCCCGGGCCGGCCGGCCGACTTCCTCACCGCCCCCGAGTCGCACCCGGTCTTCGGCTGGGCGGTGGCTCGCCAGCTCGAGGAGGCCTGGGACCGCCTGGAACGCCCGGAGCGGTTCACCGTCCGCGAGTTCGGCGCGGGCACCGGCGCGCTGGCGGCCGGGATCGTAGAGGGCCTCGACCGTGGCGGCTCCCCGCTCCGTGCCGCCATCCGCTACCGCGTCGCCGAGCGGTCGGAGAATCGCCTGCGCCAGGTGGCCGGGCGCCTCTCGGCGCTCGGCGCAGCCGACGTCCTCGAGCCGGATGCCGGCGCACCGATCGACGGGGCGATCCTGGCCAACGAGGTCCTCGATGCGCTGCCCGTCCACCGGGTGGAGGGCGGTGCCGACGGCGAGATCGCGGAGCTGTTCGTCGGCCTCGACGGGGACGGGATGCTCGCGACCGTCGCCGGGCCGGCCTCCACGCTCGGGTTGCGCGCCCGCCTCGACGCGGAGGGGGTGCGTCTCGCTCCAGGCCAGCGGGTCGAGATCTGCCTGGAGGTCGACGGCTGGATCGAGGCCGCGGCGGCCGGCCTCCGCCGCGGCCTCGTCCTCCTCGTCGACTACGGCCACCCGGCGCCGGCCCTGTACGAGCCGTCCCGGGGCAGCCTGCTCCGCGCCTACGTCCATCACCGCGTCCACGACGACCCGTACGCGAACGTGGGTCGCCAGGACCTGACCGCGCACGTGGACCTGACCGCCGTGGCGCGGGCGGCGGCCGCCACGGGCCTCGTCCACCTCGGGACGACGACCCAGGCCGCCTTCCTCGCCGGGCTGGGAGCCGGCGAGCTCCTGGCCGGCCTGCAGGAAGATCCGGCCACGACGCTCGGGACCTACCTCGAAGCGCGGTCAGCGCTCTTCCGGATGCTCGATCCGAGAGTCACCGGCGGCTTCGCTGTCATGGCCTTCGGGCGCGACATGGCCGCGGAGCCGCCGCTCGCGGGGCTCGCCTACCACCTCCCGGGCCGGCGCTGACCCGGCGCCTCCCGCGCCGGCGCTGACCCGGCGCCTCCCGCGCCGGCACTGACCCGGCGCCTCCCGGGCCGGACGAGTAGGTAGCCTTCCCGATTGCGCCGGGGCGATCCGAACCGCCACGCTGCGACGGCGGCCACCGCCGGGGGGAGTGCGCCGCCGGGCGCCGCCGAGGGGTGGCTTGCCGAGCGTGCGCGAGCATGCGACGCGAGCCGTTCCTCGGCGGTTCGCACCACCCGGGGCAACCGCTCGCGAATCGCGCCGCTGCTAGAATGCCCGCGGGCGACGGCCGTGCGAGACGGTCCGTTCGACTGCCTCCCAGGGGTCGTCCCGCCCAGGACGTTGCCTTCAGCGCGAACGCCGCCCGTCGTCGGCGGCCGTTCGGAGTGAGGTTCGGTTGACCGGGATCTGGTACATCGTCGGGTTCGCCTTCGCGGCCGGGTCGTTCACCTTCGTGACCTTCGGCGCGGCGTGGCTGATCTCCCACCGGAACCGCGGCGACGCCCACAAGGGCCTGCCCTACGAGTCCGGGATCGACACGATGGGTGACACCCACGGCCGGTTCGGCCTGTCGTTCTACATCTACGCGCTGCTCTTCGTCGCGTTCGACATCGAGGTCGTCTTCATCTACCTCTGGGCGATCGTCTTCCGCGACCTCCTCCTTGGCGGCTTCATCAGCATGCTGATCTTCGTGGCAATCCTCCTCCTCGGGCTCGCCTATGCCTGGCGGAAGGGCGTGCTCACTTGGCGCTGAACCCGGGCGGATCCGAGGACCAGGTGGCATCCCCGGAGGGGGTCTCCGCGGGGGCAGCGGCGTCGTCCGCGCTCGTCGTCGCCGGCTCGACCGCGGTCGCGGCCCCGATCATCGTCCGCAACGAGCTCTGGTCGGCGGCGGACCCGGCCGCCTACGGCGGCGGCCGTGACACCGACGTCACCCACCTCGCCGAGGTCGAGGCGAGCGGGATCGCGACCCGCGACGACGCCCGCTGGTCCGGGATCCTGGAGGTCATCCCGACGAAGGCGGACTACGTCCTGGACCTCCTGCGAGCGAACAGCCTCTGGCCGCTCCTGTCCGGCCTCGCCTGCTGCGCCTTCGAGATGATGTCCAGCGCGACGAGCAAGAACGACATCGACCGGTTCGGGATGTTCCCGTTCCGGGCGTCGCCCCGTCAGGCGGATGTCCTGATCGTCGCCGGTACGCTGACCACGAAGATGGCCGGGCCGCTCGTCCGGCTCTGGGAGCAGATGCCGGAGCCGAAGTGGTGCGTCGCGATGGGCGACTGCACCTGCTCCGGGGGTCGGTACAAGCGAAGCTACGCCACGGTCGAGGGCATCGACCGGGTGATGCCGGTCGACGTCTACGTCCCCGGCTGCCCGCCCCGCCCGGAGGGGCTCATCTACGGGATGATGAAGCTCCAGCAGCTGGTCAAGGATCGGCGGGGCCACTGGCCGGAGCGCGCGGTCGGGCCGACCGTGCCGAAGGGCGTCTGAGGCGATGGATCGAGCGTTCGGCCGGCGGCTCGAGGAGCGCTTCGGCGCAGCCCTCGCCGGCCCCGTCCGGCAGCGCCACGACGAGACCGAGATCCGGATCGAGGCCGGGTCCGTCCCGGACGTGCTGCGGGCACTGCACGACGAACCGGCCTTCGGCTTCGAGGTCCTCGCCGACCTGGCCGGGGTGGACACCGGCGAGACGATGCAGGTCGTCTACCACCTGTGGAGCGCGACGTCCGCCGACTGGCTCCGCGTCGTCGCGATCGGCCTGGACCGCGAGGCGCCCCGGATCCCGTCGATCGTCTTCCTGTGGCCCGGCGCCGAGTGGCTCGAGCGCGAGGCCTACGACATGTTCGGGATCGTCTTCGAGGGGAACCGGGACCTCCGCCGGATCTTCATGCCGCCGGACTACACCAGCTTCCCGCTCCGCAAGGACTTCTTCCTCGCCGACGACGCGGCCCGCTCGCCCGGCGCCGGCGTCCGGCCGATGGAACGGACCCATGCACCCCGGAACGCGCCTGCGGGCGCCGTCCGCCGGGTGCAGGAGTAGGGCACCGGATGACCGTGGACCACCGTCAACCCTCTGCCGACGACCCGCGCGTCCTGCTCGACGAGGCGGCCGGCGTCTTCGAGCCGGTCCCGCCGTACCCGCCGCAGACGGAGCGCGAGGCGGAGTTCTACACGCTCGCCGACGGCCAGCTCCTCATCAACGTGGGGCCCCACCATCCGGCCACGCACGGCGTCATGCGGGTCGTGATGAAGCTGCAGGGCGAGACGATCGTCGATCTCGACCCGGTCCTCGGCTACCTCCACCGTGGGGTCGAGAAGCTCTGCGAGAACGCGGACCTCCACCAGACGATCGCCTATCTCGATCCGCTCGAGTACGTCAGCTCGCTCTTCTGCGAGTGGCCGGCCGTCATGGCCTACGAGAAGCTCCTCGACATCGAGGTCCCGCGCCGGGCGGAGTACATCCGGGTCCTGACCGGCGAGCTGAACCGGATCTCCAGCCACCTGCTCGCGATGGGCTTCCACGCGCTGGACCTCGGCGGCCTCACGCCGATCCTGTACAGCTTCATCGAGCGCGACGAGATCGTCGACATGCTCGCCGCGATCACCGGGCAGCGGATGCTCTTCAACTATTTCCGAATCGGCGGTGTCAACGGGGATCTCAACCACGACTTCATGAGCCGCCTCGGTGACTGGATGAGCCGGGCGACCGAGCAGGTCGAGGCGAACGTCGGCCTCCTGAACGAGAACGAGGTCTTCGTCCGGCGCAACCGGGACGTCGGCGTGATGGACCGGGAGACCGCGCTCCGGATGTGCTGGACGGGTCCGAACCTCCGCGCCTCCGGCGTCCCGTTCGACCTCCGCCGGGCGCACCCGTACTCGATCTACCCGGAGATCGACTTCGACGTCCCGACCCGGGTCGAGGGCGACTCACTGGCCCGCTACCTGCTCCGGATCGACGAGGTCAAGCAGAGCCTCAGGATCATCGACCAGTGTCTCCACCTGATGCCGGACGGGCCGGTCATGGCGAAGGTGCCGCGCCTGCTGCGCCCGCGGCCCGGGCGCTCGTTCGCCGCCGTCGAGGGGCCGCGCGGGGAGTACGCGGTCTACGTGGTCAGCGACGGCACGGACCAGCCGTTCCGGTTCCGGATCCACGACCCGAGCTTCCTCCACCTCCAGAGCTTCAGCCGGCTGGTCCCGGGTCGCCTGATCGCAGACTGGATGACGATCAACGCCTCGCTCGACCCGATCATGGGCGGCGTCGACAAGTGACCGCCGTGGCGTCCGCCGGCGGTCACACGTGCTGGCGCGCCGAGGGCGGTCACAGGTGACCGCCATGGCGCGCGCCTGGGGGCGGCTGACCCTGCCGGGCAAGGTCGTGTTCACGATCGTGCCGGTCCTGGCGATCCTCACCGCCGGGCTGATTGCGGCGATCGCCGTGTTCGGCGGCGCCGTCGTCGACGTCCTCGCCGCGAACATGGAGGTCGTCCGGTTCGCGGCGGCGGCCACGATCATCCTCGTCATCACGATCCCGATCGCCTTCCTGAACATCTACCTCGAGATGAAGGTGATCGCGCTGATGAACCTCCGGATCGGCCCGGACCGGGTCGGCCCGTGGGGCACCCTCCTGTCCGTCGTCCACGGGCTCAAGGTGCTGATGAAGGAGGATTTCACGCCGACCGGCGCGGACTCGGTCGTGTTCACCTGGGCCCCGGTGGTGACCTACGGGGCGGCGATCATGACGCTCCTGGTCCTGCCGTTCGCGCCCGGCCTGTACGGGCAGGACTTCAACATCGGCCTCCTCTACTTCTTCGCCGTCGGCGGCCTCGGGGTGGTCGGCCTGCTGATGGGCGGCTGGGCGAGCTTCAACAAGTACTCGCTCCTGGGCGGCCTCCGGTCCGCCGCCCTGATCGTCAGCTACGAGATCCCCCTCACCCTGTCCGTGGTGGGCCTGCTCATCCTGGCCGGCACGATGAGCCTGAATTCGATCGTCGGGCAGCAGTCGGGCTGGTTTACGGACTGGTACGTCTTCCGCCAGCCGCTCGGGTTCGTGATCTTCTTCATCGCCGCGACCGCGGAGGGCAACCGGACGCCGTTCGACCTCACGGAGGCGGACTCGGAGATCGTCGCCGGCTTCGCGACCGAGTACTCCGGGATGCGCTTCGGCTTCTTCTTCTTCGCCGAGTACGTGAACGTGTTCATCCTCTCGGCGCTGGCGGTGGTCCTCTTCTTCGGCGGCTGGAACGCCCCATTCCCGTTCCCGGAGCTCGCGATCCCGCTCGATCCCGGCGGCCTCGGGCTGCCGCTCCTGTTCCTGCTCGCCCTGGTGCCGCCGCTCGGGACGCTTCTCTTCGCCGCGCCGTTCTACCTGCTCCGCAGCTCCATGCGCTGGTGGGTCGCCCTGATCATCGGCTTCCTCCTGTTCAACGTCGTCGCCGGCGGCCTCGCCTTCGCCTGGGCGTTCGTGAGCTTCGACTGGGTCGCCGGCCTCGTCTGGTTCCTGGTCAAGACCTTCGCCTTCGTGTTCGTCTTCGTCTGGATGCGCGGCACGCTGCCCCGGGTCCGGATCGACCAGCTCATGGGGTTCGCCTGGAAGTGGCTCCTGCCCGCCGCGCTCCTCAACCTGTTCGTGACCGCCGGTGCGGTCGTCCTGGTCGGATCGTGAGGGCGGACTGATGAGCCTGATCCCCGGCCTCGGCCTCGCCCGCGGCATGGCCCTCACGCTGCGCCGGTTCTTCGAGCCGAAGGCGACGGTCCGCTACCCGGAGGCGAAGGCGGACATCCCGCCGAAGTTCCGCGGCCGCCTCCAGCTCCTCTACGACGAATACGGCACGCTGAAGTGCGAGACCTGCTTCCAGTGCGCCCAGGCCTGCCCGATCGAGTGCATCGACATGGGCGGGATGGACACGAAGGGTCGCTTCCACGTCCACTGGGGTGCGGCGGAGACCTACGGCGAGCGGCGCGAAGAGTCCGCCCTGCGGCGTTCCGGGCGGCCCGTGCCGGACCCAGCGTACACGCACTTCGAGGGGCTGGAGATCGCGCCGCTCGATTCGATCCTCGACGGGTTCGAGCACGACCCGGGGCGGATGCTCGAGATCCTGGAGGCGACACAGGCCGAGTACGGCTACCTCCCGGTCGCGGCCCTCAAGCGGATCAGCCAGACGACCGGCGCCTGGTACGCCTCGATCTACGGCACGGCCTCGTACTACCGGCACTTCCGGTTCGAGCCCCCGGCGGAGACCGGGCAGGCCGCGGCGATGGACGCCCGACGGCCGTCCGAGTCGGCATACCTGGCCGGTCTGGGCGCCTCGCTGGCCGGCGGGCCGGGCGGGGACGCATGACCGACAGCCAGATCCTCGAGACCCCGCAGGGCTGGCCGGCCATCCTCCTGCCGCGGACGGCGCCAGGCGCGGTGCGCGGGACGGGGCCGGCGGAGGCCGCGGACCTGGAGGCGGCGACGCGCGCGGGTGCCTTCGAGGGGCTCCGGCGTGCGATCCGGGACCTCGGCGCCACCGGCACGATCGCCGCGATCGGTGCCTCGGGCCTGCGCGGCCGCGGCGGAGCCGGCTACCCGGCCGCCGAGAAGTGGCGCGCCGCCAGCCTGAACCCGGCAGCCGGGCGCGTGGTGGTGGCCAACGGCTACGGGGCTGATCCTGCCAGCCGGACCGACCAGGTCCTCCTGGAGCGGAACCCGTTCGCGGTCATCGAGGGACTGGCCATCGCGGCCTTCGCGATCGGGGCGGAGGAGGCGATCATCGCCGTTCGCACCGAGGCGACGTCCACGATCCGGATCCTCGAGGCGGCGCTGGCGGCGGCCGCGGCGGCCGGCTTCGTGGGCCCGGACGTGATGGGCGCGGGCCGCCACCTCGACGTCTCCGTCCGCACGGTCCACGGCGCCTACCTCCTGGGCGAGGAGACGATCCTCCTCAAGGCCCTCGAGGGGAAGCGCGGCCAGCCCGAGCAGCGCCCCCCGCACCCAGCGACCAGCGGCCTGCGCGGGCTCCCGACAGTCGTCCACAACGTCCAGACCCTCGCCGCGATCCCGTGGATCGTCCGGAACGGCCCCGAGGCGTTCGCGAAGATCGGCGCCGCGGATTGCCCCGGCACGATCCTCGTCGGGGTCCGCGGGCCGGAGGCGTCGGGCGTCGCCGAGGTCCCGCTGGGGACGCCGCTGCGCGCGATCGCCGCACTGGTTGCCCCGGCCGCTGCCGCGCCGGTCGCCGCCGGTCCGGGGCGCCGGGTCAAGGCCGTCCTGGTCGGCGGCCCCTCGGGCGGGATCCTGCCACCCGACGCCCTCGACACGCCGTACACCTTCGACGCCCTGCGCGCCGCGGGCGCCCACGTGGGCTCGGGATCCGTCATCGTCGCCGACGACCGGGCGTGCATCGTGGACCTCGCCCGGGTGCTCACCCGCTATTGCGCGGACGAAGCGTGCGGCAAGACGATCCCCTGCCGGATCGGCACCCGGCGCCTGTCCGAGATCGGCGATCGCCTCGCCGCGGGCACCTCCCGGGCCGGCGACCTGGACCTGCTCACTGACCTGGCGGCGGACATCATCGCCTCGGCACTGTGCGACCACGAGCGCCTGGCGACGCTTCCGCTGCTCAGCGGGATGCGATACTTCCGGGCGGAGCTGGACGAGCATCTCGAACGCGGCTCCTGTCCCGCCGGCGTCTGCCATCCGATCGCGATGGCAGCGAGCCCGACGCACTGAGGCCCCGATCTTGGCTGACCTGATCACGCGCCCGGACGCCCGCCCCGACACGCCGATCGTGTACGACACGATGACGGGTCGCGAGGAGACGCTCGCCGAGCGGCTGCTCACGACCCAGTCGCCGCAGCGGCCCCAGTCCACGCCGGCGATCCGGATCGAGGTGGACGGCCGCGTCGTGGAGGGCCTGGAGGGCCAGACGATCCTGGAGGTCTGCCGGGACAACGGGATCGAGATCCCGACCCTGTGCTACGAGCCCAAGCTGCCCGGCTTCGGGGCGTGCCGGATGTGCGTCGTGGAGGTGGAGGGCGAGGAGCACCCGCCGATCAGCTGCTCGCGGGCGGCCGAGGCGGGGATGAAGGTACAGACCCAGACGGACGAGCTGCGCCGGCTGCGCCGGACCAACCTCGAACTGATCTTCTCCGACCACAATGCCTACTGCCTCCCGCCGTGCCAGAACAAGTGCCCCAGCCACATCGACATCCCGGGCTTCCTGAAGCAGAACGCCGAGGGCAACTGGCGCGAGTCGACCCGGGTCTTCAAGCGGACGATCCCGTTCCCCTCCATCCTCGGGCGGGTCTGCCCGGCGCCGTGCGAGGACCACTGCCGGCGCGACGAGGTGGACGAGGCGATCGCCATCCGGGACAGCCACCGCTATGCCGGCGACCAGGTCCTGAAGCAGATGCTGGACGACGGAATCGATCCACCCGTCCCGTTCGAGGTCCAGCCCCGGACCGGCCGGCGGGTCGCGGTCATCGGCTCCGGACCGGCCGGCATGGCGGCCGCCTACTACCTGCTCGTCAGCGGCCACGAGGTCACGGTCTTCGAGCGCGACCCGGCGCCCGGCGGGATGCTCCGCTACGGCATCCCCCAGTACCGCCTGCCGAAGGTCGAGGTCCTCGAGGCCGAGTACGAGTCGGTCACACGGCTCGGCGGCCGGATCGTGTGCAACCAGGCCCTCGGGCGGGACTTCACCCTGGACGATCTCCAGCTCCAGGGCTTCGACGCGGTCCTCATCGCCATCGGCTGCTACGACACGAACAAGCTCGGCGTCCCGGGCGAAGATGCCGCCGAGGTCCTCGACGGCCTCGAGTACCTCCGAACCGCGACGCTCGGGCTGGAGTACCCGGACCATGCCGGCAAGCGGGTCGTGGTCGTCGGCGGCGGGTTCACCTCGATGGACTGCGTCCGGACCTCGGTCCGCCAGGGCGCGAAGGAGGTCACCCTCGTCTACCGGCGCGACATGAAGGAGATGCCGGCGGCCGGCGAGGTGCACGAGGCGATCGAGGAGGGCGTCACCGCCATCTTCCAGGCCGGGCCGACCCGGGTGATCACCGACGAGGCGGGTAGCGTCACCGGCGTCGAGTTCATCCGGATGGCGCTCGGCGCGCCCGATGACTCGGGGCGACGACGGCCCGAGCCGTCACCCGGCACCGAGTTCACCGTCCCGTGCGACCGCGTCCTGCTCGCGATCGGGCAGGGGCCCGACCTGTCCTGGATCGCCCCGGGCTCCACGGGCCCCACCGCCACCCGGAACCGCCGCCTGGCGGCCGACGCAGTGACCTTCGAGACGAGCCGGCGCGGCGTCTTCGCGACCGGCGACGTCCGGATCGGGGCCGCGACGGTCGTCCAGGCGATCGCGGAGGGCCGCCGCTCCGCGTACGCGATGGACGCCTACCTGCGCGGCCACGACCTGTCCGAGATCCGCACCCGCCAGACCCTAGCTGAGCCGCAGCCCGAGTTCCTGTCGATCGTGCCGTTCACGGCCGAGGTCAAGGAACCGCGCTACCGGATGAAGGCGCTCGAGGCGGACGTCCGAAACCGGAGCTACGTCGAGTACGAGATCCCGTACTCGCGCGCCGAGGCGGTCGCCGAGTCCACCCGCTGCCTGCAGTGCACCTGCGAGGCGATCGGGTTCTGCGACCTCCGCCGGCTCGGGATCGAGTACGGGACGACGCTCCAGACGCTCGAGCCGCAGCATGACGCGGGTGCCGGCTACCGGAGCGTCACCGAGAACCGGTTCACCGGGATCAACCACGACTACATCCGCGACGACAGCCATGCGTTCATCCTGCGGGAGCCGTCGCGCTGCATCGACTGCGGCCGCTGCGCCAACGTCTGTGCCGAGGTCGTCGGTGCAGCCTGCTACGACTTCATGCGGATCGGCTTCGACACGCTCGTGACCACGCCGCTCGACATGAGCCTGAACGACACGCCGTGTGTCTCGTGCGGCCGGTGCGCCGAGACGTGCCCGACCGGCGCGCTGATGCCGAAGCCACGCGTCCTCCAGAAGTACGAGGTGGACGAGAGCCGCTGCATCCTGTGCGGCATCTGCGTCGACGCCTGCCCGTACGACGCGCTCCGCGACGGCGGCGAGTTCGAGCTCGCGCACACCAGCCGGGCGGAGCCGATGATCGACCTGATGGCGCTCGCGGCGGTCGATCGCGAAACCGAGGTGACCTACATCCGGCGCGAGCGCGACTGGCTCCAGCGCGCCGCGGACGAGGGGCGGTTCGTCGATCGCGGGAAGCTCCTGCCGGTCCTCCCGGCGAGCCTTGCCGGCGGCGACGGCGGCCCGCACGTCCACGCGAAGTAGGCGACGGATGCGAGCCTGGCTCTACCTCCTCGCGGCAGCGGTCGCCGGCGCGGTCATCACGACGCCGGCCCTCGTCGTCCTCGTCCTCGCCGGCGGCTCCGTGGACGACGCGCTGTTCGCGGCGCTGGCCACGCTGATGCTCGTGGCGGCCCTCGCGGTCGTCACGATGCGCGACATCATCCGCTGCGGACTGGCGATGATCGTCTCGTTCCTCGCCCTCGCCGGGATCTACGTGATCGTCGGCGCCCCGCTCGTCGCCGCCGCCCAGGTGATCGTCTACATCGGCGCGATCAGCGTCCTGATCCTGTTCGCGATCATGCTCACCCAGTCGAAGGCCGGTCCGGCCCGTCTCGTCTTCCAGACCCAGGCGGTCCCGGCGGCGATCGCGTCGATCGTGCTGGTCGTGCTCATCGCCCTGGGGGTGGCGGCCACGGACTGGGCCGAGGCCAGTCAGCGGGCCCGGCTCGCCACCGACGCCCTCGCCCGGGTCCTGTTCGACGAGTACGTGCTCCCCTTCGAGGTGGTCAGCGTCCTCCTCCTCGCGGCGGTGATCGGCGGCGTATTCATCGCCAAGCGCGAGGAGGAGCCTGACTGATGGGCCTGGCCGACTCCCTCGACGCCTATCTCGTCGTGTCCGGCGCGCTGTTCGCGATCGGGACGTTCGGCTTCCTGGCCCGCCGGAACGCGATCAGCATGCTCATGTCGATCGAGCTGATGCTCAATGCCGTCAACCTGGCGATCGTCGCCTTTGGAGCGTTCATCCCCGACCTCCGCGCGGACGGGTCGGTCATCGCCCTCATGGTGATGGCCGTCGCGGCGGCCGAGGCCACGGTCGGCCTGGCGATCGTGATCGCGATCTACCGGAACCGGAAGACGCCGCTCGTCGACGAGTACGACGCGATGCGCCGATGAACATGGACACCCTGATCCCGCTCATCGCCGCGCTGCCGCTGGCCGGCTTCGTGATCACGGCCGCGATCGGCCGGCGGCTCGGCAGGCGGGCCCACTGGATCCCGGTCCTCCTTGTCGGAGCCTCGTGGGCCATCGCAATGGTCGTCGTGGCGACCGCGCTCACGGGCGGCGCCCCGTTCGCCGAGGGCGGCCACACCGTCAAGCTGTGGGACTGGATCCCGGCCGGCGGCTTCCACGTGGAGGCGGCGTTCTTCGTCGACAACCTGACCGCCGCCCTGCTCATCGTGGTCACGACGATCGGCCTGCTCGTCCACGTCTACTCGATCGGCTACATGGCCCACGACCCGGGCTACTGGCGGTTCTTCGCGTACCTGAACCTGTTCATGTTCTCGATGCTCCTGCTCGTCCTCGGGGACAGCTGGCTGACGGTCTTCGTCGCCTGGGAGCTGGTGGGCCTGTGCAGCTACCTGCTCATCGGGTTCTGGTACCGGAAGAACTCGGCCGCGCTCGCGAGCAAGAAGGCGTTCATCGTCAACCGCGTCGGCGACGTCGGGTTCGCGCTCGGGATCATGGCAATCTGGGTCAACACGGGGACGCTCAACATCGCCGAGTCGCTCCACGTCCTGACCAGCGAGACGCTGGTGGCCTTCCCGATCCCGGTCGGGGTCGTCGCCCTCCTCGTCTTCGCCGGGGCGATGGGCAAGAGCGCCCAGTTCCCGCTCCACGTCTGGCTGCCGGACGCAATGGAGGGCCCCACCCCCGTCTCCGCCCTGATCCACGCCGCGACGATGGTCAACGCAGGGGTCTACCTCGTGGCCCGGGCCAACCCGCTGTTCGCCAGCGCGCCGGACGCGATGGTCGTCGTCGCCGGGATCGGCATCTTCACCGCCATCCTGGCCGCCTCGATCGCGATGACCCAGACGGACATCAAGCGGGTCCTGGCCTACTCCACCCTGTCCCAGCTCGGCTACATGTTCGCAGCGCTGGGGGTCGGAGCCTGGACGGCGGCGATCTTCCACCTGATGACCCACGGCTTCTTCAAGGGCCTCCTCTTCCTCGGGTCCGGATCGGTGATCCACGCGGTTCACGAGGAGCAGGACATGCGCCGGATGGGCGGCCTGGCGAAGAAGATCCCGCACACGTACCGGACGATGCTGATCGGCGCGATCGCCATCTCGGGGATCCCGCCCCTGGCCGGCTTCTTCAGCAAGGACGAGATCCTCGGCGAGGCGTTCAAGCTCGGCTTCGCCTGGGTCTGGGCGATCGGCGTCGTCGTCGCGGTGATGACCGCGTTCTACATGTTCCGGCTCATCGGGATGACCTTCTGGGGCGAGAGCCGGGTGGACGCCGCCGTCGAGCCCAAGGTCCACGAGTCGCCGCGGGTCATGACCGTGCCCCTCTGGCTGCTGGCGATCCCGTCCGTCCTCCTCGGCCTGGTCCTCGCCTGGCCGGGCCCACCGCTCGGGCCACTCGTCGGCGCCGAAGGACCGGGCCTCCTCGCCGGCTGGCTCGAGCCGGTCTACGAGCACGGCCTCGAGATCCTGGGCCACCACGAGGCCGAGTTCGCGATCTTCGGGATCGACGGCGTCCTCATCCTC
>DATIUS010000169.1:0-3460 GCA_035466655.1 Candidatus Sulfomarinibacteraceae bacterium
ATCGGGTCCTTTGGGGCGGAATCCGCTGGCATGGGTATCGCAGGTGCCGGTGCCTCTCTGCACCCACCCGATGGTCCCGATGCCCGGTGGGACCCATTCGGCTCCCGCCCCGCCGCTCCCGCCCCGCGGCTCCCGCCCCGCCGCCGTGGTCGCTCTCACCGATCAGGACGTCCGCGACCGAGCGTGGCAGGCTGCTCAGACGGTCGGATCGGCCTGTCGGGCCAACTCGCTCAGGCCCCGTGTGATCGATGCGGCCGATCAGCTGCGCCGCGAGGAGGCCGGAGGCTCGGGCCCTGGGCCCTCGGGCGCGCGATCGCGCGCGATCGGTCAGAAGCGGATCGTGGCTCCTGGCTCGGGGGCGTGGACCGTGACGTCCGCCAGGCCGCGGGCGGCGAGGGCGGCTCGGAGCTCGGCGGGAGTGCCGGCCAGGGCCGGGAAGGTCCCGTAGTGGATCGGCATGACGTGGTGGATGCCCAGCAGCTCGGCCGCGAGGGCGGCGCCCGTCGGGTCCATCGTGTAGTGCCCGCCGATCGGCAGCATCGCGAGATCGGGCCGGAAGAGCTCACCGATGAGCCGCATGTCGCCGAAGGCTGCGGTGTCGCCTGCGTGGTAGAGCCGCGTCCCATCCTCGAGCTCGACGACGAAGCCTGCCGGTTCACCGAGGTAGAGGGTCGTCTCGCCGCCGGCGTTCCAGTCGCCGGCCGAGTGATCCGCCGAGGTCATGCTCACCCGGAGGCCGGCCGCCTCGACCGTGCCGCCCTTGTTCATCCCGATCACGCTGTCCTTGCCGGCGTAGTTTCGGCCCAGCCAGAGGGACAGCTCGTGGATCGCCGGCCACGCCGGCCTTGTTCGGGAGGCGATCTGAAGCGCGTTGCCGAGGTGGTCCCCGTGGCCGTGGGTCACGAGCATCAGGTCGCAGCGGGTCACGTCCTCCGGCGCGCGGGTGCTCTTCGGGTTGGCGAACCAGGGGTCGAACAGGACGGTCTTGCCGCCCGGCGTCACGACCTCGACACACGCATGTCCGAACCAGGTGATCGCGGTTTCGCCGTCACGTCGCATGGGGCACCTCCAGGGTCATCGTAGCGATGTCGGTGCCGCGGGGGCGGCGGAGGGGCATCTGCTTGCGTCTTCTGCGCGTCTTCCTGTGGGGCATCCGCGCGCCCTCCGGCCGCGCGCCGTCGGGCAAGGCGCCCTCCGGCCGCGCGCCCTCGTATGACCATCCCGCTGCGGTCGTGAGACACATTTCTGCGGCATGACCGTCGGCGTCATTCGAGCGGGGCGGCTGGAGCGCGCTCCTGAGCTCGGTCCGCGCCGCACCCGCTCGGCACCGGCACCCGCGTGCGCCGCACCGGCACCCGCATGCGCCGCACCGGCACCCGCGTGCGCCGCACCGGCACCCGCGTGCGCCGCACCCGGATACGAGTCGGAACTAGCGGGGTTGGTAGTCCCCACCGCCTGTCACCGGGACGCCTTCCTATGACGCCGACGGGAATACGGAATGGCGAGGTCGATTCGGGACGCCCATTTGGTCATACGAGCGCAGCTTCGCCGGGCCGCCCGCTCGGCCGCCCGCTCGGCCGTCCGCCCGGCTGCTTGCTCGGCCGCCCGCCCGGCAGCAGCCGTGCCAGCGGTCGGCCGGCGCGGGATCGCACGCTACACTCCCCCGACGATGCCCGCCGCGCAGATTGCCGCGAACCTCGCGTTCATCAACTGGACGGTCCTGACCGGGCTGGCGGCCGGGTCGTTCGCGGCGGTGGTCCTGGGGCGGCTCCGCACGGACGCCACGCGCGGCTACCTCGGGTTCACCGCGTTCTGCGCGGTTGTCCTGGGCCTCCTGGCGGTCGCGTCGGACGGGGCGCTCCCGTCGATCGCCGCTGGCGGCCCGGTGGCCGTGGACAGCACCTGGGACCTCCCGCGGCGCGCGGCGCTGTGGGCCTTCACGGGACTCGCCGCCGCGTATGTCGTCGCGATCGCACGGGGAAGTCGGGCGCCCGGCCTCGCTCTCGCCGGCGTGGCTGCCGCGGCCGTCGTCCTTGCCACCGGGGCGATGTCGTGGGGCGGCTCGACGATCGGTGCCGTCCTCCTCTTCGTCCAGCTGGCCGTGCTGTCGGCGGCGACCGGCGGGGTCTGGGCATCGATGATCCTGGGCCACTGGTATCTCGTGACGCCAAAGCTTGCCGAGGCGCCGCTCGTCCTGTTCGCCCGGCTCCTCACCGGGGTCGTCGCCATCCAGCTCGGGCTCTTCATCGGGTTCGTCGTCACGGGGGCGGGGCCGGCCGGGGTTGCCGGGCTCGGGGCGCTGACCGGCACCTGGGCGCTCTTCGTCTGGCTCCGGCTGATCGTCGGGATCGTCTTCCCACTGATCGTGAGCTGGGCGGCGATCCAGACGGCGCGGACGCGGTCGATGGAATCGGCGACCGGCCTGCTCTACATCAACGTCGGCACGATCGCGGCCGGCACCATCCTGTCCGCCGGCCTCTATTTCGGCGCCGGCCTGCTCGTGTAGGAGGCAACGTGAAGTCAGACGGCAGCTGGTCCCCCGGCGATGCCGATTTCGACTGGATCGAGTCGCTGGGGCGGCCGATTCACCCCGTCCTTGCCGACCTGGAGCGCGCGGCGCGGCCCGGGCGGGTACCGATCCTCGACCGGGAGGCGGGGAGGGTGCTCGCGGCGCTCGTCTCCGACCGGCGTCGGATCGTGGAGGTCGGGACGGCGATCGGGTACTCGACGCTCTGGATGGCGCTGCACCAGCCGCCGGACGGCACGATCGTGACGATCGACCCGGACGCCGGCCGGACGGCGGTTGCGCGCGAGCACTGGCGAGCGGCGGGGATTGCCGACGCGCGGGTTCGTGTCGTGAACGCGCCGGCGCTCGAGGCGCTGGGGGCCGCGGCGGGAGGTGTCGCGGACCCGACCCTCGCCGGGCCGTTCGACTTCGCCTTCATCGATGCGCTCAAGGAGGAGTACCGGGCGTATCTGGAGGCGCTCATTCCGCGGCTGGTGCCCGGTGCGCTCGTCGTCGCCGACAACGTCCTGTGGAGCGGGAAGGTCTCCGGGGCGCGGCCGTCCGTTCCGGGTGACCGCGCCGACGACCTTCGCGCCTTCTGTGTGTCGGTGTTGGCCGACGCCCGGTTCAACGGGACGATCCTCCCGGTCGGCGACGGGCTGCTCGTGGCGGCCTTCCGACCGTGACCGTTCGCGTGCGCATCCGCCTGTTCGCCGTCCAGCGCGAGCTCGCCGGGGCGCGTGAGGTGACGGTCGTGCTCGGCTCCGGCGCCACCGTCGATGACGCCTGGGCGGCGTTGGTGGCGATTCATCCCGTGCTCGCCCCCGGTCGGACGTCGGTGCGCTTCGCCGTCAATGGGGACTGGGCCGACGCGACCGCGCCCCTCGCCGACGGCGACGAGCTCGCGATGATCCCGCCGGTGAGCGGCGGGTCGGGGCGGAGCGCCGCTGGCCC
>DATIUS010000170.1:0-25802 GCA_035466655.1 Candidatus Sulfomarinibacteraceae bacterium
CCCCCGAGCGGCTCCGGCTCGCCCTGCCCATCGACCCGCCGGTCGGGGAGCTCGAAGCGGTCCGGTTCGTCCTCCGCCGGCTGGCGACCGCGCTCGCCGCCAACCTCGAGGCGCGCGGCCTGGCCGTCGCCCGTGGCCGGCTCGCCCTGGAGCTTGACCTCGCCTTCGCCCGGTCCGGCACGCCGGACGAGGTCGTCGTGGAGGCGCGCTTCCCCGAACCGACTGCCGACGCGGAGGCGATCGAGCGGCTCCTCCTCGCGAAGCTCGAGCGGACGCCGCCGCCGGCGCCGGTCGCCCGCCTGGAGCTGGAGCTGGCCGGTGCGGAGCCGGCGGCCGGCCAGCAGCTCCCGCTCTTCGTGCCGCAGGCGCTCCGGGACGCCCGGCTCGGCTGGCAGCTCGCCCGGCTCGCGCTGACGTTCGGGGAGGACCGGATCCGGCGGGTCGAGATCACGGATCCGGAGGCACCGCTGCCGGAGCATCGCTGGACCTGGCGGCCGGTCGAGGGCCTGGAGCCGCCCGGCGCAGCCGGCGCAGGAGCCACCCGATGACCCGGCTCCTGCGCGCCCATCCGGCCATCGAGCCGGAGCTCGACGCGGCCGGCACGCTCGTCGCCATCCACTGGGCCGGCCGGCGCGAGCCGGTCGAGGTCTGCAACCGCTGGCGGGTCGAGGAAGCGTGGTGGCGGGACCCGATCGCGCGGGACTACTTCAAGGTCGTGGGGTCGCGCTGGCTCGCGCTCGTCTACTTCGACCGGGTCGCCGGCACCTGGCACATGGAACGCCTGTACGACTGACGGGGTCCCGGCGGCCCGAGCGCCCGGCCGAGCGCGAGCGCGCCCTCGGGCTCAGCGCACCGGGACGAGCAGCGTCACCACGAGCAGCATCAGGAACAGCCCGACCACGAAGACCAATGCTCCGACGTCGCGCGGTCGTGCCGTCTGCACCGCCAACCCCCAGGCCGAGTGTCGGACCGGTCCACGTCGATCCGTTCGTGGAAGTGTAGCTGCGACTGCCACGGGATGGAAGAGGGTTGTGCGGCCCGAATGCGGGCCGAGCGTTCGGGCTGGACCGAGCGTCAGGCGGCGCCCTGCCAGGTCAGCACGACGATCAGCGCGACCATGCCGATGAGGGTGAGCACGAGCAGGCCTGCGCCGACGATGTCCCTCCGCCTCGGTTCCATGCTGCCTCCACTCCGCCCTTCGGACAGCGAGAGGGTACCGCGAGCCCTGCCCTCGCGCCCGAGCAGCACGGTCAGTGAGTTGGCCAGTGAGCGATCGTCGGGTGAGGGATCGTCCCACCGCACGTGCGCACGCGGCGAGCGGTCGATGGCGGGGGCCGCCGGACGAGGCGGGTCTCCCAGTCCTGATTCCTCGACGGCGACGCTCGGATCGGGACGGGCAGTCCCGTTCGCGACCGAGTTTCCCGGCGCGAGGGGCCGATTCACGTCGGATCCGGGCTTCCTGGTCCAGTTCAGATCGGTCGCGTCAGGGAATCTGGACTGGTAGTCCGGCCGGCGCCCGACGAGGCTCCGGGCGGCTCCAAAGCATCCACGAACAGAACGCATGTTCTATACTTCGAGGTCCTCGCCCCCCACCCGGGATCCAGCCGTGGCCCAGACCCCCTACGCGGAGCTCCACTGCCACTCGAACTTCTCGTTCCTCGACGGGGCGTCGCCGGTCGAGGACCTCGTCGAGCGGGCGGTCCAGCTCGGCCTGACCGGCCTCGCGGTCACGGACCACCAGGGCCTGTACGGCGTCGTCCGATTCGCGGTAGCGGCAAGTGAGGCCGGCCTCCGGCCGGTCATCGGGATCGAGGTGGAGCTCGTGGACCCGGCGGCGCCAGATCCGGGAGGGATCGTGATCCCAGCCCGGCGCCCGCTCCGGCAGGGACAGGTCCCGGCGACAGGGCGAGTTGCCGCGACAGGGCGAGCTGCCGCGCCGGCCCCGAGCACCATCACAGCCAGTGGCGGGAGCCCGGCCCGGCCGCGCCCGGAGCGGGCCCGCCTGCCCGGTCATCGGGCGGTCGTGAAGGAGGACCTGCGCGGGATCGGGGAGCGGCAGCGCGGCCCCCACCTCGTCCTGCTGGCCAGGGACGCCGCCGGCTACCGGAGTCTCTGCCGGCTCGTTTCGCGGGCAAACCTGGCCGGGACCAAGCGCGTGCCGCGGTTCACCCAGGCGCTTCTCGCCGATCACGCGGAGGGGGTCGTCGCGCTGTCCGGTTGTCGCGAGGGAGAGATCGCCCGGCGGCTCCGGGTCGGGGATCGGGCGGGGGCGAACGCGGTCGCTCGCCGCTACGCGGCGATGTTCGCGTCGAACGCGGGCGCTCGACGGCAGGGAGCCCGCGGCACGGCCGGCGACGGGCCGGCGACGAGCGGGTTCTTCCTCGAGCTCTCGCACCACCTGCTCCCCGACGACGACTGGCTCGTGGCGGAGACCGCGGCGCTCGCGGCCGACCTCGGCCTCCCGGTCGTCACGACCAACGACGTCCACCACGCCCGGCCCGAGGACCGCGAGCTCGGGGACGTCCTCACCGCGATTGCCCACGGCCGGACGCTCGACACGCTCGGGGACCTGCGGCGCCGGGACGCCCAATCGCACCTGAAGTCGGGAGGTGAGCTGCTGGCGATGCCGCCTGGAGAGGCCGCGTTCGCGCGGGCCGACCCGGCGACGGCGCGGGCCTGGGCGGAGGGCATCGCGACCTCGGCCGAGATCGCCGCCTCCTGCACGGTGGACCTCGGCTTCGAGCGCTACCGCTTCCCGGGTTTTCCGGTGCCTGCCGGGGAGACGGCGTTCAGCTATCTCGTCGAGCTCTGCCAGGCTGGCGTCCGGCGGCGCTACCACCCCGTCTCGCCGGCGGTCGTCCGCCAGCTCGCCCACGAGCTCGATGTCGTCGAGAAGACCGGGCTCGCCGAGTTCTTCCTCATCTGCTGGGACCTGATGCGCTTCGCGAAGGAGCGCGGGATTCCCGCCCAGGGCCGGGGCAGCGCGGCGGATTCGATCGTCGCGTACGCCCTCGGGATCACGCGGGTGGACCCGATCCGCCACAACCTCCTGTTCGAGCGGTTCATCAACGAGGGCCGGACGACCTACCCGGACGTCGACATCGACTTCTCCTCGGCGCGACGGGAGGAGGTCATCCAGTACGTCTACGGGCGCTACGGCCCCGAGCACACGGGGATGGTCTGCAACCTGGTCACGTACCGCGCCAGGTCCGCCGTGCGGGAGGTCGGCTACGCGCTCGGCTTCCCGCGGCCGCTCGTGGACCGCGTGGCGAAGGCGCTCGAGACGTACGACAGCGTCATGGTCCGCCGGGACCTCGAGGCGGACGGCGGCTTCGCCGAGTTCTTCCGTCGCCCTGGGGAGGGGGTGGGAGCAGGAGCGGGGGCGGCGGTGGCCGGGGACGCCGCTCTCGGTTCGGCGGCCCGCGTCGGTGAGCGCGGTTTCACGGATCGGATGGGGCAGTTGAATGTCCGGCGCGGCCGGGGCCCCGTCGCGGCCGGCGTGGGTCCTGGTGCGGCCGGCGTGGGTCCTGGTGCGGCCGAATCCAGCCCAATGCTCACCCCACGAGCACTCGGTGGGATCGGCCGACCCGATGACGCCCGTGACGGGCCACCGGAACCTGAAATCATCCCGGCTCGAGCGTGGCCCGGGACGAAATTGCTCGGCGTGCCGGCTGCAGCACCCGCCGGCGGCACGGAGCTCTCGTCGAAGGACCGTCCCCCGAGCATTGGGCAGGAACCCGCCCGGCCGGGACTCCGATTCGCCGCCGAGTCTCCGGCCCCGGGATCCGGGACGTGGACGATGGCCGCCGGGTCGAAGCCGGCCATCCGGGCCGGCGGCTCGTCGGACGACGAGGGTGGCCCGGGCGATTCGCCGGCCAGCGTTGCCTGGTTGCGAGCGGGTCGCGGCACCGGCCACGAGGCCGGGCCAGGGTCGTGGCGCGAGGCCGGGCCCGGCACCGTCGACGGCCGGCCGATCGATCCCGAATCAGGCGCGGTCGCGCCACCCGGCCGACGGACGGACCGGCTCGGACGGCCGTACCCGTGGGACCCGCCCGCAATCCTCGGGCCGATGGCGTCGCGGGGCTCCGCCTCGGACCGCGGAGGGCGAGTCGCAGACACGGGTGCCGGTTCTTCGGTCGCCCGCGTGGAGCCCGAGCCGCCGCCCCAGCCACGCGGCGGCAGCACGATCGGTCTCAGCGACTGGGAGCGCTGGCTCGAGCTGTGCGCCCGGATCGACGGCTTCCCGCGCCACCTGTCCATCCACTCGGGCGGGATGCTCGTCACCGCGGCCCCGCTCATCGACATCGCGCCGCTCGAGCGAGCGACGATGGCGGACCGCGTCGTCGTCCAGTTCGACAAGCGCGACGTCGAGACCCTCAAGCTGATCAAGCTGGATCTCCTGGGCCTCGGCATGCTTGCCGCGATCGACGAGACCCTCGGGCTCATCGAGACCGACTGCGCGACGTGCATCGACCTCGACGCCATCCCCGAGGAGATCCCCGAGGTCTTCGCGATGCTCCAGGCGGCGGACACGGTCGGGGTCTTCCAGGTCGAGAGCCGGGCCCAGATGCAGACGCTCCCGAAGTCGAGGCCGCGGACCCTGGACGATCTCGTCGTCGAGGTCGCGATCATCCGGCCGGGGCCGATCCAGGGGAATGCCGTCCACCCGTATCTCAGGCGGAAGCAGGGCCTGGAGCCGGTGACCTACCTTCACCCGAGCCTGGAGCCGATCCTCGCCGAGACGATGGGGGTGATCCTCTACCAGGAGCAGGTGATGAAGGTGGCCATCGAGGTCGCCGGGTTCACGCCGGCGGGCTCCGATGGCTTCCGGCGGGCGATGGGCACCTGGCGCTCCACCCGGGAGATGGAGAAGCTCCACCTCCAGTTCATCGACGGCTGCCTCCGCCAGCCGGGCATGACCGGGGAGACCGCCGAGGAGCTCTTCCGGCAGGTCGCGGCGTTCGCGAGCTTCGGGTTCGCGAAGAGCCACGCGGCCGCCTTCGCACGGACCGCCTACGAGTCGAGCTTCCTCAAGCTCTTCTACCCGGCGCAGTTCCTGGTCGGGCTGATCAACGCCCAGCCGATGGGCTTCTATCCCGTCGAGGTCCTCGTCAACGACGCAAAGCGCCACGGGGTGGCGATCCTGCCGGTCGACATCAACGCCTCGTCGTATCGGACGGTCACCGAGTGGGCCGGCCGGCCCGGCTGGGCGCTCGCCGGCGCGGCCGGCGACGACGGCTCGCACGACGCGGATCCCGGCGAGCCGATCCCCGAAGGTGCCGGGATCGGCGCCCGCCCGCGGCCGGTCCGGTCGTCCGCGTGCTTCAACCCGACCGCGGCCGCGCGCGATCGGTGGGCTGCCGAGAGCGCCGTCGGCTGGGGTGTCCGCCTGGGCCTCCACCTCGTGAAGGGGATCGGGGAGCAGCACGCCGAGTTCCTGGACCGGGAGCTGGACCACGGGCCGTACGCCTCGCTCGCCGACGTCGTCGAGCGGACCGGCCTGCCCGAGGAGACGATCGAGCGGCTCATCCGGACCGGGGCGCTCGATTCGCTCGGCCGGCCGCGGCGGGAGCTCCTCTGGCAGCTCCGCGAAGTCGCGGGGGCGTCACGGGGCCGGCTGGACGGTCGGACGCTCCGTGGGGCCGGCCGAGGACGCGGTCGCGGATCTGCGAAGGGCGACCCGGCGCGTCGCGAGCGGAGCGAGCGTTCGCTGGACCTGCGCCTGCCCGCCACGGACGCCCCCGCGCTCCCGCCGATCACCGAGCCGGAGCGGGTCGGTGACGCCTACGCGGTCGTGGGGCTGGACGCGCGCCGCCAGGTCGTTTCGCTGTTCCGACCGGCCCTCGATCGGCTCGGCGCGGTGACGAATGCCTCGCTCGCGGATCGTCGGCCTGGACCCGTCCGGATCGGCGGGCTCGTCGTCACGCGCCAGCACCCGATGACCGCGAAGGGCACGGTCTTCCTCGCCCTCGAGGACGAGACCGGGATGGTCAACGTCACGCTCTGGCCGGACGCCTGGGAGCGGCTGCGGAGCATCGTTCGGCGGCACGCGCTCCTGCTCGTCGACGGCGAGCTCCAGCGGGAGTCATCGGTCGTGAACGTGGTCGCGCGATCGGTCCGGCCGCTTCCCGAGGTCGCCACGGCCGCCGGCGGGCCGGAACGCCCGGACGGGGTCCGGCAACTCGGCCACGCGGGCATGCGACGGCTCGCCTGAACGGGCCGCGACTGGCCCCGCGGCCGCGACTGACCCCGCGGCCGCGACGGGCCCGGCCGCGGCCGGGCGGGGTTCACCGCCGCACGAGCGGACCGCCTTGGGATCCGAAGGCTTGCCCGGCGCCGACCCCGAGACCTACCGGGTCGATCGTCCGGGGCGCGCCTTCTGCTGCTGGCGGGCACGAGCGCGCTGCGCCGCGCCGGCGTTCGAGAGCGACAGGAAGCGCCGGTACCAGGCGGCTGCCGCCGCGAACAGGATCCCGGCTGCCGGCCCGGCGGTCAGCGCCGAGAGCACGAGCTGCTCCTGTTGCGCCGGGTCGATCGGTTCGGTCGCGATCCCGGGTGCCACCGTGTAGATGAAGACGGTGTAGGCGAGGACGTCGACGACGGCGACGATGAGCCCGAGGAGGTAGCTCGCCCGACGAGCGAAGAAGCCGACGATGAAGATCGGTGCCATCGCGGGCGGGACGACCATCGCCTGGAAGAAGAGGTTCGTGACCGCGTTCTCGGGTGCGACGGCGACGGCCGCGACTCCGCCGATCACGAGCGCCAGCGAGATGAGGAACGCACGGCTCCGGATGAGCCACGGCAGCGCCGCGATGTCCTCCCGGATATGCGCCGGGTGGTAGGCGTTCCGGAATGCCGCCGTGATGCTCGGCCGCTCGGTCGGCGCTGTTGCCGGTCTCGGTGTGCGGGCCGGCTCGGGCGTTTCCGCGCCGAGCTCCGCGCCGTCCGGCTCCTCGGTCTGGGTCTGTCGCCATCGGCGGCGGGCGTCGGCACGGTCGGTGCGCTTCGCGCGGGCCACTGTCACTCCTCGGCTGCGTGGGGTCGACGGGCGCCGCAACACGAGCCGGGCGGCGCGAGGTGCGCATCGTACGCGGATCGCGCGTGAGCCGGTGCGCCGGCGGCATCGAAGGCCCTCGTGGCGACGGGTCGGCGGCCGGTGATCGCGGGTGAGCCGCGGGTGAACGGCGGGTGATCCACGGGTGAGCCTCGAGTATGCCGCGGGTGACCCGCCGGTGAGCCCCAGGGCAGCACCGGGTGAACCGCCGGTGAGGCGCGCGCGATCCGCCGGTGGGCCGCGGATGATCCGCCGGCAATCCGCCGGTGATCGGCCGGTGAGCCCCGCCTGCTACAACGGTGCGGCCGTCCCGCCCGGCGCCCGGAGCCTGCCCGCCCGGAGGTCCCTGGTGGAACGCGCTCGTGCCGCGACGGTCGTCGCCCTGTTTGCCATCCTGCTCGTCGGAACCGTGGCGCTCGGCGCCATGGCGCCGGCCGTCCGCGAGGCGACGCTTGCCGCGGAGACGGCTGTCGCCTGGCCGCCGTCCACCCTCGTCGTGTCCGAGGTGCAGACGGGCGGCGCGTCGGCGTCCGACGAGTTCGCGGAGATCGCGAACTCGGGCCCGGCGGCCGTCGATCTGTCCGGCCTCGAGCTCGTCTACGTGACCTCCACCGGCGGCACCGTGACGCGCAAGGCAGCCTGGACGGCGCCGCTCATGCTCGAGCCCGGCCGACACCTGCTCGTCGCGAACAGCCTGGGCACCTTCGCGGCGATCGCGGACGCCACCTACAGCGGCGGGTTCGCCGCGGCCGGCGGGGCGGTCGTCCTGCGAGCCATCGGAGGAGCGCCCGTCGACGCGCTCGGGTGGGGCGACGCGACGAACAGCTTCGTCGAAGGCACGGTGGCGTCGGCTCCGGCCGCGGGGAACAGCCTCGAGCGTCGCCCGGGCGGGCTGGCGGGCAACACCGTCGACACGAACGACAACCTCCTCGATTTCGCGACCCAGACCAGCCCGAACCCCCAGAACCTCGCCGCGCCGCCCGTCCCGGCCCCGGCGCCGACGGCCACCCCGACACCGGACCCGACCTCCGGACCTACCGCGACCCCCTCGGCCACGGCCTCACCGTCGCCGGACCCGTCACCCGATCCGTCGCCGACGGCGACGACGGGGCCGACGCCGACACCCGACCCGACACCCGACCCAACGCCCCAACCGACACCGACGCCCAACCCGACACCCGACCCGACGCCCCAACCGACGCCGACACCCGACCCGACACCCGACCCGACGCCCCAACCGACACCGACACCCGATCCGACCCCGGAGCCGACGCCGGAACCAACCTCGGAGCCGACGCCGGAACCAACCCCGGAACCGACCTCCACGCCGGAACCAACCCCTTCGCCGTCACCGCAGCCGACGCCGATCCCCACGACCACCCCCGCACCGACGGCGACTCCCGCGCCGACTCTTGCGCCGGTGACGATCGCCGAGGCACGCGGCCTCCCGGACGGCGCGACGGCCGTCGTCACGGGCATCCTCACGACCGACCTCGGGGCCCTCGAATCCGGGCGTTCCGGATTCGTCCAGGATGACACTGCCGGCATCGCCGTCTACCTCGACGCGGCGCTCAGTCCGCGGCTGCCGGCCGGGACCCGGGTCCGGCTCGAGGGCACGCTCGACGAGCGGTATGGCGCCCGCACGCTCCGTGTGGTCACCTCGACGGTCGCCGACCTCGGCTTCGGCGCGATCCCGGACCCCGCGGACGCGTCGACCGGCGCGATCGGCGAGGCGTTCGAAGGCCGCCGCGTCGCTCTCCTCGGCGTGACCGCAGGCACACCGACCACGTACGCCGACGGTCTCGGCATCCTCGTGGACGATGGGAGCGGCCCCGTCCGCGTGATCGTGGGCCTGGACGTGCTCGCCGGGGCCACCATCCCGTCCGGGAGTCGCGTTCGGGCCGTCGGCCCGGTCGGCCAGCGCGACAGCAGCGGCACGGGCGCTGCCGGCTACCGCGTCCACGCGACCGAGCTCGGCGAGCTCGAGATCCTCGGGCCACCCCCGACGCCGGCGCCCACCCCGACGACCGAACCGACGCCCACCCCGACGCCGGACCCGACGGCGACCCCGGAGCCCAGCGCGACCCCCGAGCCCAGCGCGACCCCCGAGCCCTCGCCGACGGTGACCCCAGCCCCGACCGCAACGCCGGGCCCCACGCCCGACCTCGCGACACCGATTGCCGATGCGCGGGCCGGCTCGGTCGGCACGATCGTCAGCGTCCAGGGCGTCGTGACCGCCGAGAGCGGGCGGCTCGGCACGCCGTCACTGATCGCGATCGCCGACTCCACCGGCGGCATCGTGGTCCGGATCCCGGAAGGCGCGGCGGCGCCGGCACGAGGCGACCGCATCGCGGTGACAGGCCAGCTCGCCGACCCGTACGGGCAGCTCGAGATCCGACCGAAACTGGACACCTTCCGGCTCGTGGGCACGGGTTCGCTGCCCGCCGCGCTCGCGATCACGGCGTCCGAGCTCGGTGATGAGCTCGAGGGCCGACTCGTCACGATCGTCGGCACGCCGTCGTCGGCACCCCGCAAGAGCACGAGCGGGGACCTGACGGTCGACCTCGTCGACCCGACCGGCGCGACGTTCCGCGTCCTCACGGACGCGTCGAGCGGGATCACCGCGACCGACCTGGTCGCCGGCACGACCTACCGGCTCACCGGGGTGGCCGGCCAGCGAGCCTCGAAGAAGGGGGCGCTCGACGGCTTCCGGGTCTGGGTTCGCGATCCCGACGATATCGTCAGCGGACCGAGCGGTCCGTCCGGCGCGACGCCGGCCCCGTCCGCTGGTACGGCAAGCCGGGTCCTCACGATCGCGGAGGCCAGGCGCCTCGACGACGCGCCGGCCACGATCGAGGGCGTCGTGACGGCCGGGTCGTCGCTGCTCGACGAGAGCGGCCGGCGGATCGTCGTCCAGGACGAAACGGCCGCGATCGAGGTCTACCTGCCGGCCGACGTCGCGGCCCCGGCGCCATCCTCGAGGATCAGCGTCGATGGCACGGTCGGGCGTGCCTGGGATGCGCCGCGGCTCCGGGCGACCGCCGTGACGATCCTCGGCCCAACCGCGGCCGTCCGGCCACGCCGGCTGGCCGGCGTGCCGTCGGAGGCCGACGAATGGCAGCTCGTCCAGGTCGCCGGGACGATCGCCGACGTCACCCGCCTGGGCGATCGATGGCGCGCCGACGTCCGCATCGGAACGGCGAACGTCCTCGTCACGGGCCTGTCAGGTTCCCGGATTGCCTCCACCCTGTTGGTCGAGGGACGGACCGTCACGGTCACCGGGATCGTCCGGCGGCCGTACCCGACCGCGACCGATCGTCGCTGGTCGGTCGTGCCGCGGGGCCCCTCGGACGTGGCCGTCGGCCCGGCGGATGCTGGCGCAGTCGCGGGTGGCCGTGGGGCAGCCGGCGCCGGGTCGCGGACGGCCGGCGGAGCTTCTGGCGCCGGGCCGGAGTCCGGCGCCCGTTCGCCGGGGTCCGGCGCCCGTGTCAGCACCGGTGACAGCTTCGTCGGCTGGGCCGACACGACCGCCGTCGACGTCGATCTCGCCACCCTGGGCGAGCATCTCGGGGAGCGCGTCCGCGTCGGCGGCCTGGTGACCGCGGCAGGCCCCGGTGGATTCGCGCTCGACGACGGAACCGCGATCGGCAGGGTCGAGCTTCGTGGCGAGGCGGCAGCCTTCCTCGGGCTCATCAAGGCCGGCGACGCGGTCGGAATCGTCGGCACGGTCGAGGCCGGCGGGCCGTCCGGCCACCGCCTCGTCGTCGTCGACGCCGCCGGGCTCGTCAGGCTCGGGGACCTCGGCGAGGCCGTGCCCGTCACGCCGGGTGTGCAACCTGGCGTCGCGCCGTCGATCGCGCCCGTGGCCACACCGAGGGCCCTCGCGTCGGCCGGGCTGGCGGACCCGTTCGCTGAGCTCGGTGGCGGCTGGCTCGGGGTTGCCGGCCTCGTGCTCGCGTCGGCCGGTTCACTGCTCCTGACCGCCGTCCGGCGGCGCCGGGCCGACCGGCGCCTTGCGAGCATGGTCGCGGCGCGGTTCGCTGGTCTTCGGCGGCCGTCCGGATCGGCTTGACGCCCGTTTGAGCGTGCGTCTACCCTTGCCCGAGCCTCGCGCCGCGAGGCGGGCGCCACGCACGAGGAGAGATGGGCTTGCCGATCGCGGACCCCCGCGTCGCGATCCCCGTCGGGGAACGGCAGTACCACATCGATCTCGGCCGCGGAGAGCTGGCCGAGTACATCCTCCTCCCCGGCGACCCGGACCGGACCGGCCGGATCGCCACCCGCCTGGACACGATCGAGCTCGAGCGGCGCAATCGCGAGTTCGCATCGGTCACCGGCACGTTCCGGGGGCTCCGGTTGTCCATCGTGTCGACCGGGATCGGCGCCGACAACATGGAGATCGCGGTCGCGGAGATGCTCGCGATCGCCGACCGGCCGACCTTCGTCCGCGTCGGCTCCTGCGGCGTCCTCCAGCCCGAGATCGCCCTCGGCGATCTCGTCATCACGTCCGCCGCCGTCCGCCTCGAGACCACGACCAGCTGGTACGTGCGGGACGGCTATCCGGCGGTCCCGGACTACGAGGCGGTGTGCGCCCTCGTCGAGGCGGCCGCCCGGCTCGGGCACCGGCATCACGTCGGGATCACGGCGACGGCGCCGAGCTTCTTCGGCGCGCAGGGACGTCCGATCCCGCAGCTTCCCATCCGATACCCTGACCTCGCCGAGGAGATGGCGCGGCAACGCGTTTTGAACTTCGAGATGGAGGCATCGGCATTGCTCGTGCTCGCGGGCCTGGCGCAGTGTCGCGCCGGGGTCGTGTGCGCGGCGTACGCGCAGCGGATCACCGGCGACTTCGTCACCGGGGCCGCGAAGGATGCGGCGGAGGCGGCGTGCGTGGAGACGGGGCTCGAAAGCCTCCTGATCCTCGCCGACATCGATCGCCGCAAGATCGAGGCCGGGGCGGATCGCTGGCGACCGTCGCTCGGCATCTAGTCAGAACGTGACTCCGGGCGGACGACCCGGGGCGCAAGGAGCCCGAGGAGGAGCTGCACCGATGGCACAGGCCTACTGCGTCAAGGACAAGATGAAGGTCGAAGTCCAGAACCCGCAGCAGATCACGATGAAGAACGGCAAGCCGGCGCTCTCGGGCACCTGCCCGAAGTGCGGCACGAAGGTGTTCAAGATCGGGGGCTGAGTCCCGCGTTGCACCCTCGAACCCCCCACCGGGCGACCGGCGGGGGGTTCGGTCGTTTCTGGAGGGAGCCTCGGGACCCTCTGCTAGACTCGCGGGCGTACAACACAGCGTTCAATCCGGGGCTCACCCCCTCGCCGCGTGCGCGGACGGGTCCCCGATGGAGGTTCCCGCACATGTCCGTCCGCGTCGGGATCAACGGGTTCGGCCGCATCGGCCGCCAGTCCCTGAAGGCCATTCTCGAACGTGCGCCCGACGTCGAGGTCGTGGCCGTCAACGACCTCGTCGACACCAGCCTCAACGCACTGCTGTTCAAGCACGATTCGACCTACGGCGCCTACGCGGGCAGCGTGGACCACACGGACGACTCGCTGATCGTCGACGGGCGCGAGATCAAGGTCCTCAAGGAGAAGGATCCCGCGGCCCTGCCGTGGGGCGACCTGGGCGTGGACATCGTCCTCGAGTCGACCGGCCTCTTCACGAACGCCGAGAAGGCCCGCGCCCACCTGGACGCAGGAGCGAAGAAGGTGGTGATCAGCGCCCCGGCCAAGGGCGAGGACATCACGATCGTCCTCGGCGTGAACGACGCGACGTACGACCCGTCCGTCCACCACATCATCAGCAACGCGAGCTGCACCACGAACTGCCTCGCCCCGGCCGCCAAGGTGGTCCACGACCTCGTCGGGATCGAACGAGGGCTGATGAACACCATCCACTCCTACACGAACGACCAGCGGATCCTCGACGTCGCGCACAAGGACCCGCGCCGCGCCCGGGCCGCCGGCCAGAACATCATCCCGACGACCACCGGGGCCGCGAAGGCCCTGGCGCTCGTCATCCCGGACCTGAAGGGCCGCTTCGACGGGTTCAGCCTGCGGGTGCCGACCCCGACCGTCAGCGTCGTGGACTTCACCGCGACGGTTGGGCGCGAGACGAGCGTCGACGAGCTCAATGCCGCGTTCCGCGCGGCGGAGGTTGGCCCGCTGGCCGGGATCCTGGGCGTCTCGGACGAGCCCCTCGTCTCGTCCGACTTCCGGGGCGACTCCCGCTCGGCGATCATCGACGCCGCGAGCACGATGGTCCTCGGCGGCACGATGGTGAAGGTCATCGCCTGGTACGACAACGAGTGGGGCTACAGCTGCCGGTGCGCGGACCTCATCGCGATGATCGCCGCGAAGCTCCCAGCCGGCGTGGCCGCCTGATCCGGCCGCCACTTCCTGATCCCGGCGGCAGGCGCCGCCGCAAGCGACAGACAGGACGACGATGGACAAGCTGACGATCCGGGACGCCGACGTCGCCGGAAAACGTGTCTTCGTGCGCGTGGACTTCAACGTTCCCCTCGCGGACGGCAAGGTGACGGATGACTCCCGGATCCGGGCCGCCCTCCCCACGATCCGGCACCTCCTGTCGCACGGGGCGAAGGTGATCCTGGCCAGCCATCTCGGGCGACCGGACGGCAAGGTCCAGGACGGCCTTCGGCTCCGTCCGGTCGCCGAGCGGCTCACCCAGCTGATCGGGCGCAACGTGCCGGTCACCGGCGACGCACTCGGGGTCGGCACGGTGGACGCGGTGAAGCGCCTCCGGCCGGGAGAGCTCCTCCTCCTCGAGAACCTGCGCTTCCACGCGGCGGAGGAGAAGAACGACCTCAAGTTCGCCGAGCAGCTCGCCTCCTACGCGGACATCTACGTCAACGACGCGTTCGGGACGGCCCACCGGGCCCACGCCTCGACCGTCGGGATCGCGACCCTCCTGCCGGCCTACGCCGGCTTCCTCATGGAGCAGGAGATCGCGCAGCTCTCCAACCTCCTGGAATCGCCGGCCCGGCCGTACGCCGCGATCGTCGGCGGCGCGAAGGTGTCGGGCAAGCTCAAGGTCCTCGACAACCTCGTCACCAAGGTGGACGTCCTCGTCCTCGGCGGCGGCATGGCGAACACCTTCCTGCTCGCCCAGGGCAAGGCCGTCGGCAAGAGCCTCGCCGAGCACGACATGGTGGACGAGGCCCGGCGCGTGCTCGCCACCGCGGAGGCGAGCGGCGTCCGGGTGATCCTGCCGGTTGACGTGATCGTCGCCAAGGAGGTCACCCGCGGGACCGAGTACAAGACCCTGTCGGCAGAGAAGATCCCGGCCTCCTGGCACATCGTCGACGTCGGCAAGGCGACGCTCGAGCTCATGGAGGCCGCGCTGGCCGACGCGCAGACGGTCTTCTGGAACGGCCCGCTCGGGGTCTTCGAGATTCCGTCCTTCGCCCACGGGACAAAGGCCATCGCGCGCTTCCTCGCGGACCGCTGCGATGCCGGGGCCACGGTCGTGGTCGGCGGCGGCGATTCCGTCGCGGCGATCCAGGGGCAGGGCCTGGCGTCGCGCTTCACCCACATCTCCACGGGCGGCGGGGCCAGCCTCGAGTTCCTGGAGGGACGCGTGCTGCCGGGAGTCGCGATCCTCCCGGATCGCGTGCCCGAAGGAGCCCCGGCATGACGGTCGACACGACGATCGCGCTCGTCGAGGCGCGCGAGATCCTCGATTCGCGGGGCAATCCCACGGTCGAGGTGGACGTCGTCCTCGCCGACGGCTCGATTGGCCGGGCCGCCGTGCCGTCGGGTGCCTCCACCGGCATCAACGAGGCCGTCGAGCTCCGCGACGGCGACAAGGGCCGGTACGGCGGCAAGGGCGTCCGGAAGGCCGTCGAGAACGTCGTCGAGGTGATCGCCGAGGCGGTCGTCGGGCTCGACGCGGCGGACCAGGCGGGCCTGGACGCGGTCCTCATCGATGCCGACGGGACGCCGAACAAGAGCCATCTCGGGGCGAACGCGATCCTCGGGGTGTCGCTGGCCGCAGCCCACGCGAGCGCCGCCGCGCTGGACCTGCCGCTCTACCGGTACCTCGGCGGGGTCGGCGCGCGGACGCTCCCCGTCCCGATGTTCAACATCCTCAACGGCGGCAAGCACGCCCAGGACTCCACGGACTTCCAGGAGTTCATGGTCATGCCCGTCGGGGCGGAGACGTTCTCCGAGGCGCTCCGCGCCGGCGCCGAGATCTTCGCCGCGCTCCGGACGATCCTCCACGACGAGGGCCACGCGACCGGCCAGGGCGACGAAGGCGGCTTCGCGCCGTCGCTGTCGTCCAACCAGGCGGCCGTCGAGGTCATCCTCCGGGCGATCGAAGCCGCCGGCTACCGGCCGGGCGAGGACGTCGCGATCGCGCTCGACCCGGCGGCGAGCTCGATCCTCGTCGAGGGGACCGGGGTCGGGGGGGTTACGGGGCAGTACCGGCTCGAGCGCGAGGGCCGGACGCTCGATTCCGGCGAGCTCATCGACCTCTGGGAGCGCTGGGCCGCCAGCTACCCGATCGTCTCGCTCGAGGACGGCCTCGCCGAGGAGGACTGGGGGGGCTGGCAGGAGCTCACCCGCCGGCTCGGCGATCGCGTGCAGCTCGTCGGCGACGACATCCTCGTCACGAACCCGGCGTTCATCGCGCGCGGGATCCGGGACCGAGCGATGAACTCGGTCCTCATCAAGCTGAACCAGATCGGGACGCTGACCGAGACGATCTCGGCGATCGGCCTGGCGCGCGGCGCGGGCTGGTCGGCGGTGGTCTCGCATCGCTCGGGCGAGACCGAGGACACGACGATCGCCGACCTCGTCGTCGGGATGGGGACGGGCCAGATCAAGACCGGAGCGCCGTCCCGCTCCGAGCGTGTCGCGAAATACAACCGGCTCCTCCGGATCGAGGAGGAGCTGGGAGCCGCGGCCGTCTATCCCGGCCGGAGCGCCCTCGTCGGCGGCGCGGCACGCGGGTGAGCCGGCGGCACCCCGAGCGCGGCGTCCCCGCCTCCCCGGGCGCCGGCGCGGTCTCGTTCGCGCCCGTCGCCGGGGGCTTCTCGTGCTGAGCCGCGTCGTGGACCGCGGGGCGATCACCGCGGCGTTCGTCGGGATCGGGATGGCCGTCACGATCGGGGTGAGCTTCCTGCTCGTCATCCCGGTCGAGCCGATCTACTGGTACGTGTCCATTCCCGCGGGGCTCCTCATCGGCTACTACGCCGACGCCCGATCCGGCCGGGGCCGAGGTGCCTGGGGCCGGATCCTGGCGAACGCCACGTTCGCAGGGCTCGTGACGGGCCTGACCCTCGCCGGGCTGCTCCTCGGCGTGAAGGCCCTCTTCTTCGTCGCCGACGATGGCTATCGCGACCCCGGCCTCGGCGGCCGGATCACCTGCCAGGCCGGCGGCGACTGCGTCTACCGGCGCTACCTGGAGGAGCAACCGGACGAGATGGCGGGCATGGGCGTCACTGACGCCGCGAGCTTCTCCGCCTACTACTGGGCCCAGCAGTGGTCGACCGCCGGGCTGATCCTGGGGCTCGCCACGCTCGCCGGCGTCGCCGGCGGTGCGCTCTACGGGGTCACACGGCCCAAGACCGGGTAGGGACGTCCCGGGCTCAGATGAGACGGGCTCCCATGAGCCCAGCGGCCCGGGCACGCCGCGCGCCATTGATCCGAGCGATCACTCGGCGCGGGACCGCGTTCCTCGGACGGCTCGGCCCGTTGATCTCGGCTGCCTGACGAACTCGCTCGACGCCTGGCTGATCGGCCGGATCGATCGCAGACCGAGCGCAGCGTTGGCGAGCCCGGGGGTCAGGCCTTGGCGGCCTTCGGCTTGGCGGGAGTCTTCGGCTTGGCGGGAGCTTTTGCGGGGGCCTTCTTCTCGGCCGTGGCCTTGGGCTTGGCCGTGGCCTTCGCCGCCGGCTTGGCTGCCGCCGCAGCCTTCGCGACCGTCTTGGTCGTCTTCGGCTTCGCGGGGGCCTTGGCGACCGCCGTGGTCGCCGGGGCCCTGGCGGCTGCGGCCGCCGCGGCCTCTGCGCGGCTCGACTTGCTGAGCGCCGCCCGGGCCTTGCCGGCCGCGGTCTGGGCGCCCTTCGCCTTGTCTGCCTTCGACGCGGCGATGCGCGCCTTGGCGGCCTTTTGCGCGGCGGCCTTGCCGATCGTCTTCGCGACGTGCGAGGAGGCGGCGGCGGCACCCACGACGGCGGCGTTGACCTTCCGGACGAGGCGGGACTTGCGGCGGGCGGCCGCGTTCGGGTGGATGGCCCCGACCTTCGCCGCCCGGTCGAGGGCGCTGATCGCCTCGGCCAGGGCCACCTGCGGATCCACGCCCTCGATCGGGGCGGTGGCCGCGGTGAGCGCATTCTTCACGAGGGTCTTCGCGGTGGAGCGACGCGGGCCGAGGATCGCGTGCCGGCGCTCAGCGGATCGGACGCGCTTCAGGCCCGACGGCGTGCGAGCGCCTGTCCATGTCCGGGGCGTCTTGGCCAAGGTGCGAACCTCACGGTGCGGGGTCTGGTCTCATGGCGCGGGCGCGGGGCGCCGGGCGCGGACAGGCATGGTAGCAGAGCCCCGCGAACTCGACCATGAATGCGCTGTGGGGCTCGACCATCGCGAGGCCTCGACGATCCGCCCGCCGCTCGGGGGGAAGAAGGACGACCTGGCCGGCGCCGGACGGCACCGCCCTGTCAGACTTCATGGATGATCGCGATCGTCGGCGGCCTCGGGGCCGCCATCTCGTGGGCCGTCGCGACCCTCAGCTCGTCGCGCTCCAGCCGGCTCATTGGACCGATGTCCGTCCTGGCCTGGGTGATGATCGTCGGGCTGATCGCGACCATCCCGCCATCGATCGTCTCTCTCGCGGACGGCGAGACGATCTCGCCGCAGCAGATCGCCGGGATGATCGTCAACGGCGTGGCCTTCACCACCGGATTGCTGCTGGCCTATCAGGCACTCGTGATCGGGCGGGTCTCGATCGTGACGCCGATCGTGTCGACCGAGGGCGGCATCTCGGCCCTGGCGGCCGTCGTGCTGGGCGAGGCACTGGGTCTCCCGACGGCGATCATTCTCGGCGCGATCGCGATCGGGGTCGTCCTCGCCTCGATCGACCGACGGGCTGACGAGACCGCCGAGATCGGCGCCGGTGCGCTGCCGGCGGATCCGGACGATCCGGACGCTGCGCTGCCCGTGTGGACGGCCCCAGAGCCGGCGGCCCACCCCCGCCACCGGCGCGAGGACCCGGCGGCCACGCGCCGGAGCATCCTGCTCGCGATCAGCGCGGCTGCCGCATTCTCGATCGGCCTGATCACGAGCGCCCGGCTGGGCGACACACCGATCAGCTGGATTCTGCTCAGCTCCCGCGCCGTGGGCGTCCTGTTGATCGCCGTGCCCCTGCTGGCGCGTCGTCGCCTGCGACTTTCTCGACGGGCCCTGCCGCTCGTCGTGATCTCGGGCCTTCTCGAGGCGGTCGGCAGCGCCGCGTATGTCACCGGCGCGCATGCGAGCCCGGCGACGGCAGCCGTGCTCAGCTCGCAGTTCGCGACGATCGCCGCGGTCTCCGCGTTCATCCTCTTCGGTGAGCGCCTGGCTCGGGTGCAGCTCGCCGGCGTGACGCTCGTGGCCGTCGGGGTGACGGCACTGGCGATCGTCCGGGCCTGAGGCGCTCGGCTTCGGGCAGCCCTACCGCGCCGAGCCGGCGCGGCCACGAACCTGCGGCTATCGCTCGACGACGGGTTGCCACCCCGCCGGCCCGAGTGTGTGCAGCTCGCCGAGCCCGATGTCGAACCATGCCCCGTGGATCCGAAGTGCCCCCGAGGTCTCGCGCGACCGGATCCACGGGAACGTTCGGAGGTTCGCCAGCGAATGCTCGACGGACGCTCGTTCGAGGGCCAGCTGCCGGCCGTCGGAATCACCGGCGGCAACCGGCCCGAGCCTGCCGGCGAGGTCCCGGACTCCTGCGATCCAGGTGCCGATGAAGTCCGTCGACGTGAGCGGGGAGGCGGCCTCGAGCGCCGCGGCGATGCCCCCGCACCGGCCGTGGCCCATCACGACGATCGAGCGCACCTCGAGGGCGAGCACGGCGTACTCGAGCGCCGCGCTGGCCGCGTGGCTCCCCGCGTCCGGCGCGTAGACCGGCACGAGCCCCGCCACGTTCCGGACCACGAACAGCTCGCCCGGCCCGGCGTCGAAGATCGTCTCCGGCGCGGATCGCGAGTCGGAGCACGCCACGACCATCGTGCGCGGTTGCTGGGCGCCCTCGCCAAGCCCGCGGTAGCGGTCGCGTTCGGAGGCATACCGCCCGGTCCGGAAGCGGCGGTACCCTGCCCAAAGATCGTCCGGCAGAGCGTGCGCCTGCGATGTCATCTGCGTTGCGGCTCCTCGAACGGATCGTTGGCGGAAGTCGTGGCAGCGTAGCAATCGATTGCCGAGTCGCGCCCGGGCTGCATGCTAGACTCGGCGCCGTTCCCGAACCCGTGATCGTGGCCTCGCCACGCCCGATTTGAGGACCCGTGATCCCCCAGGAGCGCCTGCGCAACTTCTCGATCATCGCCCACATCGATCACGGGAAGTCCACGCTCGCCGACCGGCTGCTCGAGGCGACCCACGCGATCGATCCCCGCCAGATGACCAGCCAGGTCCTCGATTCGATGGACCTGGAGCGCGAGAAGGGGATCACGATCAAGGCCCGGGCCGTGCGCCTCGAGTACACCGCGAACGACGGGCACGCCTATGCCCTCAACCTCATCGACACCCCCGGCCACGTGGACTTCTCCTACGAGGTCAGCCGAAGCCTCCAGGCGTGCGAGGGCGCGATCCTCGTCGTCGACGCCGCCCAGGGGATCGAGGCGCAGACGCTCGCGAACGTCCACCTCGCGCTCCGCGAAGGGCTGACGATCATCCCCGTCCTCAACAAGATCGACCTCCCGTCGGCCCAGCCCGAGGTCGTGATGGAGGAGCTGGAAAGCGTTCTCGCGATCCCCCACGAGGAGGTGATCCTCGCCTCGGCGAAGGAGGGGATCGGGATCGCCGAGATCCTCGAGGCGATCGTGACCCGCATCCCGCCCCCGAAGGGCGATCCGGCGGCGCCCCTCAAGGCCCTCGTCTTCGATTCCCACTACGACCAGTACAAGGGCGTGATCGTCTACGTCCGGCTCGAGCAGGGCACGCTCCACGACCACGACAGAATCCTGCTCATGGCGTCCGGCGCCGAGGCGGACCTCCTGGAGCTCGGCTACTTCCGGCCCCAACTCGTCCCGGTCCCGGCGATGGGAGCCGGCGAGGTCGGTTATGTCGCGACCGGCCTGAAGAACGTCCGCGAGGCACAGGTCGGCGACACGGTCACGACGGTCGCCGCGCCGGCGACCGAACCGGTGCCCGGCTACCAGGAGGCGAAGAGCCTCGTCTTCGCCGGGATCTACCCGGTCAGCGGCGAGGACTACCCGCTCCTCCGGGACGCGATCGAGAAGCTCCATCTCAACGACGCGTCGTTCACCTACGAGCCGGAGAGCTCGGTGGCGCTCGGGTTCGGGTTCCGCTGCGGCTTCCTCGGGCTCCTCCACATGGAGATCGTCCAGGAGCGCCTCGAGCGCGAGTTCAACCTCGACCTGATCGCCTCGGCGCCGTCCGTGGAGTACCAGGTCGTCCTGACCGCGGGCCGCGGGACCGTTGCGGTGGACAACCCGGCCCACCTGCCGGCGGTCTCGGAGATCGAGGAGATCCGGGAACCCTGGGTCCAGCTCTCCGTGGTCACCCCGTCCTCGTACATCGGGCCGCTCATGGAGCTGTCGACGAACCGGCGCGGCACCTTCCGGGACCTCGAGTACATCGATCCGGTCCGGGTGCTGATGCGCTTTGAGCTGCCGCTGGCGGAGCTGATCGTCGACTACTACGACCAGCTCAAGACCCGGACCGCCGGCTACGCCTCGATGGACTACGAGGAGATCGGCTACCGGGCGGCGCAGCTGGTGAAGCTCGATGTCCTCGTCGCCGGCGAGCCGGTGGACGCGCTGTCGATGATCGTCCACCGCGAGAAGTCCGTCTCGATCGGGCGGACGCTCGCCGAGCGCCTGAAGCAGCTCATCCCGCGCCAGATGTTCGAGGTCCCGATCCAGGCCTCGATCGGGTCGAACGTGGTGGCCCGCGAAACCGTCCGGGCCATGCGGAAGAACGTGCTGGCCAAGTGCTACGGTGGCGACATCACGCGCAAGCGGAAGCTCCTCGAGAAGCAGAAGGAGGGGAAGCGCCGGATGAAGCGGGTCGGCTCGGTCGAGATCCCGCAGGAGGCCTTCCTCGCCATGCTCCGCACCGACGAGGGGTAGGCACGTCGTGGACGAGGGCCTGGTCCACGGCCTCCGCTCGCTCGTCGCGTTCGGGCTGACGCTGCTGCTCGTCCTCCTCCGCGTGGAGGCCAGTCGGTTCGGCGCGGCGGAGTACGACGAACCGGTCGGGGGCCGGCTGCCCTCGATCTGGCGCCGGCTCGGCTGGTACGTCATCGGCATCGGCGGCGTCGTCGCGATCGTCGTCATCCATCCGGCGCCCGGCGCCGTCCTGTTCATGCGCGGCGGCGACGGAGGGATCTTCCTCGGGTTCGTCCTGGCCGCGGTGGGGGCCGGCGCCGCCGTGACGATCGCCTGGTGGCGGTACCACCATGTCCGGCTGCCGGACGTCGCGGCCTACCCGGGCGCGCTCGTCAACGAGATCGCCACCGCCGTCGTGGACGAGGCGGTCTTCCGGGCCGCCCTCCTCGGCTTCCTGGTTGCGGGAGGGATGGACCCGGTCCTCGCGCTCATCGCCCAGGCGATCGTGTACACGCTCGCGACCCGCCTCGGGGCACCCGGGCGCAACCGCGCGATGTTCCTCCTGGCCCTCGTCATCGGCCTCGTGGCAGGGTCGGCAACGCTGCTCACCGGCGGGATCGCGGCCGCCTTCCTCGGCCACGCGGTCACCCGCGTCGCGGTCTTCCTGACGACCGGGCACGCGGGCCAGCCCGCGCCGCGCGGGACGGAGGTCGAGGAGGTGGAGCGTCGTCGCCGGACCCCGGAGGGCTGGCGCGTGGTGGCCGGGCGTGACGGCAGCCGAGAACGCTGAGGGCCAGCCTGGCGCGCCGGGCGCCGCGGGTTCGCCGGGCGCCGCGGGTTCGCCGGGCGCCGACCGTGCGCCGGGTGCCGACCGTGCGCCGGGTGCCGACCGTGTGCCGGGCGCGTTTCCGCCCCCGCACGCCGCGCCGCCCGAGGCGCTCTACGTCCACGTCCCGTTCTGCGTCTCGCTCTGTCCGTACTGCGACTTCGTGGTCGTCGCCGGGTCCGACGCGCGGGGGCCGGCCAACAGGGTTGTCGCGTTCGTCGCCGCGGTCCGCCGCGAGCTGGAGCTCCGCGCGGACATCCTCGACCGGCGCTGGGGTCCGCCCGGTAGGTTCCCTACCGGCGGCGGCATCCCCGGTGCCGCGGACGGTGGCGGTTCTGCCGTCGACCCGGGGGGCGCCGGGCGCCCGGAGCTCAGCTCGCTCTACCTCGGGGGCGGCACGCCCTCCCTGCTCGAGGCCGAGGACATCGCCGGGATCGTCGGGCTCGTTCGCGGCCGGTTCGGCCTGGCGGCCGACGCCGAGATCACGATCGAGGCGAACCCCGGACCGGACGAGCGCGGCAACGCGGCAGCGCTTGCCGCCGCCGGAATCACCCGCGTTTCGTACGGCGCCCAGTCTCTGGACGACGCGACGCTCCGGGGTCTTGGTCGTCGCCACCGCGCATCGGACGTGGTCCGTGCGGTCGACGATGCCCGGGATGGCGGGATCCCGTCGGTGAACCTCGACCTCCTGTACGACGTTCCCGGTGGGTCGCTCAACGGGTGGATGGCGACGCTGGAGTCGGCGCTCGACCTTGAGCCGGATCACCTCTCCCTCTACGCCCTGACCCTGGACGACCCGGACGCGGAGGGCCTGACCGGCCCGACCGGCGACCATCTGCCGCTGACGAGGGGCGCCCGGCGCTGGCGCGACGCCGCACGGACGGGCCAGGACGAGGACCGGGCCGCGGCGATGTACCACCATGCTGTGCACCGCCTCGCCGAGGCCGGCTTCGACGGCTATGAGATCAGCAACTGGGCCCGCCCCGGCCACGAGAGCCGCCACAACCTCGCCTACTGGGAGCGGCGTCCATGCGAGGCCGTGGGACCGGGCGCCCACGCCTTCGACGGGTTGACGCGTCGCTGGAACGCGGCACGCCTGGATGCCTATCTCGAGGCGCTCACTCCCCCGGCCGGCGGTCTCGGACAGCTGCCGCCGGGCGGCGAGGAGTCCGTGGATGGGCCCACCGCCGCGGCCGAGCGAGTCATCCTGGGTCTCCGGACGGCCCGCGGGATCCCGGCCGGCGCCGCCCTGGAGCCGCCCCTCGCCGATGTCTTCGGCTGGGCGCTCGCCATCGAGCTCCTCCACGTCACGCCGGACGACCGGATCGTCCTCACGACACGGGGGCGGCTCCTTTCCAACGAGCTCTTCGCCCGGCTCGTGTGAGGCGTAGGCGCCGCCCACGAACGCCGCCGGCTGCCTCACGCTGCGCGGCTCGACGCGCTCCGCTCCGTGGCCGTTGCGCATGATCCGTGTCGGGGGACCGGCTTGGGACTCCGGAGCCCTTGACAGCGATGCACAGATCGGGACCGGCAGTCCAGTTCTCGAGACTGCGTTTCGGGCGGCAGGCTGCGCCATCGTTACGCGCTCGGCCCTCGGGGCACTCCGGGCCGTTGACGCTCCGCCGGTGCCGCTGCTACCATCCGAATCGTCGTTAGCACTCTGGCATGGAGAGTGCTAACCGTCCGCCCAGATCGGGAGCACAGGCCTTGGCACGTCGGATCCGCCGTTCCATCGGCCCCCTGGACCTTCGCGCGCAGGCGATCCTTCGGGCCGTCATCGAGGAATACGTCACCACGGCGACGCCGGTCGGCAGCCACGCGCTCGTCGAGCGGTACGCTCTGGGCGTGTCGAGCGCGACCGTCCGGAACGTCCTCGCGGAGCTCGAGCTCGACGGTCTCCTGACCCACCCGCACACATCCGCCGGGCGGATCCCGACCGACGACGGCTACCGCTGGTATGTCGAATCGATCATCGATTCGGCGCTGATGCCGGAGGTCGAGCAGCTGATGATCCGGCACCAGTTCGGGCAGGTCGAGTTCGCCAGCGAGCACTGGTTCCGCCTCGCGGCGTCCACGATCGCGTCGCTGACGCGCGCCGCCGGGCTGGCCACCCCCGCCAAGCCGATCGCCGCGCACGTCCGCCGAGTGGATCTCGTCTCGATCAGCGATCGGCTCGCCAGCCTCGTGGTCGTGCTTCGCGAAGGCGCGCTCAAGCAGGTCCTCGTGACGCTCGACGCGAGCGCCGACCAGTCGACCCTGTCGAGTGCGGCCGGACTCCTCAACGACCTCGTCGACGGCCGGACGGCCGCGCAGGTCGAGCGGGCGTTGACGGCGATCCCGGTCGATCATCCGTACGCCGAGCTCGCCCGTCGCGTCGGTGACCGGATCGTGCGGATGCTCCGCGAGTACGACATCGCATCCGTCGAGGAGGTCTTCAGCGACGGACTGCTGAACGTCATGGGCCAGCCCGAGTTCGCTCAGAGCGACAAGCTCCGCCGGGTCTTCTCGGCGCTCGAGAACCGGATCTACCTCGGCGAGCTCGTCGGGGCGGTGGCAGCCGCCGGCCGAGTGCGCGTCTACATCGGCCACGAGAACGCGCCCGAGGACATGCAGGAGGTCGCCCTCGTCCTCGCTCCGTATGGCCAGCCCGGGCGCGCCATCGGCGTGGTCGGCGTCCTGGGGCCAACCCGCCTCGCCTATCCCCAGGCGATCGGCACGGTGCGCTTCGTGTCGGGGCTCATGAATGAGCTCGTCGACCACCTGTACGCCTGATTCGCCGGAACGAACAGACGAAGGACCCATGGACAAGCGAACCCGCGCCCAGGGGCGCGCCGATGAGATCGACATCTCGCCGAAGACGCTCCTCGCCCAGATCGAGCAGCTGACCGGCGAGCGCGACGCCGCCGCTCGCGATCGGGACGAGTACCTCGCGGCGCTCCAGCGCGAGCGTGCCGAGTTCGTCAACTTCAAGCGCAGGACGGCCGAGGAGCGACAGGCGATGCTCGGCCTCGCTGCCGAGGGGCTGATCAGCAAGGTCCTCGCGCTCGCCGACGACTTCGATCGTGCGATCGAGGCCCGCCCGCCGACGATCGCCGAGGATCCCTGGGTCGAGGGGATCGCGGCCATCGACCGCAAGCTCCGCCAGCTGCTCGAGAGCGAGGGCGTCTCGCCGATCGCGACCTCGCCCGGGACGCCGTTCGATCCGCGTGAGCACGAGGCCGTGGCGAGCGTGCCCGGGACGGACCACCCGGACGGCTCGATCGTCGGCGAGCTGCGGCGCGGATACCGCCTCCGCGACCGCGTCCTGCGACCCGCGCTCGTGGTCGTCGCCGCCGGGGCGGACGACGCCGCGGGCCCCGACGCCGGCGGCGGGCATGACCCGACAACCGACCCCCCGATCCACTGAATCTCGACCCCGACCCAGGACACCGACCACCCGACACCCGACAGGAGCCAGCAACGTGGGAAAGATCATCGGCATCGACCTCGGCACGACGAACTCGGTCGTCGCCGTCATGGAGGGCGGCGAGCCCACCGTCATCGCCTCGGCCGAGGGCGGACGCACGGTCCCGTCGGTCGTCGCATTCAGCAAGACGGGCGAGCGGCTCGTGGGCCAGCTGGC
>DATIUS010000171.1:0-5222 GCA_035466655.1 Candidatus Sulfomarinibacteraceae bacterium
CGCGCCAGGGCGGTGTCGCGGCCGACATGCACGGCACGCATGACGAACGACCCGGTCGTGTTGAGGGTCGCCCCGATGACCTCGTCCCCGGCGGCCTTCGTGGCCGGGATCGGCTCACCGGTGAGCATCGATTCATCGACCGCCGAGGCGCCCTCGACGACGACGCCGTCGACCGGGATCTTCTCGCCGGGCCGGACCCGCAGGAGGTCGCCGGGGATCACCGACGCCAGCTCGACATCCTCCTCGACGCCGTCACGGATCCGCCGGGCCGTGGTCGCCTGGAGCCCGATGAGCCGGCGAATCGCACCCGTCGTGCGGCCCTTCGCGCGCGCCTCGAGCCACCGGCCCAGGAGGATGAGGCCGATGATGATCGTGGAGGAGTCGAAGTACGTCTCCGGGTGGAGGCCCGCGAGGTGGACCGTCTCCGGCCACATCGTCACGACGACCGAGTAGACCCACGCCGCCGACGTTCCGGCGGCGACGAGCGTATCCATCGTGGCCCCGCCGTGGCGCCCGGCGCGCCAGGCGGCCCGGTAGAAGCGGCCGCCGGCCCAGAACTGGATGAACGTCGCCGGCCAGAGGACCCACTTGTTGATGTCCTCCATCGCCACCGCCGTCTGCGGCGTGAACATCGCGACCATGATCAGGAGCGCGGCGACGACCGAGACACCGGCCTGGAGGAGCGTCTCGCGCTGGTGCCGCTCCCGCTCCAGGTCGTCCGCCGTCACCTCGTCCGCGAGCGAGGCCGTCGCCGACGCGCCCTCGGCGCCGGCCACCCCGGCGGCCTCCGGTTTGACGTCGTAGCCGGCCGCCCGAACGGCCGCGACCGCCTCGTCCCGCCCGGCGATGGCCGGGTCCAGGCGCACCGTCGCGCGTTCCGTGGCGAGGTTGACGCTCGCCTCCTCGACACCCGGCGTCTTCTTCAGGAATCGCTCAATCCGGTTCACGCAGGAGGCGCAGGTCATCCCCTCGATCGGGAGGATCAGCTCGATCGGGAGGAGCCGGGGATCGGTGGCCGGGGTGGTCATGCGGGGGCGGTCCTGGAGGGCAATGGGAGGTGGCGGCGGAGGTGGGATCGGCGCCGACTACATCGACGGGACGTACGACGGGTCGAGGAAGCGCCCCGGGTCGTCGCCGAACTCGAGCTTGCAGCCCTTCCCGCAGAAGTAGTAGGCCGTGCCCTCGTGCTCGGCCACCAGTGCCTTCGCGGTCGCCCCGACGATGTCCACGGTCATGCCGCAGACCGGGTCGATCGCCGAATCCGGGCCGGCCGCAGCCGCGCCGTGATGGCCTCCCGAGGCCATTTCAAGATGCTTGTCCACGCGGGCGTCCTCCGCTGGGCCGGGCGGCGGCGACCGACGCTCGGCTGGGATGGGATCGATACTCCACCGGAGTATATCCGAGGCAACTCGCCACGCATGTGCCTTCTTGCCTGCGCGGCCGTGACCAACGGGACTGGTAGCCCTCGATCGCGACGGCCGTCGGGCCCGCGCGGCCGACGAGCTGTGCGACCATCGAGGCGTGAACCCCCTTGACGCCGGCGCGATCGGGCTCGTCGTGCTCGCGATCCTCCTCGGCTGGCGGTCCGGGGCGCTGCCGCAGCTCGGCGGCCTCGGCGGGGCGGTGCTCGGGGCGGTCGCCGGGCTGGCCGCAGTCCCGTGGCTGCTCGCCTCGCTGGGCGACGCGCTCCCGCTCGTCCGGATCGGGGTCGTGCTGCTCGTCCTGATCGGCTGCTTCGGAATCGGCGAGGCACTCGGGACGCGCCTCGGGCATGGGGCCTCCAGTCTCCTCGGGGCGGGGCTCCTGGGCGCGCTGGATCGCGTGGCCGGGGCGGTCGTCGGAGCGGCCCAGGCCGTGCTGATCCTGTGGCTCGTCGGGGGCATCCTCGCGACCGGCGCGATCCCCTCGCTCGCCGGGGCGGCCCAGACATCGACGGCCGTGCGGGCCATCTCGGCCGTGCTGCCACCGCCGACCGCGATCGTCGTGGAGCTCGGGAAGGCGCTCGACGCGTCGGGCCTGCCGGACGTCTTCCTCGGCCTGGAGCGCCTGCCGGCCGACCCGATCGACCTCCCGGACGAGGCGTTCGCCAGGGCGCTCGGTGCCGCCGCGGCGGGGTCCGTCGTTCGCATCGAGGCCGACGCCTGCGCGATCCGCTCGACGGGAACCGCCTTCGTGCTCGCGGCCGGGTACGTCGTGACCAACGCGCACGTCGTGGCCGGCGCCAGTTCGGTCGCCATCGAGACCGCCACCGACCGCCTCGCCGGCGTCCCCGTGCTGTTCGACCCGGTCCTCGACGTCGCGCTGCTGCGCGTGGAGGGCCTCCGGGCGCCGGCGCTCATCTTCGCGAGCGGTGCCCCGGTCCGCGGCGCCGCGGGCGCCACCTTCGGGTATCCCGACGGCGGCGCGGCCGTCGTCGCGCCGGCCGTCGTGACCGACGTCTACGACGCGGAGGGCCTCGACGTCGCCGGTCTCCGGCGGGTCACCCGCCGGATCGTCGAGCTCCGGGCGACGATCGAGCCGGGCGACAGCGGCGGCCCCCTCCTGCTTGCCGACGGGACGGTCGGCGGCGTGGTGTTCGCCGAATCTCGCTCGGACGAGTCGGTCGGCTACGCGCTCTCCCCGACCCAGGTCGCGGTCGCCGTCATGCCGTCGATCGGGCTGACCCGCGCCGCGGACACCGGCCCCTGCCGGCGCTGAGTCAATCCGCGGGGCCCGCGCCGCCGGACGTTTCGCCGGCATGCGGCCGGCGGCGGATCGTCGCGGTGATCCTTGCCCGGACGTCCGGGAAGGTCGCGGTCACCCGCTCGAACTCGAAGCTGCCGAGCATGAGCAGCTGGCAGTCGGTCGCGCACGTCACGGTCGCGGTGCGGGCTCCCCGCTCGGCCAGCGCGATCTCGCCGACGAAGCCGCCGTCAGACATCGACCGGACGGTCGTCCCCGCCCGCTCGACGTGCACCGTGCCCGAGACGATGAGGTAGAAGCTCTCGGCCGGCTCGCCCTCGCGCATGAGGACCGTGCCGGCCGGCGCCGCGACCTCGCGGGCGAGGGTGGCCACGGCTTCCAGGCTGCGCCCCTCGAGCGTGGAGAAGAGCGGGACGCGACGGAGGAGCTCGACCTTGCGATCCATGCCCGCCGAGAATAGCCCGGCTCGTACACTGACGTCTGCACACCAGCGCACCGTCCGAGGACAGGAAATGGCCGACCGACCGACCCCCTACCACCGCCCGACCGATCCCGGGAAGCGGCACTCCGCCGCCCTCACCGATGGGCCGGATCGCGCGGCTGCCCGGGCGATGCTCAAGGCGGTCGGCTTCACCGACGACGACCTCGCCAAGCCGCTCGTGGGCGTCGCGACGACCTGGATCGAGACGATGCCCTGCAACCTGAACCAGCGCCGGCTGGCCGAGTTCGTGAAGCAGGGCATCCGCGAGTCCGGCGGCACGCCGATGGAGTTCAACACGATCTCGATCTCGGACGGCGTGTCCATGGGCACTGAGGGGATGAAGGCGAGCCTCGTCAGCCGCGAGGTCATCGCCGATTCGATCGAGCTGGTCGTTCGCGGCCACCTCCTCGACGGCGTCGTCTGCCTGGTCGGCTGCGACAAGACGATCCCCGGCGCGGCGATGGCGCTCGCCCGCCTCGACGTCCCGGGCCTCGTCCTCTACAACGGGACGATCTACCCCGGCCACTACAAGGGCCGTGACCTCGAGGTCGTGTCGGTCTTCGAGGCCATCGGCGCCTACCGGGCCGGCAAGATGACCCTGGACGAGCTCTACGCGATCGAGAGCGCGGCCTGCCCAGGTGCGGGCGCCTGCGGCGGCCAGTTCACCGCGAACACGATGAGCACGGCGCTCGAGTTCCTGGGGCTCTCGCCGGGCGGCCTCAACGGGATCCCGGCCGAGGATCCGAAGAAGGACGAGGCCGCGGTACGTGCCGGCGAGCTTGCGATGACCCTCGTCCGCCACGACATCCGGCCGTCCCACATCGTGACCCGGGAGGCGATCGAGAACGCGATCGCGTCAGTGGCCGCGACCGGTGGCTCCACGAACGCCGTGCTCCATTTCCTGGCCATCGCCCACGAGTTCGGCATCCCGCTCGAGATCGACGAGTTCGGGCCGATCGCGGAGCGAACCCCGATCGTCGCCGACATGCGGCCGGGCGGGCGGTACACCGCCGCGGACATGCACGACGCGGGGGGCATCGGGCTCGTCATGCGCGAGCTGCTCAAGCGCGACCTGCTCCATGCCGACGAGCGGAACGTGGACGGGCGGACGATCGCGAAGATCGCGGCGGCCGCCGTCGAGACAGAGGGCCAGAAGGTCGTCGTCCCGATCGAGACGCCGATCAAGCCGGTCGGCGGGCTCGCGATCCTGCGCGGCTCGCTGGCGCCGGACGGCTGTGTCGTGAAGCTGGCCGGCCACGAGCGGCTGCACCATCGCGGCCCGGCCAGGGTGTTCGACTCGGAGACGGCCTGCTTCCAGGCCGTCCGGGAGCGCCGGATCGTCCCCGGGGACGTCGTCGTCATCCGCTACGAGGGGCCGGTCGGCGGCCCCGGGATGCAGGAGATGCTGAGCGTGACGGCCGCGCTGGTCGGCGAGGGCCTCGGCGAATCCGTCGCGCTCCTGACGGATGGCCGCTTCTCCGGCGGGACGCACGGCCTGATGATCGGCCACGTCGCGCCCGAGGCGGCGCTCGGCGGCCCGATCGCCCTCGTCCAGGAGGGCGACGAGATCGAGATCGACGTCGAGGCGAAGCGAATGGATCTCCTGGTCGACGACGCGGAACTGGCCCGACGACGCGCCGGGTGGACGGCGCCGCCGCCCCGCTACTCGACCGGCGTCATGGCGAAGTACGCCGCGCTCGTCTCGTCCGCCTCCGAGGGGGCGGTCACGACCGGGCGGCGGCTCGGCAACGCGCTCGCGGCGCGTTGAAGCCGTCGGCGGCGACCACGACCCGATGACCGCGCCCATCCTTCCCCCGGACCCTGCGGCGTACGACACGGAGCGGAACGAGCACGCGCGAAAGCGCGGCCTCGCGGCGCCGTACATCGCCGGCGGGCGCGACCCGGACCCGGAATCGGGGCGGGCGGAGGAGCGGCGTTACCTCCGTTGGCTGATCCTGATGGTGATCGCGATCGTCCTGTCCGGGTTCGTGCTGGGAATCCTGGGCAACCTCATCTCTCCGGGCACCTGACGTGGGTGACGCCGGGACCGTCCGGCCCT
>DATIUS010000172.1:0-7483 GCA_035466655.1 Candidatus Sulfomarinibacteraceae bacterium
GGCCAGGGCCTCGTCAACGCCGTGGGCATGGCCATCGCCGAGCGCCGCCTGGCCGAGGAGTTCAACCGGCCGGGCCACGACGTCATCGACCACCGGACGTACGCAATCGCCAGCGACGGCGACCTCCAGGAAGGGATCGCCGCGGAAGCCGCGAGCCTGGCCGGCCACCTACGGCTCGGCAGGCTGATGGTCCTGTACGACGACAACCGGGTCCAGCTCGACGGGCCGACGGAGATGGCCTGGTCGGAGGACGTCCTCGCCCGGTTCGCGGCGTACGGCTGGCAGACCCAGCGCGTCGAGGACGGTAACGACGTCGCGGCGATCGTCGCGGCGATCGAGGCCGCCCACGATGACGCCCGTCCCTCGCTCATCGCCGTCCGGACGCACATTGGCTTCGGCAGCCCCAACAAGCAGGACAGCCAGAAGGCCCACGGCGCGGCGCTCGGCGAGGAGGAGGTCCGGCTCACGAAGCTGGCCTACGGCTGGGATCCGGATGCCCAGTTCCTCGTTCCGGATGCGGCACTCGACGTCTTCCGCGCGGCTGTTCCGGCGGGCCGGGCGCTCGTCGCCGACTGGGAGGCCCGGATGGACCGGTATGCGGCCGCCGATCCGGGTGCGGCCGCGGAGCTGCGGCGGCGCCTGTCCGGCGAGCTCCGGGACGGCTGGGACGCCGGGCTCCGGACCTACGCCGTCGGCGAGGATTTCGCAACGCGCCAGGCGAGCCAGGCGGCGATCGCCGCGCTCGCCGAGCCGGTCCCGGAGCTGTTCGGCGGCGCCGCCGACCTGTCGGAATCCAACCTGACCGATGTCAAGGGCGGCGGCGACTTCGAGGCCGAGACCGCCGGCCGGAACCTCCGGTTCGGGGTCCGCGAGCACGCGATGGGCGGGATCGCGAACGGGATCGCCTACCACGGCGGGTTCATCCCGTACGCGGCGACGTTCCTCACCTTCAGCGACTACATGCGCGGCGCCGTCCGCCTCGCCGCGCTCTCCGGGCTCCACGTGATCTACGTCTGGACCCACGACTCGGTCGGGCTCGGGGAGGACGGGCCCACGCACCAGCCGGTGGAGCACTACGTGGCGCTCCGCGCGATCCCGAACCTGTGGTTCGTTCGGCCCGGTGATGCGAACGAGGCATCGGCCGCCTGGGCGCTCGCCGTGGAACGCCGTGGTGGACCGGTGGCCCTGGCGCTGACCCGCCAGAAGCTCCCGACGCTCGCGGGCACGGCCGAGCTGGCCCGAGATGGCGTCCGGCGCGGCGGCTACGTGCTGCGGCGAGCGTCCACGGAGGCGAGCGGTGGGGCACCGGCGGTCATCCTGGTCGCGACGGGGTCGGAGCTGCACCTCGCGATGGGCGCGGCCGAGGCCCTCGAAGCGGAAGGGACGCCGGCGCGGGTGGTCTCGCTCCCCTGCTGGGAGCGGTTCGAGGCCCAGGATCCGAGCTACCGGGAAGCGGTCCTGTCGCCGTCGGTGCGCGCCAGGGTCACGATCGAGGCCGGCGTCTCGCTCGGCTGGGAGCGCTACGCCGGCGACGGCGGAGCCATCATCGGGATCGATCGCTTCGGCGCGTCGGCGCCGGCGGCGGCGATCTGGGCGGCCCTGGGGTTCTCCGTCGATCGCGTCGCCGATGTCGCGCGGCGCGTCGTCCGCGGCGAGCTCCGCGGGCGTGTCCCGACGCTCGACCGCGGGCGTGACTGACGGCTCAGGCTCTTGCCGGCGACCCGTCTCGTTGCTATGCTTGACTCGTGGGTAACGAAGTAAAGGTCAGAACGAGGCGCCGCGGCTATACCCGGGTGAGCGCCAAGCACCAGGTGACGATCCCGGTCGCCGCTCTCGCTCGCGCCGGGATCCAGATCGGTGACCAGCTTCGCGTCGATGTCCGCGGGGGCGAGATCGTGCTGGCTCCCGAGACCGACGTCCTCGAGCGCTACTCCGGCATTTTCGACGGCGTGTACCCGCCTGGCTACCTCGACGCACTGCGCGACGAATGGGAGTGACCGTCCTCGACGCCGGAGTCGTGATCGCGCTCCTCGAACGGCGTGACGTCCATCGTCCAGCCGCGCGTTCGGCGCTCGCGGATGCGCGGAAACGCGGCGACCGGATCATCCTGCCGGCGAGCGCATACTCCGAGGCGCTCGTCGGCGCCATCCGCACCGGATCCGAGGCACGCGCCAAGGTCGATCAGTTCCTGGACGAGCTGCCGGCCTTGATCGAGCCCGTGAGCAGATCGATCGCCGCGGAGGCGGCCCACCTTCGAGCGTCTCACGGGCGAGCGCTCCGCCTCCCAGACGCGCTCGTCCTCGCGACGGCTCGCGTGCTCGACGCCGAGCGCGTTGTCACCACCGACACCGGCCTCCCTGACATCGGGCTCCGGGTCGACGTCATCGGCACCTGACAATGCGCGTCGCCCTTTCCGCCGATCACGCTGGGGCCGCCCTCAAGGCCGAGCTCCTCGGGCGGCTCGACGCCGCCGGTCTGGGGCACGAGTACGTGGATCTCGGCGGTGACGGCTCCGACCCCACCGACGACTACCCGGACTTTGCCCTGCGCCTGGGGCTCGCAGTCCGGGAGGGCGCCGCGGACCGCGGGATCCTGATCTGCGGCTCGGGCGTCGGCGCGTCGGTGGCGGCGAACAAGATCCGGGGCGTCCGCGCCGCCGTCTGCCACGACACGTATTCCGCACGCCAGGGTGTCGAGCACGACGACCTCAACGTGCTGACCCTCGGCGCGCGGGTCATTGGGTCGGAACCCGCCTACGAATGTGCGCTGGCCTTCCTGGGCGCGACCTTCTCCGGCGAGCCACGCCACGTTCGCCGGCTGAACAAGGTCCTTGCGATCGAAACCGAGGAGCCCTGAAGCCGCCACTCGGGTTCGAGGTTGCTGACAAGTGGCCCTCCGGATCCCCGGGCGCCGCGAGCGAGGACGGTCCCACCTGCGGCGAGGCTCACTCCGGGCAGACCCAACGATCCGGACCGAGTCACGACGGATTCGCGAGGCCTTCGTCTTTGGCTGGGTGCACAATCCCACGTCGCGCGGACGAGGCGGGGGCGCCCTCACGGCCCCGGCGTGTCGAATGAGGGCTGTGGACCGGCATCGCTCGCCGACGACGGGTCCGCTCAGGTCGTCGAAGACAACGCTGCGGGCCGAGCCCCAGGCAATCGCCTCCCGCGACACGGCATTCGGTTGCGAGACCACTCTTCACGGCGGTCCTCCCTACCGCGCGGTCACCGACAAGACATACTTGCCCGTGACCGCGTCGACAAAGACCACGAGTTCACGGTGGATAAGCGACTCAGGGTCGAGGTTCCCTTTGGGGATCGGGCCGCCGCCCGCCGGCGGGAGGTTCATGCCCCCGAGTTGGACCACATACATCGGCGTACGGTCGATCCTCGGTTCGAGATCCTTGACCGTAATGAGGGCGACGAGGACGACCGGAGGGTCTACTTTGCCAAACTGTCCGACGGCTTCAGCTACCGCCGCTTCCGCCGTTACTGGTCCGGCAAGCACCGCTGTGAGCTCGTTGGGAGTCAGTGGCTCGAGTTCGACCCCACCGCGAGCCATTACGTCGCGGAGGATATCGAATTGCGTCGCGGATGCTGTGACGAATACCGGTCGTCCGACTGCGATGGCAAGGATCGCGAGGACACCCGGAATCGCGGCGAACAGGAGCCACCGCTGCCCACGGGATCGCCTCATGTCGAGCCTCCTCATCGTTGGGTGTAGATCTGGAACGCAGTCGGGTTGAGAGTCCAGGCAAACTTGTAGTAGGGCCAATCGCTCAACAGGCTATTGCCAGTCGGCGCCTGCCAGATGCACCCGGCGCAGTGTCGGACCGCTACGGAGGAGAAGTCAGTGCGTGCCCCCGGAGTGCCGGGAACATCATCCCCGCGATCCATAGTCTCGCCGAAGAATTGTGCGGACCACGGGGTGTTCCAGACGAGGTCTGGTGACCATGGCGTCGAGGCCTTCGTCAAGCCGTCGATCTGCATGTAGAGCTTCCCGGTAGTGGCGTTGTAGTCGACAACATAGGAGTGCTGAGCGCCGTTGCTCCAGATCCCAGCGTACGTCGTGCGCCACCAATGGCTGGCGTCCCAGATGGACGTGCCGTCGTTGTACTCCGTGAAAGCCTGTGGATTCGCAGACCCCGCGAACTTAATGTACCCAGCCTGCGCATACTGAAGACCGCCGGCTCCGGCTACCATCGCCCATGCCGTGGCTGCGGACGTTGCGCCAGCGTTCTCGTTGCACAGGAAGATCGGTCGATCGCGGATCGTTGCCTTCGACGAGCGGACTTGATCGGTGGAATAGTACCCGTCGAAGTAGTTGGTCCAGCCGACGTCGCCGCAGACCCCTACAGCCCTGACGGTTGATGTCGGCACAATGGTCATGGCCAGAATGGTCAGGAAGACACTTACCCGAGCTCGCAATCCAGGCCTCCCCTCTTCCTCCGACACGTGGGCCAGAACCCCTCGCCCAGGATCGCAGCGCACGCCCATGTGTCAGTAGCCATCTTCTCGATGAATCAATAGCCATTTGTCACGATCCGCCCGTTCCCGTTGGGAGGTGTTCTCCCCCGGCCCTCGTACGCGCGGCGCTCGGGGCAATCACCCTCGACGCTGTCGACCGCGCTGGGTTTCGCGGAGACCCTGGCTGATCGGGCCCAGGTGACCGCGGTGGTCGCCGGTAGGCGCGAGCGGTCGGCCGCCTCCCGCTGAACATCAGGTCGGACCTGCTGCTGGCAACGGCCGCTGACGAGGTCCGGCAACCCGAACCCGGGAACGGGCCCCCCGCAGGACGTTGGATCTCGAGCGGGGCGTCCACTGTGAGGGCCACCGGATACGGCGTGTTGGGCGAGAACGGTCGTACGAAGCGACCATCAGCGGCCCGTACGTCCCCGGTCCTGAGGTACCAGCGGTTGACATCCTCGTAGAGGTCCAACGCCCAAGCTGGGGATCCGCCCGTTGCCGAGGGTCGGGATCCAGGTGACGAGGATGGACAACCCGGCGACGACACCGAGGACCCAGACGTCCGGTGAGCGCACGCTAGGCTCCCTCGCGAGTGGTGACACCTTCATAGCCGATAGACTCGCCCTGTTTCTCCAGCGGGACAACGAGGCGTTCCGGGAGGGGTGGATCGATGAGCGCGGAATTCGACCTTCGCCTGGCGCCTGCGGACGAGTCGCGGCTGGCCGCCGTCGCGGCGCACGCCCGGCGCGACGAATGGGCGCAGCGGCTCACAGACCGCGACACGACCCTCTGGTCCGAGGATCCCGTCGTCCGGGCGGCGATCGCCGACCGGCTCGGCTGGCTCGATGCCCCGGCGCACTTCTCGGAACAGATCTCCGCCCTGGAAGGCTTCGGCGACGGGATCCGCGTCGCCGGCTTCCGGACCGCGGTCGTCATGGGCATGGGCGGATCCAGCCTGGCGCCCGAGGTCCTCCACCGCACGTTCGGCACGGCCGAGGGCTACCTCGACCTGCGGATCCTCGATTCCACGGACCCCGGGGCAGTCGCCGCGACGGTCGACGACCTCGATCCCCTCTCCACGCTCTGGATCGTGGCCTCGAAGTCCGGGACGACGACCGAGCCGCTCGCCTTCCTGGCCGACGCGTGGGCGCGGGTGAGCGCTTCCCTCGAGGCGGCGCACTCGGACCAGCAGCCGGGCGACTTCTTCGTGGCGATCACGGATCCCGGGAAGAGCGTCGCCGCGATCCCCCACCACGACGAGCTGCGCGAGATCTTCCTGAACCCGCCGGACATCGGCGGGCGGTACGCGGCCCTGACCTACGTCGGGCTGGTGCCGGCGTCGCTCATCGGGCTGGACCTGGACGCGCTCATGACCTCGGCCTCGACGATGCTCGCGGCCTGCCGCGAGCCGGAACCGGAGCGGAACCCGGGCGTGCTCCTCGGGCTCGCACGCGGCGAGCTGGCACGGGCCGGCCGGGACAAGCTCACGTTCATCACCGACCCGGCACTCGCGAGCTTCGGCGGATGGGCGGAGCAGCTCATCGCCGAATCCACCGGCAAGCACGGGACCGGCATCGTGCCGGTCGACGGGGAGCCGCTCGGGCGGGCCGCCGCGTACGGCGACGACCGGGTCTTCGTGGGACTCTCGCTGGCCGGCTCGGCGGATCCGTCGGGCGGCCTGCTCGATGCGCTCGCGGACATCGGCCACCCGGTCATCCGCATCGCGATCGAGGACCCGATGGACCTCGGCGGCGAGTTCGTCCGCTGGGAGGTCGCCACGGCGATCGCCGGCGCAGTCCTGGGTATCGACCCGTTCGACCAGCCGAACGTCGAGGAGGCGAAGGAGCGGACGCGTGCGGTCCTCCAGACGGCGTCGGTCGGGGTCGTCGCCGGGACCGACGTCGCGGCGGCCGCGGCGGCCGACGCCGAGCCGCGGATCCACTGGATCGAGGAGCTCGGCGAGGCCGGGCTGGCAGACCTGATCCGATCCAGCCTGGGGGAGACGCCGGCCGGCCGGTACGTTGCCATTCAGGCCTTCATCGCCTCGACGGCGGCGCGGGACGGCGCGTTCGGGCGGCTCCGGTCCCTCCTCCGCGACCGGACGGGCACGGCGACGACGGCCGGCTACGGCCCGCGCTTCCTCCACTCGACCGGCCAGCTCCACAAGGGCGGCGCTCCGGTCGGCTGGTTCCTCCAGCTGACCGCCGAGCACGCCCACGATCGGGAGATCCCCGGCTGGCCGTACACCTTCGGGCGGCTCATCGACGCCCAGGCGCAGGGCGACGCCGAAGCGATCGCGGACCACGGCCTCCCGATCCTGCGGTTCCGGCTCGGGCGGGACCCAGAGGCGGATCTGGCCGTCCTCGAGCGCGCCTTCGCGCGGGCCCTCGAAGGCTGACAACCGAGGGCTGACGGCCGAAAGCGAGGGCTGACGGCCGAAAGCGGGCACCGAGGGCCGGCGGCGCTGTGAAGTCGGGTGCGTTCGTCGGGCGCTGCGCTCAGGGCGATACCGGCCCTACCGGAACTCGCGCCCATTCTTGATGCTCATGGCCGCATCATTCGGGCGTTGATGCGGACACGCGCATCAAGATCGGAAGGGGCCTCGGCCGGCTCAGGCTGGTGCCGGTGCCGGTGCCGGTGCCCGCGGCGGCGTCGGCGCCGGCGTCGTCGCCGTGACCGCGCGCAGGCTGTCGTCCATGATCGCGAGGGCGAGGTCGATCTCGTCCTCCGTCACCGTCAGTGGTGGCGCGATTCGCCAGACGCTGCTCGCCCCGACGTGGCGGACGATGTTCATCGACAGGCCGCGGGCCAGGCATTCGTCCGTGGCGAGCGCGCCGAGGTGGTCGGCCGGCTCGCGCGTGGCCCGGTCGGTGACCAGCTCCACGCCGAGGAGCAGGCCACGTCCCCGGACCTCGCCGATGATCGGGTGGCGGTCGGCCAGCTCGAGGAGGCCGGCACGGAGCCGGGCGCCCATCGCCGCGGCGCGTTCGGGAAGCCGCTCCTCCACGACCACGTCG
>DATIUS010000173.1:0-2197 GCA_035466655.1 Candidatus Sulfomarinibacteraceae bacterium
CGGGTGATACGATCCCGCCAACCAAGCGACTGCGGAAGCCGACTTTCGCGGGCCCCCGGGTCCGAGTCAAGCGCGGCCGGTCGATTCGAAGCCCAGACGGGCAGGGCTGCCTCGCCCGCCGTCCGCGCCGAGGAGACCGCAGACCGATGAGCACCGCCGCCCCGCCCGGATCAGCCCGCAGTCTCGCCCGGCCCGGGCGCACGAACCTCTCGACCGCCGAGCTGTACGAGCTCGCCCTGCATGACGGTGAGGGCGTGCTCGCCGCGAACGGCCCGCTCGTCGTCCGCACCGGCAAGCACACCGGTCGATCGCCGAAGGACAAGTTCATCGTCGTCGAGCCGACGTCCGAATCGAAGGTCTGGTGGGGCGACGTCAACCACCCGATCTCCGAGGAGCACTACGACCGGCTGCGGGCCCGGCTCCTGAAGTACGTCGCCGAGCGCGACCTCTACCGCCAGGACATGTTCATCGGCGCCCACGAGGCGCATCGCCGGTCCCTGCGGGTCTACACGGAGACGGCCTGGGCGAGCATCTTCGCCCGCAACCTGTTCCGCCGCCCGACGCAGGAGCAACTCGCCAGCTTCGAGCCGAACTTCACGATCATCAACGTCCCGTCGTTCCAGGCGGACCCCGAGACCGAGGGGACGCGCACCGGCACGGCGATCCTCGTCCACCTCCGGCGGATGGAGGTGATCATCGTCGGCACGATGTACGCCGGCGAGATCAAGAAGTCGGCCTTCACGGTCATGAACTACCTCATGCCCGACGAGGGCGTCCTGCCGATGCACTCGTCCGTGAACGTCGGCAAGGCCGGCGACTCGGTCGTCTTCTTCGGGCTTTCGGGGACCGGCAAGACCACGCTCTCGGCGGACCCGCTGCGGAGCCTGATCGGGGACGACGAGCACGGCTGGGGGAGCGACTACGTCTTCAACTTCGAGGGCGGCTGCTACGCGAAGACGATTCGCCTCTCGCCGATGTACGAGCCGGACATCTTCGCGGCGACGAAGCGGTTCGGGACGATCCTCGAGAACGTGGACATCGACCCGGTCACCCGCGAGCTCGACCTCGATTCGGAGCGGTTCACGGAGAACACCCGCGGTGCCTACCCCCTCGACTTCATCGGCAACGCCGACCCGACCGGCGTCGCCGGGACGCCGAGGAACGTCGTCTTCCTCACCGCTGACGCGTTCGGGGTCCTCCCGCCGATCTCACGGCTTACCCGCGAGCAGGCCGCCTACCACTTCATCTCCGGCTACACCGCGAAGCTGGCCGGGACGGAGATCGGCGTGAAGGAGCCTTCGGTCACGTTCTCCGCCGGGTTCGGAGCGCCGTTCCTGCCCCGGCATCCCGGCGTCTATGCCCACATGCTCATGGACCGCCTCGAGCAGTGGGACGTGCCGGTCTGGCTCGTGAACACCGGCTGGACCGGCGGCCCGTACGGCGTCGGCCAGCGGATGAACATCAACCACACCCGGAACATGGTCCGGGCGGCGCTGAACGGCGATCTCGCCAACGTGTCGACGGTGGTGGACCCCATCTTCCGGGTCGCGGTGCCGACCGCCGTCCCCGGCGTACCATCGGAGGTCCTCACGCCGAGGAACACCTGGCCGGATCCGGCTGCCTACGATGTGGCGGCACGCCGGATCGCACACATGTTCCACGAGAACTTCGAGGCCTATGCGGACGGCGTCAGCGAGTCGGTCCGCGCAGCCGGCCCGATCGCCGCCGAGGACGCCGGCGAGGTTCGGATGTCCGCCCCAGGCGAGGGCTGAACGCGCGTCGGGTCAAGGCCCTCGACGACTCCCCGCGACCTGGAGGACGCCGGCGAAAGCGATCGCGACGAGACCGACGATGACGATCCGGATGTCGCCGGCGGCGAACAGGCCGAGGACGGTGATGACCGTGCCGAGACCGGTCAGGACCGTGACGGGAAGGTTGGTTGACAAGAATCTCTCCTTAACATCGACCTGGAAACTGAGGCAGGAGACGCCATGAGTCGCAGCAAAGTTACCGTCATCGGCGCCGGGAACGTCGGGGCGACCGCCGCGCAGCGAATCGCCGAGGCCGGACTCGCCGACGTCGTCCTCATCGACATCGTCGATGGCCTGCCGCAGGGCAAGGGGCTGGATCTCGCCGAGGCCGCCCCGGTCGTCGGACACGACGCCCGCATCCTGGGCACGAACGACTACGCGGACAC
>DATIUS010000174.1:0-2038 GCA_035466655.1 Candidatus Sulfomarinibacteraceae bacterium
CCCTGGCATCCAGTACGACACGACGATCAACGACTGGAACCCGGTCTCCAACTCGGATCGCCAGTACGCCACGAACCCATGCAGCGAGTTCTCGTTCCTGAATGACACGTCGTGCAATCTCGCCAGCGTCAACCTCATGAAGTTCGTCGACGCGGACGGCGAGTTCAACGTCGAGGACTACAGGTACGCCTGCCGGGTCACGATCACCGCCCAGGAGATCCTCGTCGACAACGCGGGGTACCCCACCCCGAAGATCGAGGAGAACTCGCACCGGTTCCGGCCGCTCGGCCTGGGCTACGCCAACCTTGGCGCGCTGCTCATGAGCCGCGGCCTGGCCTACGACTCGGACGCCGGGCGCAACTTCGCGGCGGCGCTCACCTCGATCATGACCGCCGAGGCGTACCACCAGTCCGCGGTCATCGCCCGCGACCACGGCGGGCCGTTCATCGAGTACCAGAAGAACGAGGCGCCATTCCTGCGCGTCATGGGGATGCACCGGGATGCGGCCTATGAGATCCCGACGGAGGGAGTCCCGGCTGACGTGCTCGAGCAGGCCCATCGAATCTCCGATGCGGCCCTCGAGCTCGGCCGGGAGCACGGCTACCGGAATGCCCAGATCAGCCTGCTTGCCCCCACCGGGACCATCGCCTTCATGATGGATTGCGACACGACCGGGGTGGAGCCGGACATCGCGCTCATCAAGTACAAGAAGCTCGTCGGCGAGGGCTTCCTCAAGATCGTCAACCAGACGGTCCCGGCCGCGCTGCGCAAGCTCGGCTACTCCGCGGACGAGGTGGACGGCATCCTCGCCTACCTCACCGAGCACGAGACGATCGAGGGCGCACCCGGCCTCAAGCCGGAGCACCTGCCGGTCTTCGATTGCGCCTTCAAGCCGACGAACGGCGTGCGGTCCATCCACTACATGGGCCACGTCCGGATGATGGGCGCGATCCAGCCGTTCCTGTCCGGGGCGATCAGCAAGACCGTGAACATGCCGGAGGCCGCCACGGCCGAGGAGATCGAGCAGGTCTACCTCGAGGGCTGGAAGCGGGGCCTCAAGGCGATCGCGATCTACCGTGACAACTCGAAGCGGAGCCAGCCGCTCAGCACGGGCAAGAAGAAGGACGGCGACGTCGCCGTCTCCGAGGCGGACTCGGCCGTCATCGAGGGCCTCCGGAAGCAGCTCGCCGCCGCCCAGGCTGAGGCGGTCAAGCCCCACCGGCGCCGGCTCCCGGCCGAGCGCACGGCCGTCACCCACAAGTTCGACATCGCCGGCCACGAGGGCTACATCACCGTCGGGCTCTACCCGGACGGACAGCCGGGCGAGATCTTCCTGAAGATGGCCAAGGAGGGGTCCACGGTCTCGGGCCTGATGGACTCGTTCGCGACGACGGTCAGCGTGGCGCTCCAGTACGGCGTGCCGCTCAAGGACCTCGTGAACAAGTTCGCTCACGTCCGGTTCGAGCCGAGCGGGTTCACCGGCAACCAGCAGATCCCGATCGCGAAGTCGATCGTGGATTACATCTTCCGGTGGCTGGGGTCGCGGTTCCTGTCGGACGATGACAAGGCCAATCTCGGGCTCATCGATCGCAGCGCGATCGTTGATTCCCCTCCTGCCTTCGGCAGTGGCGGGGCTCCCGGCCTGCTCGCCGGTGCGGGTCCCGGCTCGCTCGACAGGCTCGCGACCGGGACGCCTGCACCGTCGGCGGCGGCCGGCTCTCCAGCCGCGCTGCCGCAATCAGGGTCTCCCTCCGGCCGAGATGCCACGGACGACGCTCCGCCGAGGGCCACCGCCGTCGCCGCCAGCCCCGCTGAAGAGCGGGAGAAGGTGGCGGAGCTCGCGGTCATTGCCTCGAACGGGCATGCGGGGAATGGCAACGGGAAGGCCGGCAACGGGAACGGCGGCGGGATGACGCTCGCGCTCGGGAACGTGAAGGTCGCCTTCGCGACCCAGGGCGACGCCCCCTCCTGCATGGACTGCGGCGCGATCATGGTCCGCAACGGCAGCTGCTACAAGTGCCTCAACTGCGGCTCCACG
>DATIUS010000175.1:0-27975 GCA_035466655.1 Candidatus Sulfomarinibacteraceae bacterium
CGCCGGTCGCCGGCCACGAGCACCGATTCGCCGATCGATTCGAGGTAGCCGCGCAGCGCGTCGACGTCGAGGACCTCGCCGGACCGAGCCTGGAGCAGGAACATCGTCTCGTAGCCGAAACCCTCGTCCGCATGGGCCACGAGGATCGACGGCTTCGCCGCAGCCGTCGACGGCGGCCGGGCCCCGGCCGGCGCACGGCCGGCAAGGAACAGCAGGGCACCCTGGAGCAGGCGGTAGAGCCCCTGTCCGCCGGAATCGACGACGCCGGCCTCGCGGAGGATCGGCAGCAGCGAGGGGGTCCGCGCGACGGACTTCTCGGCCGCCTCGAGTGTGATCGTGAGGACCGCCTCCAGGTCGTTCTCGCGCTCCGCGACGGCGACCGCGGCCGCCGAGGCCTCGCGAACGACCGTGAGGATCGTGCCCTCGACCGGCTTCGCGACCGCCCCGTAGGCCGCCTTCGTGCCGAGCTCGAGCGCATTGGCGAGATCGAGGCCGTTGAACCGCGTCTTGCCGGCCAGTCCCTCGGCGACGCCCCGCAGGATCTGGCTCGTGATGACCCCGGAGTTGCCGCGGGCGCCCATCAGCGCGCCGAACGAGGCCGCCGCGGCGACGCGTTCCGCGGGCGGCCGCGGACCCGTCCCCTCGGCCTCGATCAGGGCGGCCCGGACGGTCGCCACCATGTTCGATCCGGTGTCCCCATCGGGGACCGGGAAGACGTTCAGGGCATTGATCTCGTCGACGTGCGCCTCGAGATTCGCCACGGCCGCCCGGAAGGCGCCGAGCAGGCCGTCCCCGTCGCAGCTCCGACGGGCCATCAGGCGACGTCCGTCCCGCTGTCGGCCAGCTCCGAGCTCCCCGGCCCGGGCGGATGGCCGTGGGTCGGAGGCTCCGTGCCCGGCGGCGTGTCGAGCCCGCGGATCCGGATCGCGAGGCTGTCCACGTCCCGCCCGAAGGCACGGCGGATGGCGTACCGGATGGCTGAATCGACCTGGCGGGCGACCTCCGCGACCGGCAGGCCGTAGGCGACCCGGAGGCTGATCCCGATCTCCAGCTCGCCGTCCGAGACCGCCACGCGCAGCCCGGGCGGGCGGCCTTCAAGCAGGGCGAGGACCCGCTCCACGGGCCCACCGGCGAAGCCGGCCACGCCGTACGAGCCGAGCGTCGCCGCCCGGACGACGTCCATGACGGCACGGCGGGTGGCCAGGGCTCGGCCGGGAATCGGTTCGTCGGGCACGATGGCGGTCCTCGTCAGGCGCGGCCGACCCGCGGCGGAGGCCGCCGAGGTCCGTGGTATCATACCGGCCCGCTCGGGCTCCACCCGGCGCGGCACCCTGCTGAACCACCCTCCGAGGACATGATGGCCCGTTCCTGCGCGATTTGCGGCAAGGCGTCGATGGGCGGTTTCAATCCCCAGTCGTCGGGGATGAACCGGGTCCGCGCGCACCGTCGATACCAGCCCAACCTGCAGCCGCTCGTCATCGACCAGGGCGGGTCGCCCACGAAGGCGCTCGTCTGCACCCGCTGCCGCCGCACTCAGACGAAGCAGGCTCGATAGCGTTCGCTGATCCGGGCCCGGCGGGCGTTGCGGCTGCGCCGCCTCGCTCACGTACGTCTCAGTACGCTCGCTCCGCTGCTCGCCGCGGCCTTCGCCGGGCCTCGGCTGAGCGAACGCCTCTGGCTCAGCGAACCCCGATGTTGATCCGGGCCCGGCGGGCGTTGCGGCTGCGCCGCCTCGCTCACGTACGCTTGGGTACGCTCGCTCCGCTGCTCGCCGCGGCCCTCGCCGGACCTCGGCTGAGCGAACGCTTCTGGCTCAGCGATCGCCGGTGTCGAGCCAGAGTGTGAAGGGGCCGTCGTTCACGAGCTCGACGGCCATCTCCGCCCCGAACCTGCCCTTCCCGACCGGCTCGACGCCGGCGCCGGCGAGACCCGCGGCGACGCGCTCGTAGAGGCGCTCTGCGAGCTCCGGCGGGGCCGCGTCCGTGAATCCGGGCCGTCGCCCGCGCGTCGTGTCGGCATAGAGCGTGAATTGGCTCACGACGATCGCCCCGCCCCCGACCTCGAGGATCGAGCGGTTCGTCTTGCCCTGTTCGTCGCGGAAGATCCGGAGCTCGGTGATACGCCGTGCGAGCGCGTCGGCTGTCGCCTCGTCGTCCGCGCGACCCACCCCGACGAGCACGACAAGCCCGCGATCGATGCACGCGACGCGCTCATCCGCCACTCGAACGGTCGCCCTCGAGACGCGCTGGATGAGCGCCCGCATCAGCGCGAAATGGCGCCGAGGGCCGCCCGCCAGAGGCCGGCGATGATCAGCGCCCATGGCAGCAGCAGCACCGGCGTCTCCTCTCCGCCGAGCCAACCTCCCTTGACCACACCGACGACGCCGATCGCGCCGACGGCGGCGACCAGGAGGCCCTGCCGCACGATCGCCCAGCGGACCCGTCCGGCCGCGCGGTGGAAGGCGCCGGCGTCACCGGCCTCGCCGCTCTGGACGTCAGCCTCGACCGCCGGGTCCGCGGCGCGGTCGACGACCTGGCGGAACCAGCCCGGCGCGTGGACGATCGCGAGGTAGGCGACGATCGCGTACGCCACGCCCCCGAGGATGTCGACGACGTAGTGATCGGCGAGGTAGACGATGGAGAACCAGACGCCAACGGCGTACAGGATCATCGCCCACCCGATCCGTCCGAATGCCCGCCGCGCGAAGAGGAACGCCAGGAACGGGTACGCGGCGTGGAGCGACGGGAACGCGGCGACGGCGTTCGGGTTGACCTCGTAGATCGTGTAGCTGTAGAGGTAGCGGCCTTCGAAGCCGAACAGACGCGCGAGGTCGTCGAACCCCTGCGCCTTGAGGTAGACGATCGCCGGTGCACCGTCCGGGCCCGGGATGAGACCGTGCGTCGCGGCCCACCATGGCGGGGCGACCGGCAGGAAGAGGTATGTCACGAACCCCGCCATCGACAGGAGGATCAGCGCCGCGACGTAGTCGTAGTAGGCGCGCCGACGACGGACCCAGAGCAGGAAGGCGACCGCGATCGGCAGGGGGAAGTGGAGGAAGTAGAAGATCGTGCCGGCGATCGCCCATGGGTCCATGCCCGTGGCGGGGTGGAGCGTCTCCTGGAGGACCTGCGTCGGGAGGAGGCCGCCGAACAGCGCCCGCTCCAGACCGAGGACGTCGGCGTCGTGGATCACCCGGTTGATGTCGTCGGCGTAGCCGCGCATCAGCTCGTAGGCCAGGAAGAGGCCGATGAACGGTACCCAGTCCCGGATGAACAGCCGGCCTCGACCCAGGATCACGGCGGCCAGCCCGAGGGCCACGAGCATGACGTCCGGGGTGACGGAGACGCCGCTCACGATCATCAGGCCGGACAGGAGGACGACGTAGCCGGCGATCGTGGCGAGCAGCAGTCGGTCGTTGCGACGGTGGAGGTCCGCGTCCGGGGAGCCGACGATGCCGGCCGGCACGGCAGGGCCGGACTGTCCTGTCATGCCGGCCGGTCCGGCCGCCGTCCCGATGGCGACCGTCGGGGAAGCCGCGAGCTCGAGCTCGTCGGTCATCGGGCAAGGACGGGGATCACGGGACGACCTCATCCGGGCGCGGCGGGAGCGGCGCCGGAACGTACGGGACCTCCGGCATGCCGGCCGCCCGCCAGGCGGCGGCCTCGCGAAGCATCGCGTCGCGCCGGTCGCCGAACCGCTCGATCGCGGCCGCCTCGGATGACGCGGGGAGCAGCAGGTCCCAGTCGCGGATCTCGTCGGGGAGGTCCACGTCCAGGCCTCCCGAGCGAAACAGGAGGGCGGGGATGCCGGCATGCTCGATCTTTCCCTGGAGCGTCCGGGCGAGGTGGCGTGGAAGGGTCGCGAACGTCACGACGCGATCCCGAGGAATCGGCGGCCGGCCGTCGTTGAGCCCGTACTGGTAGCCCTCGTCGGCAAGCGCCCGGATGAGCCGGATCTCACGGCCCATGTTCCGCCCGGGGGCCCACAGTGCGGACCCGACGACGAGGACGTCGGCGGCCAGCCCACCGATCAGCTCTGCCGTCTCCCGGTTCACCCCTCCGTCCACGTGGACCTCGGCGCCGTGGAGCTTGTGGCTGAGCAGATCTCGGGCGGCGAGGACCTTGGCGCGCGCGACGTCGGCCATGAATGCCTGGCCGCCGAACCCTGGCTCGACGGTCATCACCATCACCACGTCGAGCAGGGTGCGGTACGGCTCGAGGGCGGCCAGGGGCGTACCGGGACGGAGCGACAGGCCGGCGGCCCGGCCAGCGGCCCGGATGGCCCGCAGCGTCGGCTCGATCGGCTCCTCGATCTCGACGTGGATCGTCACGGAATCACACCCGGCGTCGAGGTACTGGTCGATGCACCGCCCCGGCTCGGCGATCATCAGGTGGGCGTCGAGCGGCAGGCGCGTCCGTCGTCGAAGCGCCTTGATCGTTCGCGGCCCGAAGGTGAGGTTCGGGACGAAGTGCCCGTCCATCACGTCGAGGTGGATCCGGTCCGCACCCTGTTTCTCAGCGCGCCTGACGGCATGGGCCAGGTTGCCGAAGTCGGCGTCGAGGATGCTCGCTGCGACCCGGGCGCGGCCGCGAACGACCGGCTGGACGGGCGACGACGGACGCGGGCGCCGGACGGCCATCAGCCGCCCACCTCGGACGCCCCCACTGGCGCGGGGTCGTGGCTCCGTTCGCCCCGCAGGGCGGCGGCGCTCGCGGCGACCAGTCGCTCGCGCCGCCAGCGGACGGCGGCGGGAGCCGGGCCGCCCGCTCGCTCGGCGGCCAGCTGGCCGCAGGCCGCCCCGACCTCCTGGCCGCGGTTCCGCCGGATCGTCGTCTGGATGCCGTCGGCTACCAGGCGGGCGGCGAACCGTTCGATGACCGCCATCGGGCTCGCGGTCCACGGGGTGTGGGCGACCGGGTTCATCGGGATCAGGTTGACGTGCGCGAGATCACCGCGGAGCAGGTCGGCCATGGCGTCGGCGTCGACGTCCGTGTCGTTCACGCCGCCGATCATCGTGACCTCGTAGGTGATCCGCCGGCCGGTCGCCGCGGCATGGGCCCGCGCGGCGGCGACCACGTCCGCGACCGGCCACCGCCGGTTCAGCGGCACGAGAACGTCGCGGAGGGCATCTCGGGCGGCGTGCAGGCTGATGGCCAGGGTGAACTGGGGTCCGAGGGCCGTCAGGCGACGGATCCCCGGGACGACGCCCGATGTCGAGATCGTGATGTGCCGCGCGCCGAGCCCGAAGCGCACGGGGTCGTTGAGGGCCTCGACGGCCGCCAGGACCCGGTCCAGGTTGAGCAGCGGCTCACCCATGCCCATGAACACCACATTCGTGAGGCGCCGTCCACGGCCGTTGAGCCGCCGGGCGGCGCTCCGGACCTGGTCCACGATCTCGGGAACGAGGAGGTCGCGTTCGAATCCCAGCTCGCCGGTGGCGCAGAACGGGCACCCTACCGCGCAGCCGGCCTGGCTGGAGATGCACAGGGTGTTCCGCTCCCGGTGCCCGGCCGATGCCGGGAAGTGCATCAGCACCGATTCCACGACCGCGCCGTCGTCGAGCCGGTGCAGGGCCTTCTCGGTCGCACCGCCGTCCGCGACGGTCAGCTCCGTGTCGCCGACCGTGTCCCAGCGGTACGCCTCCGCGAGAAGCGCCCGGAGCGGCGCCCCGAGCGTGGACACCTCCAGCGGCGACGGCGCGCCCGTCCGCCAGACCGCGTCGAGAATCTGGCGGGCCCGATAGGCCGGCTGGCCGGCGTCCCGAAGCCAGGCCGCGAGCGAGGCGGGAGTCTCCCCGGAGATGCCCGGCGGCAGCGCGCCGATGGCGGCGAGCGAGGGCTGGACGATCGGGGGGACGGGCATCGGCATCGGGCCCGCATTGTCGCACGCGACCCGCGCCCGGCACTCGGGCCCGGCCTCCACGCTGGCTCGTCGCGGATGAACGAGCCGCGCTACGCCTCGTGAATGAGGCGCCAGATCCGCGGCGCCGTCATCGGCAGCTCTCGCGGCCGCCGGCCGATCGCCGCGGCGACGGCATTCGCGATCGCCGCCGCGCCCGCGATGACCGCGGCCTCCCCGATCCCCTTCGCGCCGAACGGCCCCTCCGGTGCGGGCACCTCGACGTACGACGTGACCAGCTCCGGGAGGTCCTCGGCGCGGGGCAGCCGGTAGTCGAGGAAGGTGGCACTGACGAGCTGGCCGCCCTCGTCGTGCAGGAGCTGCTCGTGGAGCGCCCAGCCGACCGCCTGCGCGGCGCCGCCCAGCTGCTGGCCGGCCACGAGCGCCGGGTTGAGCGCGCGCCCGACGTCCTGCACCGCCCGGAGCGAGAGAAGCCGGATCTCGCCGGTCTCCCGGTCGACCCGGACGTGGGCGACGAACCCGGCCACCGATGGGGCGAGGCTCGTGTGCTCCGTCGTGGCGTGGCCCTCGATCGGCGCCCGGCCCGCCCTGGCGTTGGCCCGGACCAGCCGCCCGACGGGGATGCCCTTCTCCGGCACGCCGATCGGCCGGATGACCCCGTCGACGATCTCGAGGTCGGCAGAGTCGATCTCCAGTTCGAGCGACGCGGCTCGGAGGAGCTGGCGGCGGGCGTCCTCGGCCGCGGCCCGCACCGCGCGTCCGGCGGAATAGGTGACCGTGCTGCCGCCGCTCCCCGGGGACGGAGGTGCGCTCCCGGTGTCGGCGGTGACGATCCCGATCGCCTCGAGCTTGACCCCGAGCGCCTCGGCGGCGATCGCCTGGAAGGCCCCGGACGTTCCCGAGATGTCCACAACGCCGGTCACCACCTGGACGCTGCCGTCGGGCGAGACCCGACAGAGCGCGGCCGCTGGATCCTTGCTGCCCGGCCAGTAGCCGATCGCCGCGCCGACCCCCTCGTCCGAGCCTACCGCGGCGCGCCCGAGCCAGCGCTCGTCGACCGCCATGGCGGCGATCACCTCGGGAGTGCCGAGTCGCTCCCAGGTCCCATCGTCAACCATCGGCTCGCCCTCGCGGGCGGCGTTCCGACGGCGGAGCTCGAGCGGGTCCAGGCTGAGCCGTCCGGCCAGCTCATCGAGGAGGGACTCGATCGCGAAGGCGGTCGGCGGGGCGCTCGGGGCGCGGTACGTGCCGACGCCCACCCGGTTCGTGAGCACGCCGTATGCGCTCAGGTCGAAGGCCGGCCATCGGTACGGGCCGGCGATGAGCGTCGCAGCGAGCGACGAGGTGGAGTAGTCGGCGAAGGCGCCGGCGTCGGCGACGATCCGGCTCCGCAGGGCGAGGAGGCGCCCGTCGCGATCCGCCCCGATCTCGACCTCGATCGCGAACGCCTGCGACGGGTTGCTCGCGAGGAAGTCCTCGCGCCGGTCGAGCACCAACCGGACCGGCCGGCCGAGCCGAATCGCCGCGGCCCCGATGAGCGGCTCGAAGAGCGACCACTTGCCGCCGAACGCGCCGCCGAGCGGCGTCGGGACGACCCGGACCCGGTGGGCCGCAAGTCCGAGCGCCCTGGCGAGGTCACTGCGCAGCGAGAACGTGCCCTGCGTGCTCGACTCCACGACGAGCGTGCCGTCCTCGTCAAGCCAGGCCGTGCAGGCCTGGGTCTCGAGGTAGGCCTGGTAGATCCACGGGGTGCGGTACACGCCGCGGACCGTCACGAATGCGCCGGCGAGTGCCGCGTCCGCGTCGCCGGACCGGTAGCGCGTGCGCTCGACGACGTTCGGCGAGAGCACTTCGGCGTCGATCGACGCATCGCTCTCCCCGCCGACCGCCGCGTGGGTGGCGGCGCCGGTGGCCGTCCCGGTGCCGGGCTCGTTGGGCGCGGGGGCCGTCAGATCGGCCCGAGTGAGGGGTGATCCCACATCCATCGCGCGCACCGGGTCGATCACCCCAGGCAGCGGTTCGAGGCGAACGTCAACCAGCTCGGCGGCATCGGCGGCCGCCGTGGGACTCGCCGCAATCACGAGCGCGACCGGCTGGCCCGCGAAGACGACCTCGTCGCGTGCCAGCGGCTCGACGAGGCGATCGACGTCCCCGCTCCGAGGAGCGATGTCGGCCCCGGTCAGGACGGCCACGACCCCGTCGGCGGCCAGGGCGGCTGTGACGTCGATCCCGACGATCCGCGCGTGGGCGTACGCAGCGAGGACGGGACGAGCGTGGAGCGCTCCGGGGTGCCGCCGGTCGGCGGCGTAGCGCACGGCGCCCCTGACCTTCGGCTCCGAATCCGGACGAGGTCGCGGCGTGCCGATCGGTCCCACCGACGTCCCGGTCATGGCGTTCCTTCGGGGTCCGCCACCAGGACCACCGGGTGACCGCGACGGAAGGCCGCGGCGGACATCGGACGGCCGCCGGCCGCCTGGACCTCGATGAGCCGCAGGCGCCCATCGGTTGTCGTCATCGCCAGGCCGTCCCCATCGGCCAGGAGCAGGCCGGGTCGATCGGTCGGCTCGCCGGGCGCGAGGGCCGCACGAAGGACGACGAGGCGCCCGGCCCGGCTCTCCACGAAGCTGCCGGGCCAACCGAGGTGGGCGCGGACCTGCCGTTCCAGGTCGGCGGCCGGCCGGTCCGGATCGAGCAAGCCGTCCGCCCGGGCCAGGAGGCGGGTCTGGCTGGCGGCGCGGTCGTCCTGCGGGGTGGGCGTGAGCGTCCCTCGCAGGTACGGCACCAGGACCTCGATGAGGAGCTCCGCTCCGGAGATCGCAGCGCGCGCCTCGAGCTCAGGCGCCGTCTCGGACCCGACGAGGGGCCACGACCTCGAGGCGAGCACCGGCCCCGTGTCGAGGCCCGCGTCCATGCGCATGACCGTCACCCCGGCGACCTCGTCCCCGGCGAGGATGGTCGCCGGGACCGGCGAGGCTCCGCGGTGGCGTGGCAGGAGCGACGGATGGATGTTGAGGATCCCGTGGCGCGGCAGGTCGAGAATCTCGGGCGGCACGATGCGACCGAAGTCGGCGAGGACGCCGAGCTCCGGCTCGAATGCCCGGATCGCTGCGGCCGCCTCCGGGACCCGGAACCGGGCGGGCTGGAGGAGCGGGATCCCGAGCTGCCGCGCGGCCGCCGCCACCGGCACGCTCCTCCGCGTTCGGCCTCGGCCGGCGGGCCGGTCGGGCGGCGCCACGATCGCCACGAGGGCCACGGACGGGTGCCTCGCGAGGGCCTCGAGCGCCGGAAGGGCAAAGGCACCGGAACCGAGGAAGATCGTGCGGGTGGGCCGCCCGCCCGCCGTAGCGGTCTCCGGCACCGGGGTCACGCGAGCGCGGGCGCCCGAACCTCGTCCACGGCCTCGGCTTCGTCCTCGCCCGTGCCGACCGCGATCAGCTCATCCATCGACTCGAGGTAGTCGATGTACAGCTTGCCGTCGAGGTGGTCGAGCTCGTGCTGGAGGGCGCGGCTGAGGAGCCCGGAGCCGGCCAGCTTGAACTTTCGCCCGGCCCGGTTCTGCGCGACGACCCAGACGCGTTCGCGGCGGGTCACGTAGGCGGCGAAGCCCGGGATGGACAGGCAGCCCTCGAGATCCCGGTCGTCGCCGACCGACTTGACGATCCGGGGGTTCACGAGCTCGTGGAGCTGCCCCTCGATCTCGATGACACAGGCATTCAGCGCCTCACCGAGCTGCGGGGCGGCAAGCCCGACGCCGGGTGCGGCCCGCATCGTGTGGGCGAGGTCGTCGAGGAGTTCGTGGAGGTACTTCCCGAAGCTGTCCACGGGCAGGCCCCTCAGGCGCAGCCGTGGATCACCGAGAAGGAGGATGGGCCGGACGCTCATAGACGAAGTATAGGCGAGGGTCGCCGGGCTCCTGTCCGGGTGCCGGGGCCGTTTCCGGCCGGACCACCGCGGTGACCCCCGCAGGCGCCCACGTCACGCGGGCGGGTTCTCCTCCCCGGTCGGGGCGGCTGCCGTCGCCGGTGCAGCCGGGGTCGCGGGTGCGGTCGCCTCGACGCCCGCGGCCTCGCCCGGGACCGATGCGTCACGGCGCAGCTCCGCGGCGAGGTCACGGGACCGCTCCGCGATCCGGTGGCCGGCCTCCGCCGTCAGCTCGGCGGCGCGCGCGGCGACCGGTCCGGCCTTGTCGCCCGCCACCGCGGCAAGCTCGGCAGCCTTGGCCGCGACCTCACGCATCACCGGCGCGGCCTGCGTTGCCGCGTTCTCGATCATCGACTGGAGCTGAGCCAGCCATTCGCGACCCGAGGCTCCGGCGCCGCCGGTCCCCGTCCCGCCCGGAGCCCCAGCGGCTCCGCCGGCGCCGTCACCGCCATCACCGGTCCACTCGAAGGTCTCGTCGCCGTGGGTCGACTTCGGCGCCTCGTCGGTCGTCGTGGTCTTCTCGTCGATCATGGTCTGCCTCCTGGTCCGCGGACGTGTGCGGACGGTCACCCGATGGAACCGCATTGTCCCGCGAACGGGTGCCGGGCGCACGAGCCGTCCGGCCCGAACCGCCGCGGCCGGGGCGCAGGAGCGGTCCAGCCCGAACCGCCGCGGCCGGGGCGCGGAGCCGTCCACGGGCGGAGGCGGGTCCGGCCTGGCTCGTGACGACCGCCGCCCACGCTGGCAGGCGACACCATCAGAGCAGCGATTCGGGGTCCACGTCGACCGACCAAGGCGGTCCCGGCGGCTCGCCGAGGAGGGCGACCGGGTCGGGGCCGCGAACGACCACGTTGTACCGCCAGCGGTCGGCGCGCCGGGCGACGTAGGCCGGCGCCGGCCCCGCGACCGTCTCCCGTGCGGCAGAGGCTCGGGCCCGCGCGCGAAGCCGCTCCGCGAACGCATCGGCCGTCCGTTCCGCCTCTTCGCGGTCGGGCATCGCCAGCGTCATCTTCAGGAGGCGCCCGAACGGCGGCGAGCCGAACCGGCGGCGGAGCTCGAGCTCGGCGTCATAGAACGGTTCCGGCGCCCCGCTCGCGACGGCGCGGATCACGGGGTGGTCCGGCAGGTACGTCTGGACGATGGCGTGCCCGGGCCGGCTCCCCCGCCCCGCCCGCCCGATCGCCTGGGCGATGAGCTGGTAGGTTCGCTCCGCGGCGCGCTCGTCGGGCAGGTTGAGCGCCACGTCAGCCGATACGACCCCGACGAGCGTGACGGCTGGGACGTCGATCCCCTTCGTCACGAGGCTCGTCCCGACGAGAACGTCCAGGCGGCCCGCCGCGAACGCGTCGAGGACCCTCGCCGCGGCGCCGCGGCGCTCGACGACGTCACGGTCCAGGCGGCCCACCCGAAGTCCGGGGAAGCGGTCGCGGACCTCACGTTCGAGCCGCTCGGTCCCGCCGCCGAGGTAGCGGATCCGCGCCGAGCCGCAGCCCGGGCAGCGCCCCGCCAGCGGGGTGGCCCGGCCGCAGTGATGGCAGCGGAGCGTTGCCCCGGCCTGGTGGTAGACGAGCGGCCGCGTGCACTCCGGACAGGCCTGGACGTGGCCGCAGTCGCGGCACAGCACGACGGAGGCGGAGCCGCGCCGGTTGATCACGAGGACCGCCTGGTCGCCGATCTCCCGATCCAGAGCGGCCATCGCGGCGACGAGCGGCCGCGACAGCATCCCCCGGTTGCCCGCCTCCAGCTCCGCCCGGAGATCAACCACCTCGATCGTCGGCGGGCGACCCGCCAGCCGGTCGGGCAGCCGGATCCGTCGGTACGTGCCCGAGCGAGCCCGGCCCTCGGTCTCGACGGCCGGTGTGGCGGAGCCCAGGACGACGGCCGCGCCGGCCAGCTCGCCGAGCCGGATCGCGAGATCGCGAGCCTGGATTCGAGGGGTTCGGTCGCTCTTGTAGGCCGGGTCGTGCTCCTCGTCGACGACGATGAGGCCCACCGATTCGAGTGGCGCCAGGGCGGCGAGTCGCGTGCCCACGACCACCTCGGCCTCCCCCGATCGGATCCGCCGCCACTCGTCGGCGCGCTCGCCATCGCCCAGCCCGCTGTGAAGGAGCGCGACGGAGGCGTCGAGATCGGCGCGGAGGCGGTCCACGAGCGGGAGCGCCAGCGCGATCTCCGGGACGAGGAGCAGCGCCCGACGGCCCGCGTCGAGGCAGGCCGCCAGCGCCTCCGTGTAGATCGCCGTCTTGCCACCGCCGGTCACGCCGTCGAGGAGCAGGGGTGTCGGGTCACCGGCCAGGATCGCGGAACGGATCGCCGTGGCAGCCGTCGCCTGCTCCGGGCTCAGCTCGGAGCCCGTCGGGCGCGCCCCTCGCCGTCCGGGCGCCCGGGTCGCGAGCGGCAGTCGCGGCGCGTCGGCCACTTCGATCTCGACGAGGCCGCGCCGCACGAGCGTCGCCACCACGGAGGTCCCGTGACGCGCCCCCAGCTCCGCGCTGCCGATCCCTTCCGGCGCGACGGCCGCGAGCTCGTCCAGCGCCGCCCGCTGGCGGGGCCCGAGCCGTCCCGGCACCGAGTCGCCGGGGCCGCCCTGCGCGGTTCCGGCGGCAGGCGTGGCCAGGCGCACGATCCGGGCATAGCGCGGTCCCGCGCCGGTTCCGACGAGCGTCCAGTCGAGGTCGACCAGGCCGGCCGCCTTCAGCGCCCGCAGCCGCCGCAGGAGGGCCGGCCGGCCCTCCGGTGCGGACAGGCGGCGGACCGGCCGCGGGCCGTCATCGAGGAGGGCCAGCAGCGCTGCGTCGTCGGGATCGGGACGGTCGCGGCCGGGACCCGGACCGACGCCCGCGGACCCGGCGAATCCGCCAGGCCGGCGTTCAGCGACGAGCTCGAGGCGCTCGAGGAGCCCTGGCGGCAGCATCGATCGCAAGACGAGCGCCGGTGGAGCCAGGTAATGCTCGGCGATCCACGCGGCGAGTCGCATCGCGAGCGGCGGCAGGAGGGGACCGTCGGCGCGAACCCGATCCACGATGGGCTTGATCGCCCCGCCGGGGGCGGCCTCCGACGGCCCGAGGACGATCCCGAGCGCCTGTCGCCGCCCGAACTCGACCACGACGGCTTCGCCCGCGACGATCGGGGCTAGCCGGGCCGGAACTCGGTAGGTGAACGGGTGGCCCCCGGCAGCGCCGGCCGCGTCGATCGCCACGGCGACGAGCGCTTCGTCGGGGACGCCGGCCCCCTCGAGGTTTAGGGCCGCCACCCCGGTCGCCTCGCTCACGCCGGTCGCCTTCGGCCGTCCGGTCAGACCAGGGTCCGGCGATCCGGATGGGCGGCCTTCTCGTCCACGATGATCTCGTGGATCCGCCGGGCGGTCCGGTCGATCCCGCCGGTCTCGTTCACGACCACGTGGTCGTAGTCCTCCTGGCGCGCAAGCTCGAGCGCGGCGTTGCGCTGCCGGATGTCGAGCTCGTCGGCCGTCTCGGTCGCCCGCGATCGCAGCCGCCCGAACAGGTCCTCGAGCGACGGCGGCACCAGGAAGATGAGGAGCGCCTCCGGGACCCGCTGCTTGACCACGGCCGCGCCCTGGACGTCGATCTTCAGGATCACGTCGTGGCCCTGCCGAAGGGCCTCGCGAACGTCAGCTCGAGGTGTCCCGTACCAGTTCCCGTGGACCTCGTTCGCCTCGAGCAGCTCCCCGGCCTCGCGCAGCCTCGCGAACGCCTCCTCCGAGAGGAAGTGGTAGTGAACGCCGTCCACCTCGTAGCCGCGCCGCGGACGCGTCGTGCACGTCACGACGTAGTGGTAGTCCGGGTCGCGGGGAACGCGCCGGAGCTCCTCGATGACGCTGTCCTTGCCGACCCCGGAGGGCCCGGACACGATCACCAGGAGGGCGCCGGGCGCTCCCGACGCTCTCCGAGCGGACCCTCGACCCCCCCGCGTCACGGGCGCCCGCCACGCAGGCCCGCGAGGACCGTCTCGAGATCGACTGGAAGCGGCGCCTCGGCACGGATGAGCTCCCCGCTCGACGGCGACGTCAGCTCCAGGCGCCAGGCGTGGAGGAAGAGGCGGCCGAGGCCATCCGGACCCCGCCTCGCGGTGCCCGTCCCGTAGACCGGATCACCGGCGACCGGATGGCCGATCGCCTCCAGGTGGACGCGGATCTGGTGGGTCCGGCCGGTCACGAGATCGAGCTCCAGGAGCGTCCAGCCGGCGAAACGCTCGGCGACGCGATACCCGGTGGTCGCGGCGCGGCCGTCGACCGTGACGGCCATCCGGGTCCGGTGCTTCGGGTCCCGCCCGATCGGAGCCTCGATCCGCCCCACCGCCGCCGCGACCGAGCCCTGGACGAGGGCAAGGTAGGTCTTCTTGATCCGGCGCGCCTTCAGCTGCGCCATCAGCGAACCCTGGGCGAGATCCGTCTTGGCGACCATCAGCAGGCCGCTCGTGTCGCGATCCAGCCGGTGGACGATGCCCGGCCGCCGGACCCCGGCGATCCCGCCGTACGCCTCCGCGCCGCCGCGTCCGAGGAGCGCGTTGACGAGCGTCCCGTCGGCGTGGCCCGGTGACGGGTGGACCACGAGCCCGGCCGGCTTGTCCACGATCAACAGGTCGTCGTCCTCGTGGACGATCCGGACCTCGATCTCGGGCTGCGCCGTCGGGGTGGCCGCGACCGGCTCCGGAACATCGAGCCGGAGCTCGGCGCCGGCCTCCACGATGACGTTCGCCTTGAGGGTCCGGCCGGCAGCCGTCAGCCGGCCCTCGGTGATGAGCTTCTGGACGTGGCTCCTCGACAACCCGGTCCGGTCGGCGACGAAGCGGTCGACCCGGGTTCGGGAGAGGTCCGCGGGCACCGTCAGCACCCGCACGCCCGGCGCGGACGCAGCCGCTTCAGCCATCGCCGCGCATCCCGGCCACCGACGGCCGAACGGCCATGACGACGAGCAGGACGATCGAGGCACTGATGCAGGCATCGGCGACGTTGAACGTGTACCACCGGAAGGCGCCGATCCCGCCATCAACGAAGTCGACGACGAACCCGAGGCGAAGCCGGTCGACGGCGTTGCCGATCGCGCCCCCGAGCAGGAGCCCCAGGGTGAGCGTCATGTACGGGCTCCGGCCCGATCGGGCGTGGTACCCGACGATCAGCCCCATGACGGCGAGCGACAGGAGGGCGAAGAGCGGCGCCTGCCCGCGGAAGAGCCCGAACAGGGCGCCGTTGTTCTCCGTGTAGACGAGGCGGAGGGCGTCGCCGAGGATGACGATCACCCGATCGGGCGCCAGGGCGTCGATGATCCAGGCCTTGGTGAGCTGGTCGAGAACGACGATCGACGCGACGAGCAGGATGAACGGCACCCAGAGCGCCCGTCCCCTCGCCGGGGCCCTCACGCCCGTCCCGCCCCACTCGCGGCGTCGCGGCGTCGCAGGGCGAGTCGTACGGGACCGGCCTCGAGCGTCACCGAGGCACTCGTGATCCCGCCGCCGTCGAGAGACGAAACGAGGACGGCGAGCGTCTCGGCGGCGATGCCATCGAGGTGGGTCGCGATCGCCGGCTCGAGCCCGTCGACCACGAGGTCGACCTCGTCATCGAGCTCGAGCGCAGCCTCCTTGCGGAGGTCCTGGATCGCCCGCTGGAGCTCCCGAGCGTCGCCCTCGGCTCTGAGCTCGGCGGTGAGCGCCGTGTCAATGACCACGACGAGACCCTCGTCATGGGCGACGGCGGTCCCGGGCCGCGGCGTCGCGAGGATCTCGACCTCGTCCGGTGCGAGGATGACCCCAGCCAGTGCCACCGAGCCGTCCGCCCGGATCTCGAACGCCCCATCCCGGGCCGCGGCCACGACCGACGGAATCGCCGGGCCGAGCCGCTTCCCCACCTTCGGCAGGAGGACCTTGACGCGGCGCTCGACGAGACTCGATTCGTCCCCGATCAGCTCGACGGCCTTGACGTTCACCTCGTCGGCGATGAGCGTCACGAGGGCGTCCAGCTCGTGGAGGTCGCCGCCCGGGAGCGCGAGCCACAGCCGGGCGAGGGGCTGGCGAACCTTCAGGTTGGCGGTCCCGCGGAGTGTCCTCGCCAGGTCCACGGCTCGCCGGGCGGTCGCCATCGCGGCCTCAAGGCGCTCGTCGCGAAGCCCGGCGAGCTCTGCCGTCGGGTACCGCGTCAGATGCGCCGAGTGCGGTGCATCCGAATCCACGTTCGTCACGAGGTTCCGGTACAGCTCGTCGGCGAGGAACGGGAGGATCGGCGCGCTGACCCTGGCCACGGCCACGAGCACGGCGTGGAGCGTCGCAAACGCCGCCGCGCGATCCGCTCCCCCACCCCGCGAGAACCGCCGGCGGGACAGCCGCAGGTACCAGGTCGACAGATCGTCGATGAAGCCGTCCACCAGTTGCGTGGCGCTCATCGCGTCGTAGTCACGGAGCCGGTCCTCGACACCGGCCGCGAGCGCCGCGCTCCGGGACAGGATCCAGCGGTCCATCGGGGCGCGCTCCGCCGGCGGCGGGTCGCCCGGACCCGGCGTCCACCCGGCCAACCTGGCGTACGAGACGAAGAAGGCGTACACGTTCCACAGGACGAGGAGCCGGCGGCGAGCCTCGTCCGCCGCGTGCCAGCCGAACAGGATGTTGTCGTCCGGGCGCGAGGACATGTACAGCCAGCGCATGACGTCGACACCCATCCGCTCGGCGGCCTCGTCGAACTCGATCGAGTTGCCCCAGCTCTTGTGCATCGGCCGGCCGTCCTCACCGAACAGCGTCGCGTAGCCGAAGATCGTCCGGAACGGCGGCTCGCGACGGAGCACCGTGCTCATCGCGAGCATCGCGTAGAACCAGTTCCGGAACTGTCCCGGGAAGCTCTCGGAGATGAAGTCGGCCGGGAACCACTTCGCCCAGTAGTCGGGATCCTCCCGGTAGTGGAGCGTCGAAAACGGCACGATCCCGGCATCCAGCCACGGGTTGCCGACGTCGGGGACCCGGCGCGCGGTCCCGCCGCACGCCCGGCAGGCGATGGCGACCTCGTCCACGTACGGCCGGTGCGGCGTGTGGCCCTCGAACCGGTCCCAGCCCTCGACCGCGCGCTCGCGCAGCTCGTCGCGTCCGCCGAGGACGTCGAACTCACCGCAGTCCGCGCAGACCCAGATCGGCAGCGCGAGACCCCAGTAGCGCTTCTTGCTGATCATCCAGTCGTGCATGTTCAGGAGCCAGTCGAGCTCTCGCTCATACCCGAAGCCCGGGATCCAGCGGATCTGATCCACGACCTCCATGATCTGGTACCGGAGGCTCCCGTCCACCTGGGCGCTCGTGAGCGTCTCGCGCGGCTGGTCGTACACCTCGCCCATGCTGATGTACCACTCGTCGACCAGCCGGAAGACGAGCGCGGTGCCGCACCGCCAGCAGTGCGGGTAGCGGTGCCGGTACGTATCGAGCCGATAGAAGCGGCCCTCGCGATGGAGGTGCTCGACGATCGGCTCGGTGACGTCGCGGACGTCGCGGCCGGACAGCGAGCCGAAGCCGTCCACGAAGATCCCCGACTCGTCGAGCGGGGCGATGACCGGCAGCCCCAGGGCCCTGCCGAGCGCGTAGTCCTCCGCACCACAGCCCGGGGCGATGTGGACGATCCCCGTCCCCTCCTCCTCGCCGACCTCGCCCCAGGCCACGACGCGGTGGACGTACGGCTCGCTCGGCGCATCTCGGGTGCCCTTCGAGAAGGCCTCGCCCACGGCCGGGAGGTCGTCAAATGGCCCGGCGTATCGCCAGCCGACGAGCTCGCTGCCGGTCCGCTCCTCGAGGACCTCGAACCGGCCGTCAAGGGCCGTCTTCAGCGTTCCCCTGCCGAGCCAGAGCTCGTCATCACCGGCGCGGACGCGGACGTAGGTGATGCCCGGTCCGACGGCCGCGGCCACGTTGGACGTCAGCGTCCAGGGCGTCGTCGTCCACACGAGGAGCGACTCGCCCGGCCGATCGATGAGCGGCAGACGGATCGTGAGGCCGGGATCGTCACGATCCTGGTAGCCCTCGTTCATCTCGTGCTGGCTGATCCCCGTGCCGCACCGGGCGCACCAGGGCATCGTGTCGTGACCCTTGTAGATCCAGCCGCGCCGGTGGCACTCCGCGAGGAAGCCCCAGATGAGATCGTTGTTCTCGTTGCTGAACGTGAAGTAGCTGCCGCCGAGCTCCGGCATGCCGAGCCGCCCGACAATCATCTCGACCGTGTCGGTGACCGGACCGGCGGGTCCCTGGACGGTGACCCGCTCGGACGGGTCCGCGGCGAGGTGGTCGCGGAGCCGGCGCAGCTCGTCCGGGTCGTTCCAGTCCATCCAGTAGCCCAGACGGATCGACTGCTCGGTCTGGCGGGCTGCGAAGGTCAGGACCCGCTGCTTGCAGAGGCTGACGAACTCGGCGATTCCGTAGGCCTCGATGTCCCGCTTCGAGGTGAAGCCGAGGTCGCGCTCCACGTTGACCTCGACCCACAGCCCCTGGCAGTCGAACCCGTTCTGCCAGCGCTGGTCCTCGCCCAGCATCGCGTGGAAGCGCTGGAACAGGTCCTTGTAGGTCCGGCCCCAGGCATGGTGGACGCCCATCGGGTTGTTCGCCGTGATCGGACCGTCGAGGAAGCTCCAGCGCGGACCGTCGGCGTTCTGTGCCCGGAGCTGCGCGAACGTGCGCCGCTCCCGCCAGAAGGCGAGCGTCTCGTGCTCCATCGCGACGAGATCGGGGCGCGTCGGAACGGGTCGGAACATCTGGCCTCGGGTGATCTGGGTTCGGACGGTGCGCCGTTCGCGTCGCCGGCGGGACGCTGGGGTCGCCGACGGGACGCTGGGGTTGCCGACCTGCCAGCCGCCACCGGCGACGGGTCCGAGTATCCTACCCGCGATGCAGTCCGCGCACGAGGCGAGGCCGCGCCGACGATCGGCATTCGCCGCGGCGTTCCTCTCTCTGCTCTTCCCCGGCCTCGGTCACGCCTACCTTGGTGCGCACCGGCGCGCCCTCGGCTATGCCGCGCCGCCGATCCTCATCGGCGCGCTGGCGGCTGGGATCGCCGTCCGCCTGGACGTCTTCCAGCTCGCCGGCCTGGCGGTCCAGACGGTCGTCATCGCTGGGATCTTCATCGTGAACCTGGTCGCGCTGGCCTGGCGGGCCGCGGCGATCGTCGATGCCTGGCGGATCGGGCGCTGGCTCGCCGCCGACGGCGCCGGCACCCGCCGCTCCCGGCGCCGTGCCACACCCATGGCCGCGCCGCTCGCGGTCGCGGGTCTCGCCGCCGTCCTTCTCGTCATGAGCCTCCCGCACGCCGCGATCGCTCGCTACGACCTGCTTCTCGCGGGCACCACGGCCTGCATCTTCGATCCCGAGGCCGGCGATTGCGGGGCGGTTCCGACCGGCTCGCCCGGGTCCCTCCCCGGCGCGTCGGGCGAGCCCGGCGACGTCGAGACGGCGACCCCCGATCCCAGCGCCGTGGGGACGCCGGTGCCCGAGGAGACGATCGCGCCATGGGACGGGACCGAGCGCCTGAACATCCTGCTCATCGGCGCCGACGAGCAGGGCGGCGGCCACAACACGGACACCCTGATCACGCTCAGCATCGACCCGGCGACGAACCAGCTGGCGATGTTCCAGCTCCCGCGCGACACGGTCGACGTCCCGATCCCCGAAGGTCCGGCGCGGAAGCTCTTCGGGACGTCGTACGCGGGCAAGATCAACGGCTGGTTCCTGGCCATCCGGAACCGTCCGGACCTCTATCCGGGCACGGACCAGACACGCGGCTACAACGGCCTCAAGGCAATCCTCGGCGAGCTCTACGGCATCCAGATCCGCTACTACGTCGAGGTCAACTTCGACGGCTTCCAGCAGATCGTCGACGCCCTCGGCGGGGTGACCGTCAACGTCCAGGTCCCCGTCGTCGACGATCGCTATCCGGCCGGCGGCGGCGCCCTCCAGCGCGTCTTCATCGCCTCGGGAATGCAGCACATGACCGGGGCGGAGGCACTCGTCTACGCCCGCTCGCGGCACGGCTCGACGGACTTCGACCGTGGGGCGCGCCAGCAGCGGATCCTCCTGGCGCTCCGGCAGCAGACGGACGTCGCCCGTGTCCTGCCGAAGATCGACCAGCTCGCGAGCGCCCTCGCCGCGTCCGTCCGCACGGACATCCCGCGCGAGCTCCTGCCCCGGCTCCTGGGCCTCGCGGCACAGGTGGACACGCCGGAGGTCCGCTCCTACATCTTCACGCCGAAGTTCTACCAGACGGAGTACCTGCAGAGCCCGCGGGGCTACATCATCGTCCCGAACGTCGACCGGATCCGGGCGGCCGTGCGGGATGCCTTCACCGCTGATCCCGGGATCGCCGCTCGGCGGGAGCAGCTCGGTGACGAGGGCGCCACGGTCTACGTCCTCAACGGCTCAGGTGCGGCCGGCCAGGCGAGCCGGATCGCCGACTACCTTGAGTACCTCGGCCTGGCCGCGTCGGCACCGGCCCGGAAGCCGGATGTGAGCGGCCTCCCGGTGACGACCCTGCGCGTCTACAACGGAGCGGAGGCCAACCTGCCGCTGACCGTCTCGGTCCTCGAGGCGCTGTTTGGCGTCACGGCAGAGCCGCTCGACGACCCCGGCGCGACGGCGGACATCGTGATCATCACCGGGAAGTCCACCCCGTCGCTGGCCCCGCCGCCTGCGCCGTAGTCCCGACCCCAGGCCGCGACGCCTGCGCGGTAGTCGCGACCCCAGGCCCTGTACGCCGCTCAGGACTTCTCGGTCACCCGGTACTCGAGGTATCGGCCCGCCATGAGCCGCGTCTGTGCGTCGAGCGCGGGAAGGTTGGAGAAGACGAGACCGACGACCGGCACCAGCAGCCACTGGATGCGCGACGCGACGTTCCTCGCGAGCCCCCAGGTCACCGGCCGCGGCGGGGCGATCCGTTCCTCGATGTACATGAGGATGGCGAGGCAGCCGAACGCCCCCGTGAGCAGCCACGAGGCGTACAGCGGCAGGTTCTGGCCGAGGGTCGTCTGGGCGAAGGCCGGGTTGAGCACGAGCGGGACGTTCGACCCGAAGATGATCACGAACGGCGCGATCGCCCAGTTGAGGTGATCCATCCACAGGTCGAGCAGGCGCTGGACCCGGAGCATCCGCGGGATCTCAGAGTGGGCGAAGGCGTGGCGGATGTAGTACGGGATGTCGGTCACGCCCCAGGCCCAGCGCCGGATCTGGGTGTACTGCTGGATGAGCGTCCTCGGGTAGGAGCGGGCACGGACCGCGTCGCCATAGATCGGCATGAACAGCGGGATGGTGCGGAACTCGCCGCTGTACCGGAAGAAGGACTTCCAGTAGAAGCGGCTGTCCTCGGGGATCGCGTCGGTCGCCCAGTAGTCCACCTCGTGGATCGTCTGGAGGCTCACCGAATAGGACGAGAAGCTGATGAGCTTCTCGGGCGTGAGCGACCGCCACATCTGGACGTGCGTCGCGCCGATCGCCACGAGGCGAACCGGAAGGGGCGTCTCCCACAGGTTGTTGTGGAACATCGGGACCGGCTGGTAGAGGCGGCGGAACCGATCCGGATTGGTCAGGAACGTCCAGCTGAGGTAGCCGAAGTAGCGCGGATGGACCCGATAGTCGGAGTCGAGGTCGGTGACGATGACCTCGCGCGGGTCGAACCCGAGCCGGACGAGCTCCCGGTAGAGCCACCGCCCCCCGTAGGCCATCGCGCTGCTCTTGCCGACCACCACGCCCGGCTCGAGCGGGTCGAGGATATGGAAGAAGTGGAGGAACCGGTCGCCGAAGGTCTCGCGCAGGCGGACCACGTTCTCGCGGCCGGCGAGGTCCGTCTCGCGGGTGATGACCGCGATCATCTTCCGCTCCATTGGCCAGTCCGCCTCGGCAAGGGCAAGGACCGTCGCATGGAGCTTCTCGTACGGTTCGGTGTAGGTCGGCACGAGCGCGACGTGCCACAGCCGATCCGGATCCGGGATCGTCTCACCCCGGCGGGCGAGGAGCCGGAGCAGCTCCTTGCGCTCGTCGCGCAGTCGGGCCGCCTCGCGCCGGCCCCCCGCGGCGGCGAGCCGTTCACCCGCCTCGTCGAGCAACGCGACCCGTGCCTCGATCGCGACGAGGCGCGCCTCGAGGTCGGCGATCCGGCCGGGGACGTCCCGCAGCCCGAAGGTCCGGGCCCGCCAGTCGACGCCCACCGTCCGGCGGAGCATCGTGAATGCCGCCGCCACGCTCCCGGTGAGCATGAGGGCCTTGTACAGCCAGTAGACGTCGAACGTCAGGACGAACCAGGCGACGATCTCCGGCCAGCGGAACGACAGCCCGATGGACAGGACGATGAGGCTCCAGGTCAGCGCGCCGGGAACGATCTCGAGGAGCCGTTGGAGCGCCCGCGCCCGGTCCGGTACCGCGTCCGCCCGAACCGGCCGTGCCGACGACGAGTCGCGTCCCCCCGGGACGGCCCCGGCCTGGGCCGTCGGGGCGGCCTCAGCCACCGATGGGGATCGGCGTCAGCCAGTGGGCAAAGGCAGGCGTCCGGCCCCGGACGGCATCGAAGTAGGCCTGGCGCATCCGGCGCGTGATCGGGCCGATCTCCCCACCCCCGATCCTGCGATGGTCGAGCTCGACGACCGGCGAGAGCTGGACGCCGGTGCCGCACAGGAACATCTCGTCGGCGACGTAGATCTCCGACCGGTCGATCGACCGGACCTCCACCCGGAAGCCGTTCGCCTCGGCGAGATCGAACATCACCCGGCGCGTCACGCCCTCGAGGATGTCGTCCGTCACGGGCGGCGTCAGGAGGACGCCGTCGCGGACGAGGAACATGTTCGCTGCGGATCCCTCCGAGGCGTGCCCGTCCGGGGTCAGGACGAGCGCCTCGTCGAAGCCGTTGAGCTCCGCCTCCGACTTCTGGAACGCCATGTTCACGTAGCCGCCGACGATCTTGCCGCGCGCGGGCAGCGCCTCATCCGCGTTCCTGCGCCACGACGAGGTCATGAGGCGGACGCCCTTGTCGACGTCGATGTAGTTCCCGAACGGGATCGCGAAGATGTAGAGCTGGTGATCGAGGTGGTGAAGCCGGACGCCGACGGCCCGGGTCGACTTGTAGAACGACGGCCGGATGTAGAGGTCCTGGCGGAGGCCGTTCCGGGCAGCCGTCTCGACGACCAGCCCGACGAGCTCGTCCACGCTCGGCAGGTCGTCCATGAGGAGGATCCCCGCGTTCCGCCGAATCCGTTCCATGTGCTCCCGGAGCAACAGCCCGTACAGCGTCCCCTGTTCCTCGTTCCAGTAGGCCCGGATCCCCTCGAAGACCGCCGTCCCGTACATGAAGGCGTGGGTCATGATGTTGACCCGGGCGTCCCGCATCGGGACGAACTCGCCCTCGAAGTAGCAGATCAGGTCATCGGTCGACGGGACGGCCGGCTGCGCCGAGGGCTTCGGCGCTCCCTGGCTGGCGGCCTTCTGGGTCAGCATGCGACGTGGCTCCTGCTGGTCGCGGCCGTGGCCGCGGGACGACGTCGAGAGAGGGCCCGAGTATAGCGCGGCCCCTTGGGCAGCCCGCCGAGACGTTTCGCGCCAGAGGTGCTTCGCCGCTGAGGACTGTCGGACGCGATGCGCTCCCGTGTTCGGCAGCTCGCTCCAGGGCGTGGGGCCTAGGCGGACCCGATGACCACCGAGATCACGAGCGCGAGGTAGCCCAGGTAGAAGAGGCCGCCGACGAGCAGGCCCCGCCCGCGGAGCCGGCCCGTCCTGGCCATCGGGATGAAGATCGCCGCGCTCGAGGCGAAGGCGATGCCGGCCGAGGCGAAGGCCGTGTACGTGCCGGGGCCGGCCACCCACGACGCCGGCGCGAGGACGAGCGCCACCACCGTCGGGATGCTGGCCTGGAAGACCATGGCCCCGGTGATGTTGCCCATCGCCAGGGTGTCCTTGCCCTGCCGGACCCAGATGATGGAGTTGAACTTCTCCGGCAGCTCGGTCGCGATCGGCGCCACGACGAGCGCCAGGAGGACCTCATCAACCCCGATGGCGTGCGCGACCTGCTCCACGGAGCCGACAAACGCCACCGCGCCGATGATGATCAAGCCGAGCGCGGCGAGGACCTGGAGGTTGACGACGCGAAGGCGCGGGGCGCCGGGTTGCCGGCGATGGGCCGGATCGAGGCGGCGAAACCGGAGCGGGGCGAGATCCTCCGCGTCCACGTCCGGATCGGCCTCGAAGTGCCGCTTGACGTAGAGCGCGTAGATGACCAGCAGGAGTCCCGCCGCGACGAGCTTCGGCCATGTCGGCTCGGGCGGCAGGAAGGCGGCCCCGATCGCGATCGCATAGGCGATCGCAAAGGTCCGCATGTCGATCCCCAGGACGCCCGTGTCAACGGGCATGACATCGCCCTTCGGTCGGCGCCGGGCCTGGAGCAGGACGGCGATCCCGGTGACGAACATGGCGAGCGTCGCGAGCATGAACGGCGCGCCGAGGATCGCCCCGACGCCGACCGCGTGGGTCGAGGCGCCGGATGCGAACCCGATCGCGACGATCGGGATCATCGTCTCCGGCAGGGCCGTGCCGACCGCGGCCAGCACGGATCCGACGGCGCCTTCGGCCAGCTCGAGCTTCCGTCCGAACCACTCGATCCCGTTCGTGAACAGCTCGGCCCCGACCAGGATGATGATGAACGACACGAGGAGGATGAGCACCTGCTCCACCCGTTCAGCCTCCGATCGTGCCGGCGACGACGCCAAGGGCGACGACGGCCAGGATGAGCGCCGCGACGAGTGCCATCTCCCGCTCCCCCGCCCGAAGGTAGCCCCCGAGCGCGGTCACGACCCTGGCGAGCGGGGTCGCCAGGACGGCCACGATCCCGAGCCACAGGAAGCCGGCGGGCTGCAGGGTGAGCAGGTCGTCAGCGAGCCGGGCGGGCACGAAGCCGGGAGCGCCGTCGAGCGGGCCGCGGCCCGTCACGACCATCAGGATCGTGCCCACCGTGATGAGCCCGACGGACACGTACGTCCCCAACATGAGCAGGCGCGAGATCCGCCCTTCGAGCGCGCCCCGGGTGTCGGATGCGATCATGGCGCCCCCACAGCGCGCCCGAGCATGAGGATCGCCGTGTAGGCGAGGACGCCGGCGAAGAGCAGGCGGAGCGCCCGAACGTCCACCCGGTGCGCGACCCGCGACCCGATCGCCGCGCCGATGAAGACGCCGATGGCGGCTGGGCCCGTCGCGTACGCGTCGATCCCGCCCCGGAGCAGATAGACGAGTGCGCTGGTCGACGCCGTGATCCCGATCATCAGGTTGCTCGTCGCCGTCGCGACCCGCAGCGGCACGCGCATGACGACGTGCATCACCGGCACCATCACCAGCCCGCCGCCGATCCCCAGCAGCGCGGAGACGATCCCGGCACCGACCCCGCCGACCGCCCCCGCGACGGGTGCACGGACCCGGTAGCCGGTCCCGGACATGCCGTCGGACACGCGTCTCGCGCGGACGCCCTCGACGGGCCCCGCAGGCTCCCCGGGTTCGGCGGGTTCGGCGGGCACCGGGACCGTCCCCGTACCGGCGCCTGCCGGCGTCGACCCTGGGTCTGTGGTGGGCGCGGGTGATCCCGCCGCACGTGTTCGCAGCATCGTGGCGGCGGTATAGACGAGGAGGGCGCTGAACAGTCCGGCCAGGAGTCGCTCGTCGAGCAGGAAGGCGATCGTCCCGCCGATGAGGGCGCCGACTGCCGTGAACAACTCGAGGACCATCCCGAGGCGCAGGTTCGCGATCCGCCGGTCGAGGAAGACCGCGGCCGTGGCCCCGCTGGTCACGATCACGCAGACGAGCGAGACGCCCACGGCCTCGCGGACCGGCAGGTCGAAACCGAACGTCAGGAGCGGAACGAGCAGCACGCCCCCACCCAGCCCGAGCAGCGACCCGAACAGCCCCGTGGCCATCCCGCCCGCAACCAGGAGCAGTGCAACCTCCACGTCAGCGCGCGCGTGCGATTGGTGAAATCGGGTGCCCGCCAACGCGAAAGCGAGCCCCCACCGTCGGCCGCCGCTCGGGCGGATGCACCGGCCGCCGCTCGGGTGGATGTACCGGCCGTCGATCAGGCGGATGCCAGCCAAGGCGAAGGCGAGCACCCGAACGAGCGCACCCAAACGTGCGTGAGTGAGGGCGCGCAGCCGCCAACGAAGGCGGGCGCCGCATCATCGACGGCCCTACGGGCGGAGGTGCTGGGGGGCGTACGGAAGGAGCGCCACGTGGCGGGCCCGCTTCAGGGCGACCGCCAGCTCCCGCTGGTGGCCAGCGCAGGTCCCGGTCTTGCGTCGCGGCTCGATCTTCGCGCGCTCTGACAGGTAGCGGCGGAGGCGGTTGACCTCCTTGTAATCGATCTGAACCGTCTTGTCCGCACAAAACGAGCAGACCTTGCGGCGGCGCCGATCGCGGTACGAGTCGTCGCGCTTGCGAGAGCGGGGCGGTGGCATCTGGTGTCTCCTCGAGGCGCCCGGTCGGGGCGCGGATCAGTCAGGCGTGGTCAGAACGGGAGTTCGTCGATCTCGGTGTCATCGAAGCCGCCGGGGCCGCCGCGTCCGGACGGCGGGCCGGACGGGCCGCCGGGAGTCCCGGACGCGCCCGGCACACCCGGTGCACCGGCAAACGTGCCGTCCTGCTCGCGACGGTCGAGCGGAACGACGTTGTCGGCGGTGATCTCCAGCGAGAGCCCCTTCCGGCCGTCCTTGGTTTCGTACTCGCGTGTTCGGAAGCGGCCGTCCACGAGGACCCGGCTCCCCTTGCGAAGCTGCTCCGCGGAGCGCTCGGCCCGGTCACCCCAGACGCTGACCCGGAACCAGTCCGTGGCCTCGACCCATTCGCCGGTCTGCTGGTTCTTCGTCGACTGGTTGACGGCCACGCTGAACTCGGTCACCGGCCGGCCGTTCGGGGTGTAGCGGAGCTCAGGATCGCGACCGAGGTTGCCGACGACCTGGATCTTGCAGAAGGCCATGGCTCGTCCTCCTCAATCGATGGCGGCCGGAGCCGCCTCGCTTTCGGACTCGTCGATCCGCTCCGTCCCGTCGTCCTCTTCCTCGTCTTCCGAGGGCGGGAGCGCCGTCTCGTCCAGGCCCTCGCTGCCATCGGCGCGCAGGGCCCGTGCCGGCCGCTCCTGGCGAACGACGAGGTGGCGGAGCACCTCCTCGGTGATCAGGAGGCTCCGCTCGATCTCGGCGATCGTGCCGGGGGGTGCCTCGAACACCACGATCTGGTAGGAACCCTCACGGTACCGCTCGATGGGGTAGGCGAGCCGCCGGCGACCCCACGGCGCGACCTTGATGATCTGGCCGCCGTCCGTGGCGATCTGGCGGGTGGTGCGATCGACGATCGCGGCGATCCGCTCGTCCGGCGCGTCCGGGCGGAGCACGAGCATGAGTTCATAGCGGCGCATGGGCCGACTGCTCCTTCCTGTGGGGATGCCCCGCTGTCAAGATCGATGCGGAGCCGAAAGGTCGATCGGGAGTCTACCACGGGCCTTCGATGTATCCTCTTGGCGCGGCGACGCCCGCCGGCGCCCATGTCAACCGACTCACCCGGGGATCCCCTTGGCAACCAGCCGCATCCTCCTGATCGCCGACCTCAGCGACGACGCGGTCGCAGACGCACTCGAGACACCCGGCCACGTCGTCTCCCGCGCCGCGGACCCAGGGTCCGCGGTGAGCGCCGGGGGCGATCCCGAGGTCATCGTCGTCGATCTCGACGGGCCGATCGGCCGGACCGTCGACGCCTGCCGGGCGCTCCGCGAAACAGCACCGCTCGCGACCGTCCCGATCCTCGCCCTCGGCCGGACGAACGACGTCGAGGAGCGGATCGCCCTCCTCGAGGCGGGCGTGGACGACGTGCTCGCCCGCCCGTTCGACCCGCGTGAGCTGGACGCGCGCGTCGAGGCGCTCGTGCTGCGCTACCTGCGCTCAAAGGACCTCTCGGGCGGCTCCAACGGCCCAGTGATCATGGCTCGCAACAGCTCGGACAAGCGGACGATCGTCGTCTTCTCGCCCAAGGGCGGCGTCGGGGCGACCACGGTTGCGGTGAACCTCGCCGTCGGTTTCGCCCAGCGTCTCCCGGACCAGGTCGCGATCGTCGACCTCGACCTCCAGTTCGGACAGGTGGCGACCCACCTGAACCTTCCAGCCAGGCTCTCGATCGCCGATCTCGTCCGCGACGAGGTCGCTCTGGCCGACCCGGGTGTCC
>DATIUS010000176.1:0-4893 GCA_035466655.1 Candidatus Sulfomarinibacteraceae bacterium
CTTGCGGGCGTGGGCATAGATCAGGCTCACGCCCGCCTCGCCCGGCTGTGACAGCTCCTTGATGTACATCGCGACGTTGCAGAGCGGGTAGCCGGCGCCCTGCCGGATGACCGGAAGATCGATCTTCAGGCCGGGAATCGCGATCCGCGACGCCACGGCGAATCGGAGCGCGCCGCACAGCCCGAGCGAGCCAGTGCCGAGCTTGATCGCGATCGCGGAGGTCCGGGCGACCGCCCAGACCGAGTTCATCGTGGTGATGGAGACGGGCGTCGTGGTTGCGACCGCGCCCGAGGCGTCGGTCACGGCCATCGGAAGGCTGGCGATCTTGATCGGCGCCGCGCAGGTGCCCCGGTAGACGATCACCGGGTACGTCGTCGACGGCTGGAGGCCGGCGAGCTCGAGGCCCAGGTCTCCGTTTCCGGTCCAGTACGCCGTCAGGGTGGCGCTGCCGCCGGCGCCCGTGACACCCAGCTGCGCCAGCCACGTCCGCCGAACCGACGCCGCCGATGCCGGGGCGGCCGCTGCCAGGAGGAGCGTCGCGACGATGACCGCGGCCGAGGCGACGGCCAGGAGCGGGCGTCGGCGAACCATGGGGCGCGTTTCGGCATTCATCATCAGCGGCACGGTACACGAACAGCCCGGAGCGGCCGGTGCGGTCGAGTGCGGTCGATCGCCGCTGGCCGAAGATCCCGGTGCGCCCGTGCACCGCGCCCTGGTTTCGGCACCGCATGGGGGCCGCGCACCGGGCCAGCGCCGGAATCGACTGAAAGTCTGGGCTGCAGCCCAATCCCTCCGCCGCCGCCTTAGGGCGAACGTCGTGTCGAGCCGGCACCGCGCCGGCGGCACGGCGGAGGGAACGTCGATGCGCCAGTCGCACGAGATCATCGAGGCGGCATGGGCCGCCCATCGAGCCCCGCTCATCCGGCGCCTGACGGTGCTGACCCGGAATCCGGACGTTGCCGAGGATCTCGCCCAGGAGGCCTTCCTGCGGCTGACCCGTGAGGTCGATTTCGGCCGGATCCCCGACGATCCCGCCGCGTGGCTGCACCGGGTCGCGGCGAATCTCGCGGCCAGCCGCGGTCGGCACCTGACGGTCGTCGATCGCCGGGCCGGCGAGCTGGCGCGTCCCGATGCGCCACCGACACCGGAATCGGTCGCCATCCAGGGGGAAACCGCCGCGGAGCTCCGGGTCGCGCTCGCCGGGCTGTCGTCGACCGATCGCGGCGCGCTCCTCCTGGCCGCCCACGGCTACCGCGGTGGCGAGATCGCTGCCACGCTCGGGCGGACGTCCGGTGCTACCCGGACGCTCCTCTGCCGCGCCCGCGGCAAGATCCGGGGCCAGCTGCTCCTCGCCGGGTTCAGCCCTGCCTGATCGGCCGTCCGGGACGGCGCCGGGAGGGGGCGGCGATCCGGGCAGCGCCGCGGACCGACCCGGATTCGGCCCCCCGGGCGGGCAAATCTCGGCCCTCGGGCCCGCGTATGATGCCCGGGCCGTGGTCGAGGCCCTTCGGCGTCGTGCATTCGTGGGACGGGGGCGCGAATTGGCGCGCCTCGGCGCGTTGCTCGCGGTGGTCTCGAAGGGTGCCGGCCGGACGGTGATCGTCGCCGGCGAGGCCGGGATCGGAAAGAGCCAGCTCGTCGCCCGATTTCGGGAGCTGGGGCCGGAGCACGGGGCGCTCTTCCTCGATGGCGCATGTCTCGAGGCGTCGGACCATGGCATCCCCTACGCCCCGTTCGTCGAGATCCTCCGCGATCTCGTCCGCGACACGCCGCCCGAGCGACTGCCAGCGCTCTTGGGCCCAGCCCGCGCGGAGCTCGCGAGACTGCTACCGGAGCTGGCGAGCCGGGCCGCCGACCTCCCCGCGCCGTCCGAGTTGGACCGTGCCGCCCAGGCTCGCCTGTTCGAGCTGATCCTCGGCGTGCTCGAACGGCTGGCGCGGGTTCGGCCGCTCGTCCTCGCGATCGACGACGCGCACCGGGCGGACCGGTCCACGCGCGACCTGCTCGGGTTCCTCGTCAGGTCCCTGCGCGAGGACCCGGTGCTCCTGATCGTCACGATCCGGACGGACGAGCAGGGTGCCGCGGCCGGCAACCTCGCCTTCGTGGCCGAGCTCGAGCGCGAGGAGCACGTCGAGCGCCTGGACCTGGGACCCTTCGACCGCTACGAGATCGCGGCGCAGGTCGCGGCACTGACCGGCGAGACCGACGGTGCGCCGGCGGACCCCGGGCTCGTGGAGCGGCTGCTGATGCGGTCGGACGGGAACCCGTTCTACGTCGAGGAGCTCGTGTTGGCCGGCACCGACGGTGAGCACGGCCTGCCGCCGGTCCTTCGCGACGTCCTGTCCGCGCGGATCGCCGCGCTTTCCGGCCCGGTCCGTGCGATCTTGCGGGCGGCCGCCGCGGCCGGCAGGCGGATCGACGACGACCTCCTCTCGGCGGTGCTGGACGTGCCAGTCCGGTCGCTGGCCGACGCGCTCCGCGAGGCAGTCGACCACGGCATTCTCGTCCGGCGAGGGGAGCCCGCCGGGTCCTCGGTCGAGTTCCGCCACGCGCTCCTCCAGGAGGTAGTGCGCGACGAGCTGTTCCCGGCCGAGCGCGCCGCTCTGCACGCCGCGATCGGGACCGCTCTCGAAGCGCGCGAGGCCCACGGCGGGACGGTCGCGCCAGCCGAGATCGCGCGCCACTGGGATGCGGCCGGCCGGCCGGACCGTGCGCTCGTCCCCACGATCCGGGCCGCCGAGGCCGCCGAGCAGGTCTATGCGTTCAGTGACGCACACCGCCTCTGGGCACGCGCGTCGCGCCTGGCCGCCTCAACGAACCTGGCCGCCGACGCCCTGCTGATGCCGCGTGACGCCCTCCTCCGGCGCGCCGCGGACGCGGCCGTCCTGGCCGGCGCGTATCGCGAGGCGGTGGAGCTCGGCGAGGCCGCCATCGCGGCCGTCGACGCCGAGTCGGATCCGACCCGTGCCGGCCAGCTTCACGACCGCCTGCGCTGGTATCTCTGGGAGGCCGGCGATCGTGCGGCGGCCGCCGCTGCCGTCGAGGAGGCGCTTCGCCTGATCCCATCGGATCCGCCGAGCGTCGGCCGGGCGCGGGCCCTCAGCCAGCATGCCGGGATCCTGCTCTACGCCGGGGAGTACGAGGCGGCGGCCCGCGAAGCAGGGGCGGCGATCGAAGCGGCGCGGCCGTCGGCGGCCTCGGCGGAGGAGGCCTTTGCGCTCGGGATCCTCGGTTGGTGCCTCGCCGTGCTCGGCGATGTCGAGGCCGGCCTCGCTCGATTCAGGGAAGGCCAGGCAATCGCCGAGCGCCTCGGATCGGTCGAGGGCGTGGCGCTCGCGGCGATCAACCTCGCTTCGATGCTCGACCGGATCGGGGACTCCGATGGCTCGCTCGCCGCCGCGGCCGCGGGCTACGCGATGACGGAGCGGTACGGCCTGGCGCGCACGTACGGCGGGCTGCTCCTCGGCTTCCGGGCCAAGGCCGAGTTTCACCTCGGCCGCTGGGACGAGGCGGAAGCGTCGACCGCGCTGGGGCTTCGCCACGGTGCCACGGACCGGGCTGAGCTGTGGTTGGCCACGAATCGGGCTCGACTCCTGGCCTTGCGCGGCGCCTTCGCAGAGGCGGCCGTCCTCCTGCGCCGTGCCCGGGCCGTCGAGGAACGCCTCGGCGGGACCGAGTTCCTGAGCCCCCTCCTGGCCGCCGAGGTGGAGCTTGCCGCGTGGCAGGGTCGGGCCCGTGACGTGCTGGAGATCGCCGGCCAGGGGATCCGGCTGGCATCGAAGCCCGGGCCACCGGACCCGTCGCTCGCCTGGGTCGCCGCCACGGTCCTCAGGGTGGAGGCCGACCGAGCGGTGGCGGCCCGCCGACGCGGTGACGATCCCAGAGATTCGCCCGGCACCGATGTGATCGCCTGGATCGACGCCGCCGCGGACGCAGCCACGGCCACGACCCGCGAGCTGCTCCAGGGGTCCCTGCGGGGCCGGGCCCTCGTCGAGCTCCTTCGTGCCGAGCGGGCTCGCCTGGCCGGCGAGGACCGGGCCGAGACCTGGGAACGAGTCGCCACCGCCTGGGCCTTGGCTCGTCGCCCCTACCCGGCGGCGTACGCGCGCTACCGCGAGGCCGAAGCGACGCTCGCGGCACGCGGCCCGCGCGCCGCCGCAGCGACCGCGCTGTCGGCTGCCGCCACGACCGCCCGCAACCTCGGCGCCGCGCCGCTTCTCGGGCTGATCGAGGGACTGGCCGTGCAGGCTCGCCTGGCCCTCGACCCTGGCTCCGAGGCGCCGCCGGGTACGCGCCCCGGCCGGTCAGCCCGGGAGGCGGACCCCGCCTCGGCGATGGGCTTGACGGCCCGCGAGGCGGAGGTTCTGCGCTTGGTTGCCGGCGGCTGGACGAACCAGCAGATCGCCGACGCGCTGTTCATCACCCGCAAGACGGCGAGCGTCCACGTCTCGAACATCATGGGCAAGCTGGGCGTCGAGGGCAGGACAGCGGCCGCCGCCGTCGCCCATCGTCTCGGCCTTGCATCGGACCCGGTGACCCCGCCGGAGTCAACCGTTCGCCGCTGACGCGGTCCGCGGGATCGCTTCACCGGCCGAGCGTTCTGGGAGCAGGGGGCGGGCCATCCGCGGCCGGCTCCAGGTTGTGCCAGGTCGCACACGCGGCGCCTACATACAGTCGGCACCCATGGGACGGATGGACTGCGCGATCTGGTCGATGGAGCCCGATCCAGCGCCGACCTTGGTGAGGACGAGCAGCTGATCGCCGACGAAGAACCAGTAGTCGGTCACCACGAAGCTGCCATACATGAATGCCCAAGCCGTTGACCTGACGCGGACGGCGCGGCCGATCGGGAGGTCGACCTGCTCGGAGGCCGCGGCACCCGTACCGGACAGC
>DATIUS010000177.1:0-19180 GCA_035466655.1 Candidatus Sulfomarinibacteraceae bacterium
GGGCTCCGCCCAAGCCAGGCGAGGAGCTGCCGGGCGCCCCAGGCGCCGAGCCGGAGGGCCAGGATCTCCCGCGGTCCCAGGGACGTGCAGGCGTCCTGGCCCAGCGCATCGCGAACGGCCGACAGGCGCCGGTCAGAGAACGAGCCGACGCAGACGCGCTCCAGGGCACCCGTCTCGCGGATCGCCCGGATGAGGGCCGGCACCGCCGCATCGTGCTTGGGCTCCACGTTGATCCGGACATCCGGGAACGCGGCCAGCAGCTCGGCGAACCTCGCGATCGGCTCGCGGCCGGCGACCCTGGCCCGTCTCACCTCCGCCCAGGGCAGCTCGGCGACGATGCCCCGGCGATCCGTCACCCGGTCGAGCCGGTCGTCGTGGAAGGCGACCAGGACGCCGTCCGACGTCACGTGCACGTCCGTCTCGAGGTAGCGGTAGCCGAGGGCCACGGCCGAGGCGAAGGCGACCATCGTGTTCTCGGGGTGTGCTTCTGCGCCGCCGCGGTGCGCGAACGGGATCGGGCCGGGATGGTCGAGGAAGGGGTGCGTCGGCACCACCCCCGTCACCCGGCGGGTCGACCCGTCGAGGACCGCGGCCGCCGGGATCCCGCCATCAGGCCTCCCAGCGGACCCGGCCCCCCGCCCGATGCTTCACGGCCAGTGCCGAGATGGCCTCGAGCGCGACGCGGTTGGCGATCATCGCCGTCGACTCCGCCCAGTCGTACGGCGGCGAGACCTCGACGATGTCCATGCCGGCGAGGTCGACTGCGCGGACGATCTGCCGGATCGCACGGAGGAGCTCGCGGGTCAGCATCCCACCCGGCTCGGGGGTGCCGGTGCCCGGCGCGAGCCCCGGGTCCACGACATCGATGTCGACCGACAGGTAGATCGAATCGGGCCCATCGAGGGCCTCGGCGATCGCGTCCGCCACGACCGCGTCGGCGCCCCGGTCCTCGATCTCGGTCATGAAGTGGCAGCGAAGACCGTGCTCGCGCATCCAGTCGAGGACGTCCGGCGGCGGCCAGTACCCGCGCAGGCCGACCTGGACGAAGTTCCGCCCGTCCACCGCCCCCGACTCGATGAGCCGGCGCATCGGCGACCCGTGGCTGGCGATCTGACCGTAGCTGTCCGGCGCCGTGTCCGCATGGGCATCGAAATGGACGATCCCGATGCTGCCCGGCCGGCGGACCTCCCCGACCGCCGTCGCCGACGGCCAGGTGATCGAGTGATCGCCGCCGAGGACGATCGGGATGGCGCCGCTCGTCGCGACCTCGAGCACCTTGCGGTAGATCATGGCGTGCCCACGCTCGTGCGAGGCGGGGACGATGTTGGCGTCGCCCGCATCGACAACCGTCAGCTCCGTGAACGGCTCGACGCCGAGCTGGAGCGAGTTGAGGGCGCCGGAGCTGTACTGGGCCTCGCGGATCGCCCGCGGCCCGAACCGGGCGCCGGGCCGGTGGGTGACCATGTCGTCGAACGGGGCGCCGACGATCGCGACGTCCACACTCCGCGCCCGCAGCTCGGCCGGGTCCGTCACCCACGGCAGGTTGGCGAACGTCGTCGGGCCGACGTACGTCGGCAGGTCGAAGTCCGAGTAGACGGTGAACTCCCGATGCCAGCCGTTCCGGGCGGCGATGCCGCCGCCGTCGGCCGGGTCGTGGGGGCGCTCGCTCACGCGATTCCTCCGGGGACGCCCGCGGAGCCCGAGGGCCGCTCCGCGCGTCGCGCTCCAGGGACGCCGCCGGTTCGGATGTCGACCGTCCAGCGGGGCGCCGCGCGCATCGTAGTCGATCGGCCCCCGGAGCGGAGCTCCGCCCAGGCGGCCGCCACGAGTTCCGGATGGGTGGCCCGGCAGACCCGGAGGACGTCCGTCATGTCGCCAGGCGACGGCGGCATCAGCGGTCCATCGACAGCGCCGATTCGGCGACGAGGACCATCGCGACGAGGAAGAGCGCGAGCGGAGGCTGGAAGAGATCCTGGAGACGGAGGATGACGAAGATCCCGACGATGAGGCCGACCCAGGCCCCGCGGCGGATCGCCCGGCTCCAGGCCCCCCGGAAGACGATGCGCCTGGCCCGCGCGAAGGCGCCGAGCCAGAAGAGCGGGGTCGCGGTCAGCCCGGCCGCGGCCCCCATCATCACCGCTCCGGCGTACCCGGCGTTGGGTTGGAGGACGGGATCCTGGGTCAGGACGATGCCGCCCACCACCAGCCAGGCCGCCAGCGCGGCGGCGAAGAAAGCAAGGTTCGTTCGGCGGTCGCGGATGTCCACGCCGTGACGAGTCTAGGACCTCGGGTCGGCGAGCAGCGCCGGGAGGTCCGCGAGGCGGTCCAGCTCGAGGTCCGGCACGATGCCGTCGCCACGCGACGAGGTCGGCAGGGGCGTGTCGGCCTGGTGGCCGACGAGGTACGCGACCCGCCAGCCGGCTTCACGGGCGCCGACGACGTCGGCGGCCCAGTCGTCCCCGACGTGGAGGAGCTCGCCCGGGGCACGGCCGAGGGCCGTCGCCGCGTGGGCGAAGATCGCGGGGTGCGGCTTGATCGTCCCGATCCGCTGCGAGACGAAGATGCCGGCCAGGAGCCGATCCCAGCCGACGGCCGCGGCGTACCGGTCGATCGTCGCGGCGAGCGGCCAGTTGGACAGGATCGCGACCTGGAACCCGCGACCCGCGAGGTCAGCCAGGACCAGGTGTGCATCCTCCGCCGGTGGGACCAGCTCGACGAAGGCGCGGCTGTAGGCCCCGACGATCGCCTCAACCTCGGCCGGATCGGCGAGTTCCGCCGCGGCCACGTCTTCCCAGCGCTCGGCTCGGGCCGGCGGCTGCATCCCCCGAAACCGGGCAAGGATCCGGATCACCCGCTGGTGGAGGTCCACCTCACGGAAGGCCGGCACCTCCTCGCGAAACTGGCGGTCACGCTCCTCCACCCAGGCCGCCCGGAACGCCGCCGGGGTCGCGAGGCGAAGAGTGGCCGACGCCTCGGCCGCCGTGCGCTGGGTCACGTCCTCGAGCCCGTCGCGCCCGACCGGGACGAGGGTGTTCCCGAAGTCGAACGTGATCGCCCGGACGCCTCGCAGGAGCCGTCGCGACGGGTCCCCGGGCCGGCCGATCACCGAACCGCGCTCGACGGGCAGATCTCGCGATACGGGCAGTATGTGCAGGTCATCGTCTCGGGACGCGGCGCGTACGCCCGCGCGCGGATCCCGGCCGCGGCCGTCGCGATCCGTTCCCGCGCCCGATCCAGCCGGATGGGATCCACCGGTGCCCCTCCCACGAGCCCGGAATCGAGGAAGTGGAGCTGGATTGCGTCGGGGAGCCGCCCGGTCATCGCCTCGTAGGCGATCGCGTAGATCTGGAGCTGGAGCGAGTCGCGTGCCCTTTGGCGCGCCTTCACGGGGTCGCGCACGTCGCTCGACTTGTAGTCGGTGATCGTGACCCGCTCGCGACCGAGCAGGTCGAGCGACGGCTCCACGACGTCCGCCCGCCGCCCCGATCCCGGATTCGAGGCGTCGGCGAGGAGCGCCGCGACGTCCGTATCGCCGCCTGGCCCGGCGCCGGCCGCCGGGATGATGTCCACCCGGTCGAACCGGCCGCGAACCCGATCTCCGCCGAGGCTGAACGAGAACTCCCGCTCCACCCAGGCCGGGGCCACGGTGCCCGGCTCGAGGCGCGCGGCGCGGAACCGCCGGAGCGCCGCCCGGCCGGCCTCGAGGCGTGCCAGCTCGTGGTCGCGCGAGACGAATCCCTCGTTCGTCCAGGCCGCCTCGAAGGCGGCGATGAGCTCAGGCTCGGTCAGGATCCGGCCGCGAGCCTCGGCGCGATGGAACTCCTGGACCGCGCCGTGGAGCGCGGACCCGTAGACGATCGAGTGGTGGGGCGCGGTGGGCACGCGCAGGACGTAGCCGTAGTGGTACCGCTTCGGGCAGCTCAGGTAGGCGTCAATCGACGAATGGCTGAGCGACAGCGGACCCTCGATCGGCCCGGCGTCGCGGACGGCTGGAGCGGCCGCGAGGGGCGCGATCGCCGCCATGCGCGCGAGTGGATCCGCCGGGACCGCGCCGGCACCGGCCGTCGCGGCCGAGATCGGGAGGTCGAGGGCCTCGAGGAGGAACGGCGAGATCCGTCGCGCCCGGGCACCGCCGTAGTCGACGGCGTGGGTCAGGATCAGCTCGTCACGCGCCCTGGTCATCGCCACGTAGAAGAGGCGCCGCTCCTCGCGGAGGTGCGGGTCGCCGTCGGCCGTCGGTATGTCCGCCAGCGCCTCCGGCAGCGCCAGGGGCTCCCGTCGGAACGCCGCCGGAAAGCGGCCGGCGACGAGGCCCGGGAGGATCACGACCGGGAACTCGAGGCCCTTCGCCTTGTGGACCGTCAGCACAGCCACGGCGTCGAGGTCCGGGTCCGGATCTGCCGAGGCCGGATCGTCCCCGGCGTCGATGAGCGTCCCAAGGTGGCGGGCGAGGAAGATCGCGCGGTCGTCGGCGAGGAGCGCCGATTCCGCGCGCACGATCTCGAAGAACCGGGCGACGTTCGCCAGCGCCTCGTCCGCGGCCGGCGAGTCCCCCGACGCGAGGGCAGCGAGCCAGCCGCTGTCCCGGAGGAACGCATACAGCACCTCGCCCGCGGGCCGGCGGTGAGCGAGATCCCGGAAGCGCCGCAGGTCGCCGACGAAACGGGCCACGGTCCGCCGGCCGGCGTCCGTCACGTCCAGGCTCTCCGGGCGCCCGTCGACTTCCTCGAACACCTCCCAGGCGGGCCGGTGGCGCCGCCGGGCCGAGCCCATGATCGCGCTGAGATCCGCGCCTCCGAGGTCGTAGACCGGCGACGCGGCGAGGGCGTAGACGTCCGCGCTCGAGGCTGGATCCGCGATCGCCCGGAGGAACGCGAGGAGGACCCGGATCTCCGCCTGACCGTACAGCCCCGACGCTCCCGAGAACCGCCACGGGACTCCGGCGACGTTGAGGCTCCGCAGGATGGGCTCCGCATCCGCGTTCGCGCGAACGAGGACCGCGTGATCTCGCGCGGTCGCCCCCGCGTCGATGCGCCGCCGGAGCTCGGCGGCGATCCAGTCCGCCTCCTCCGCTCCGCTCGCGAACGCGTGCCGCCGGACCGGCGGCGCCGCCGGTGACGCGCGCTCCGGCCTGAGCTGCTTCGAGATTCCGACGCGCGCCTCCAGCCGGTCCGGGTCGTTGAAGCGGATGAGCCGATGCGCCGCGTCGAGGATCGGCGCGGACGACCGGTAGTTGCGCCGCAGGACGATCGTCCGGGCGCCCCGGTGGCGCTCCCGAAAGCCGAGGATATTGCTGATCGCGGCGCCCCGGAACCGGTAGATCGACTGGTCGTCGTCGCCGACGACGGTGACGTTGCGGTGCCGCTGGGCAAGAAGGGTCACGATCTCCGACTGGGCCCGGTTCGTGTCCTGGAACTCGTCCACGAGGATGTACCGGAAGCGTGCCTGCACCGTGGACCGGATGGCGGGCGATTCGCGCAGCAGGCCGAGCGCGAGCGAGACCTGGTCCCCGAAGTCGAGCACCCCGCGCTCCGCGAGGAGCACCGTGTAGCGCTCGTACGATCGCGCCAACTCGGCCTGGTGGCGCGCCGACTCCAGCAGGGCCTCGATCTCCTCCGCATCTGCCGGGCCGGAATCCGGCGCAGCCCCGAGCGCCGCTCCGGCCGCCTCGGCCTGCGTCGCCAGACCGGCGGCGTAGGCGGCGTAGCGGGCCGGGCTCACGTCCTCGTCACGGCACCGGGCGAACAGCGTGGCCAGCGCCCCGAGGAAGCGGGTGGGATCACCGAGCGGCAGGTAGGCCTCGAGGCCCAGCTCGAAGAGGTGCTCGCGGAGCAGGACGATCGTGTCCGCCCGCGACAGCACACGGGCGTCTGGCGACCGACCGATCTCGAGGGCGAACTCGCGGACGAGCCGGTCGCCGAAGGCATGGAACGTCGAGATGGCGGTATCCGCGAACCCGTACGGGACGAGCTGGTCCACGCGCAGCTGCATCTCCGCGGCCGCCTTGTCCGTGAACGTCAGGGCGAGGATCTCCGACGGGCGGGCCCGCCGCGTCGCGATCAGCCAGGCGATCCGCCGGGTGATCACCTCCGTCTTGCCGGTCCCGGGCCCCGCGACCACGAGCAGCGGGCCGTCCCCGTGGGTCACCGCACGGCGCTGCTCCGGGTTGAGGCCGCCGAGCAGCGCGTCGAGGCCGGGGTCCGCGTCGGCGGGCTCGCCGGCGAGCGGCCCGAAGCCGGCCCAGACCGGGAGCTGGTCCAGGGTGACGGGCCGGCGCGGCGCTCGCGAGCGCCTCACGGCCGGAACCGGTCCGGGCACGAGGTCGACGGCTGGAACGGCGGACGACGGGACGACGGGGGCGGCTGGCATGTCCATGGGTGGACGATCGACGGTCGGCGTGCCACCTCTGCTGGCACAGTCGCTCGGGTCAGCGGACGGCCCGCGCCGGAGGGGCCATCGCGATCCGGAGCGCCTCGGCCTCCTCGGCGGAAAGGGCCGCCTCCGCCTGCCCGCCGGCGACTCCCTTCGCGTAGACCCGCGTCAGGTTCCGTGCGTGGAGGCTGCTCGCGATGAAGCCGTCCCCGTGGTCGTCGAGCAGCGCGAGCGCGAAGCTCTGGTTCCCGCCCGTGTCCTCGAACGGGTTGAACCGGACCAGCCCGATGCGCGAGAAGCTCAGCTTCAGGTCACGCTCGAGCACCGCGGTCCGGGCCTCGAGCGCGTCGAGGTCGCGAACGACCTGGTGAACCCGGGCCAGGTGCGCCTCGAGGATCGCCTCCAGGCTCCGCGCATCGCTGCCGCGGGTCAGCGCGGCCAGCCGGGCGTTGAGGCGCCCGATCCGCCGCGCCTCGTACACGGCGATGGCGAGAAGCACGAGGACCGCCACCGCGAAGGCGGCCGCGATCGGTCCGAGGTTGTCACGAACGATGGTCTCGAGGTCGATGGCCGGGCGCCTCCGCTGTCGGATCGAGTCTACCGCCGCTCGCTCACCCGGGACTCACCGGCGCGGCCGACGGCCCCGGGTGCCGATCTCGACACAATCGCGACGCATCGACTCGCCGTCGAATCGCAGCCCGCCCGGTTTCGATCCCATTGTGTCGATGCGGAGACGGGATCGACGACCGATCAGTCCGAACGGCTTCGAACGGCGCCAGCTTCCGAGGCCGATGCGCGACCTGGCCTCCAACCTCGTCGCGTTCGTGTCGAACGCGACACAAGCCGCTGGCCGGTGGTCTGCCCGACGGTCGGCCCGCCCGACGATCGGCCCGCCCCCGGACACGCCCGATCAGCGCCGCGTCCGCCGGAGACTCCGCACGACGCCCGATGTATCCTTCGGCCCCGACACCCGCTCGATGACCGAATTGGAGCATCTCCGGCCCATGGCGAAGCGAACCCGCTATCCCGCCCGGCCCAACGCCCGCCCCGCCGGGCGCGCCGGTCCCGGCCCCGCCGCTCGATCCGGCACCGCCGGTTCTGCCTCCCGCATCGGCGGCCTGACCGACGCCGAGCTCGAGAAGGCCGCTCAGTTCGAGGCCGAGCTCGTGGCCCGCGAGCGAGCCGCCATCGCCGATAACGCCAGGCGGCGGGCTCGCGGCCGCGGGATGGACCTCGGCATCGCCGGGGACGCCGGGGCGCCGCTTTCCGTGCGAGCCGCTCACGAGTACGCCTACGTCGCCCGCGACGTGCGCCGGATCGTCCGGAGCGGGGGCCTGATGCTCGCGATCCTCGGCGCGGCCTGGATCATCGTGAACGTCGTCGGGGTGGGTCCAGCCTGATCCGCCGGGCGGCCCGGTAGACTCCGACGCATGCCCGCTCGACGGCCCGCGGCCAGGCTCTCCGGCGCCCGTCCCGAGGCGCTCTTCCAACCGCCGCCGGAGCGCCAGCCACTCGCGGCCCGGATGCGCCCGCGGACGCTCGACGAGTTCGTCGGCCAGGAACACCTCGTCGGGGAGCGCGGCCCGCTCCGCCGCTCCATCGCGCGCGGCCACCTGACCTCGCTGTTGCTGTGGGGCCCGCCGGGCACCGGCAAGACCTCGCTCGCGCGCCTGCTCGCCGCCGAGATCGGGGCCGATTTCGCGACGCTCTCGGCGGTGATGTCCGGGGTCGCGGAGGTGCGCGCCGCCCTCGCGGCCGCCCAGGAGCGGATCGCCCTGCACGGCACCCGGACCATCCTGTTCATCGACGAGATCCACCGCTTCAACAAGGCCCAGCAGGACGCCCTCCTCCCCCACGTCGAGGACGGCACGGTCACCCTCGTCGGGGCAACAACGGAGAACCCGTACTTCGAGGTGAACTCGGCCCTCCTGTCGCGCCTCCGTGTCTGGCGGCTCGAGCCGCTCACGGACGACGAGGTCGCCGTCGTCGTGCGGCGGGCGCTTGCCGACGTCGAGCACGGCCTCGCCGGCGGGCTCGGGCCGGGCGGCGGCGTTTCGCTGGCCGACGACGCGTTCGCCCATCTCGTCTCGATCGCCGGTGGCGACGCCCGGTCGGCGCTCAACGTCCTCGAGGGCGCGGTCGCGCTCGCCGAATCCGAGGGGATCCGCGATGCCGGCGGCCGTGTCGCCCCCCGGCTCGAGGACATCGAGGCCGCCGCCCAGCAGCGGATCCTCGCCTACGACCGAGCCGGGGACGGCCACTACGACACCGCGTCGGCGTTCATCAAGAGCCTCCGCGGCAACGACCCGGACGCCGCGGTCTACTGGCTGGCCGCGATGATCGCCGCCGGCGAGGACCCCAAGTTCATCGCCCGCCGGCTGATGATCAGCGCCAGCGAGGACGTCGGGAACGCGGACCCGCGGGCGCTCCAGGTGGCCGTCGCCGCGGCCCAGGCGCTCGACTGGATCGGGTTGCCCGAGGCCCAGTACGCGCTGGCCCAGGCGACGACCTACATCGCGACCGCCCCGAAGTCGAACCGGGCCGGTGGGGCGTATTTCGCGGCGGCCGGGGACATCGATGCGAAGGGCGCCCTGCCGGTACCGCTCCACCTTCGGAACGCGGCGAACCCACGGATGAAGCATCACGGGATCGGCGTCGGCTACCGCTACCCGCACGACTTCGAGGGCGCGGACATCGAGCAGCGGTACCTGCCCGAGGAGCTCGGGGAGCGCCGCTACTACCTCCCGAACGACCAGGGATACGAGGCGACGATCGGCGAGCGGATGGCACGCCGGGCGGCGGCCCGGGAAGCCGCGAAGGAAGCCGGCCGGACCCCGAGGTCGCGCATCCCCGGCCCGGAGATCCAGGGCAGCGGCGGTGCCGGGATCCAGCGGACTCGCGAGGAGAACCGCCGCCGACTCGCCGAAACCGAGAAGCGGGACGCGGGCGGGTGAACCCGCCGCGACGTGCTCGTCGCGAGCGGACTGACGGCGCCGTTCATCCCGATCAATGCCCGCCTCGCCCGCGACGACCGGGGCGCGGCCGATGACTTCGGACCGACCGTCCGCACCGCCGCGATGCAGCCGTTTCATCGGAATCGTCGCGTTCGAGCGCGACCGTCCGCGACGCCTGCCGACAGCACGACTCGGCCGAGCGTGTGCGGACCCGCCTTGATGAACCGGGTTGATCAGCTCACAGGCTCGGCGGTCACCGCAGCCGGACGGTGGGGATGAGGGCGATGAACCGCCCGTCCCGGTTCGGATATCTCCCCTCGGGCCGCTTCCAGGGCAGGAAGTTGCGGACCATCTCGGCCCCGTCCTGGAAGGTTCCGGGCGGGTCGGACGGACCCCAGATGCTCGAGACCCGTGGGTACCACGCGTCGAGGACATAGGCGCCGCTCACGGTCGCATCGGGGAAGAGGCGCGGGTCCGCGTCTGCCCGGTAGCCGCTCATCACCCAGGCGTGGGCGCCCCGCCAGGCAAGCAGGACAACCGGCGATCCAGTCTCGCTGATCGCCAGCGCAGCGTCCCGCAGCGCTTCGGCGCGGGTCTCGTAGGCCCGGACCTCGTAGCCGGTGACGCCGTAGGCGACGAGCGCCTCGACCATGGACGATGGCCCCCAGCCGCCGTTGTGACTGTCCTCCCACGTCTCCCACTCGTCGATCCGCGACACCAGCTCGCGCTGGAACGCCTCCGACGGATCGCCGCGCCCGAAGAACGTCAGCACCATCTGCACGGTCGCAGGGGCGCACCAGTCCTTGTCGACCTGCGAGGCGAACACCCCCTCGGGGTCCGGCACGACATCGACGTCGACGGGGGCGCGAGCCGGGGCGGGCAGCGGCGTGTCGGTCGGGGCCGTGGCCTGCGTCGAGGCAGGTGCCGTCGGCGTATCGCCGGGAAGCGCTGGCCGGTTCGGTGGCACCGTCGGCGCCAGGGTCGGCGGGAGGGCCGGTCTCGGCGTGACGACCGTCGGACCCGACCGCGGGTCCGGGGACGGGTCGATGGCGAGCTCGACGCGCTGGACGAGGTTCTCGAAGCGCCTCCCGACCCCCAGGGCGTCGGTCCAGATCGCCGTGACGCCCAGGAAACCCAGCGCGGCCACCAGCCCGCCCAGCCGGTGGATCGCCCGACGCCGTCGCGGCGGGCGCGCCGGCATCCATGGTTGCGGCGATCGCGAGTGGGTTGTTCCGGGCATGGTCCGTGTCTCGACGCGTGGGCGGCACATGATGCGACGCTTCGCAGGATCCCGCGTGGCCCGCTGCACGACGCGCCGTCGCGTGCGACCATCGGGCCTGCCTCATTCCACGACGCCGGGAGAACTGTCACGTGACCCGCTTCGAGCCGAACCTGCGCATCCCCGGACCCACCTCGCTCCCCCCGAGCGTCCGCGCGGCCGGCGCGCGCCAGATGATCAACCACCGTGGTCCGGAGTTCGCCGCGACTCTCGGCCGGATCCTCGACGGGATGCGCCCCTACTTCGGGACGACCAGCGACATCGCGGTCCTGTCGTGCGCGGGGACCGGCGGCCTCGAGGCCGCCGTCGTCAATGTCCTTTCGCCGGGCGACCGGGTCCTCGGCGTCTCGATCGGCGCCTTCGGCGACCGGTTCGCCAAGATCGCCGAGGTCTACGGGGCGGCGGTCGACCGGGTGAGCGCCGAGTGGGGCTACGCGGCTCGGCCGGACGAGGTCCGCGAGCGCCTCCGCGGCGGCGACTACCGGGCCGTGCTCCTGACCCACAATGAGACCTCGACCGGGGTCATGAACCCCATCGCCGACCTCGCCGCCGCGATCCGGGCGGAGGCCCCCGACGCGCTCATTCTGGTCGACAGCGTGTCCGCCCTCGGGGCGGTCCCGTTCGAGATGGACGCCTGGGGCTGCGACGTCGTTGTCACCGGATCCCAGAAGGCCTGGATGGCGGCCCCCGGCCTGGCGATGGTCGCCGCGTCCGAGCGGGCCTGGGCGGCGATGGAGACCGCGCGAATGCCGCGCTTCTACCTCGACCTCCGGCGGCACCGCGAGAGCGCGGCGAGCGGCGAGACGCCGTGGACGCCGGCGATCGCCGTCGTCTACCAGGTGGACGAGGGCCTCCGGCTCATGGCCGCGGAGGGCGCGGCAAACGTCTTCGCCCGCCACGAGGACTGCGCCCGCGCCACGCGCGCCGGGCTCGAGGCCCTCGGATTCGCGCTCTTCGCCGACCCGGCGAACCGCTCGACGACCGTCACGGCCGCGCGGATCCCCGATGGGCTTGACTGGAAGGCGTTCAACGGCGAGGTGAAGCGCCGGGGCGTCGTCCTGGCCGGCGGCCAGGGCAAGCTGGCCGGGGTGGTCTTCCGCGTGGGTCATCTCGGGTCGGTGACGGTGGACGAGATCATCGGCGCCGTCGCGACCCTCGAGGCGGTCTCGGTCGCGACCGGCCGGGATGTGGCGCCCGGGACGGCCGTGGCCGCGGCGCAGGTCGCCGCCCTTGGCCCGGGGGGCGCGGCGGCTGCTCGGGGCATCGCCGGCGCATGAGGATCCTCGTCGCCGAGCCGATCGCGGCGGAGGGCCTGGCCAGGCTCCGCGCCGCGCACGAGGTTGACGAACGCGTCGGCCTGTCGCCGGACGAGCTGCGGGCCATCATCGGCGGGTACGACGCGCTCGTCGTCCGGAGCGGGGTCCAGGTGGACGCGGCGCTGCTCGCCGCGGGCACGCGCCTCCAGGTGGTCGGGCGGGCCGGTGTCGGCGTGGACAACGTGGACCTCGACGCCGCGACCCGGGCGGGCGTCACCGTCGTCAACGCCCCGACCGGCAATACGATCGCGGCCGCCGAGCACACGCTCGCCCTCCTCCTGGCGATCGCCAGGCGGATCCCCCCGGCGGACGCCTCGGTCCGTCGCGGCGAATGGAAGCGGGCCCAGTTCCAGGGCGTCGAGCTCCGCGGCCGGACCCTCGGGATCGTGGGCCTCGGCAAGATCGGGATGGCGATCGCCGACCGCGCGCGTGCCCTCGAGATGACCGTCGTCGGCGTCGACCCGTACGTGACCAGCGAGCAGGCGAGCCTCCACGGCGTCGAGCTCGTGGACCTCGACACGCTGCTCCGTCGCTCGGACGCGATCACCGCCCACGTCCCGCTGACGCGCGCCACGCGCGGGCTCATCGGCGCGGCCGCGATCGCGAAGCTCCGGCCCGGCGCGTTCGTCCTCAACGTCGCCCGCGGCGGCATCGTCGACGAGGCCGCGGTCGCCGACGCGCTCCGCTCCAGCCACCTCGGCGGTGCCGGGATCGACGTGTTCGACGCCGAGCCGCCCGTCGGCTCTCCCCTCCTCGACGCGCCGAACACGGTGCTGACGCCGCACCTCGGGGCCTCGACGGCCGAGGCCCAGATCGCCGTCGCCACCGAGGTCGCCGACCAGGTCATCGACGTCCTGGCCGGGCGGAGCGCCCGCTACGCGGTCAATGCCCCGCTCCTCGGCCCGGAGGCGGCACGGGCGATCGAGCCGTACCTGCCGCTCGCCGAGATCCTCGGCCGCTTCTTCGCCCAGTTCGCCCGGGGCGGCGCGAAGACCCTCACGCTCGAGGTCGCCGGCGAGCCGGCCGAGCACGACACCGCGCCGGTGACGGCCGCCGTCCTGCGCGGCCTCCTCGAGACCGTGACCACCGAGCGGGTGAACCTCGTCAACGCCGGGCTGCTCGCGAAGGCGCGGGGGATCACCGTCGTCGAGCGGAAGACGCCGGACGCCGGCTCGTTCAGCGCCCTCGTCACCGTCTCGGGGGTCGTCGACGGGCGGCACATCACCGTCGGCGGGACCGTCGCCAACGGCGAGCCCCGGCTCGTCCGGCTGAACGACTACCGTCTCGACATGGCCCCGTCGGACGTGATGATGATCACCCATCATCGCGACCGGCCCGGGACGATCGGGCGGATCGGCAGCACCCTCGGCGCGGCCGACGTCAACATCAGCGCGATGCACCTCGCTCGGTCCGCCCCGCGGGAGGACGCCCTGATGATCCTCGCCCTCGACGACGATGTTCCGGACGAGGTTGCGCGGGCGATCCTCGCCCACGAGGCGTTCATCGACCTCTGGATCATCCGGCTGGGGGGCGAGCGCTGAGCGACGAGACCGGGCGCCCCCGAACGATCGTCCCGCCGGACCTCGACGGCGCGATCGCCTTCCTCCGCCACGGGGAATCGACCTGGGTCGCCGAGGGCCGCTTCCAGGGCCAGGGAGACCCCCGGCTGTCAGCCGCGGGACGCCGCCAGGCCGCGCTTGCCGCGGATCGACTCGCCCACCCGCACCGCCCGCCCGTGCTCCCGGTCCCCCACGGGCCGCCGTTCGAGATCGTCCACTCCCCGCTCCGGCGGACCACCGAGACCGCCGAGGTCCTGGGCGCCGCGCTCACCGCCGACGATGCCTTCGCCATCAGCGTGCCGGCCCGACCGGAACCGGGATTCGCGGAGATCGCCCAGGGCGCCTGGGAGGGCCTCCCCGGGGCGGAGATCGCCGCCCGCTGGCCGGACATCCTCGCCGGCTGGCGGCGCGACCCGCTGACGACCTGGGCGCCGGGCGGCGAATCGCTGGCCGACGTGGACCGGCGCGTCCGCACCGCGCTCGTCGAGGCCCTCGCTCGCCTTCACGACCGCCGGTCAGGGCCGGCCGGACATCGTTCCCACGTCCTCGGCTACGGCGAGGCGCCGTCGTTCGAGCCGTGGTCGATCCTCGTGGGCCACGACGGCGCCTTCAAGGTCGCGCTTCTCGCCCTGCTCGACGTTCCGCTCGCACGGTTCTGGAGCTTCCCGTTCGCCCTCTGCGGGATCAGCGTCGTGGAGTTCCGGGCCGGCCGGCCGCGGCTCCGGGCGCACAACCTGGTCGACCACCTCGCGCCCCTCGACGACGAGCGGGCACGGGCCGCGGCCGAGGAACGGTCCCGCACGGACGCCCTGTAGCGGCCTCCGTCACCGCCGCGGGCCCCGCCGGAACGCGAGGCGGAGAAGCCCCAGGCGAAGCCGCCGATGGGCCTCAGCGACCGCTCGCAGCCGGTCCGGGCCGAGCACCTGCCGGCCGTAGGCGATCTCCACCTTCGCCCGGGCGACCGTGCTGAGCTCGGGTCGCATCCCGGGGACGGCGTTGCCGAGGACGCCGGCGTACTCGTAGACGGTCTGCGACGGGCGAGGACCGAATCCGAACCGGGCGGCCCAGCGACCGAGTGAACCCCAGGCGCGGTCCGGGTGGATCGTCCGCGGCCCGCGTCGCCAGGCGATCGAGGCGAGCGCCAGCATGCCGATGAGGAGGAGCACTCCGAGGGCGATGAACGGGCCGCTCACCGGCCCCGACGGAGACTGCCCGCCGGCCGCCGCGGCGTCCGAGGATCGGCGTGGCGCCAGGTCGTCGGCCTCGTCCGGCCGCTGGGTGGAGGGCCCGAACGACGGTCTCGGGGTCGGTGATTCGGGGGCCCCGGACGGGGGCGGGGCGAGGGCCGCGATCCCGCCCCCGGTCGGGTCGAAGTCCACCCAGCCGTACCCCGGGAAGTAGACCTGGACCCAAGCGTGGGCGCCGGCGTTCCGGACCACCTCCGTGCCGTCCCCGGTCCGGTCGCCGGGCAGGAACCCCTGGGCGAGCCGGGTCGGAATCCCGGCCTCCCGAAGCAGGATCGCCATCGTGCTGGCGTAGTACTGGCAGTAGCCGGCGCGGATCCTGGCGAAGCACTCGACCGACGACAGGTTCCCGCAGACCTCCTGGGCCTCGTCCTGCACGTTCGCGTCGTACCGGAAGTTCCGCCCGTCGCGCAGGTAGACCTCCATGGTCCGGGCGATGTCGTACGGGTTCGTCGCGGGCGACAGCGCGAGCACCTCATCGAGGATCGCGCGGGCGGCGGGGCCGATCGCTCCGGCCGGGACGGCGAGGTAGCGACGCTCGACCCCCGCGCCGTACTCGCGACTCGCCACCCGCAGGCGGTTCTGGTTGATGGCACCCGGCTCTCCGCCGTAGACGGGGACGAGGGCGGTGACCGCGTACGCCTCCCCGCCGTCGACCTCGACGGTCGCCCCGAACCGATCGGGCGTCGTGACCCGGACGGTCGCGTCCCGATCGATCGAGCGGATCGTCTGGGGACTGGCGACGAGGTCGGAGGTGAAGGTCACCGGCGTGATCCTGAAGGTGACCTCGCGTCGGCCGGGGGCGTCGGCCTGATCGTCGGCCGTGCCGGCCAGGAGGTTCTCATCCGCCGCCCGGTCGACGGCGACGGTCTCGCCCCAGCTCCAGGCGGTGCCCTCGAAGTCCGAGTACGCCCCGACCTGCCAGTAGTAGCGGTCCGTCTCGGTGGTCGCGAGCCGCACTCGGAAGGCGACGTCGTTGTTCGAGCTCCAGACGCCGACGATCGCGGTCGTCTCGCCGAAGGCCACGAAGCCCGGGTTGCGCGAGGCTCCGCCGAGGGGCAGGTAGCGCTGCAGCCACTGGGAGACCTCGACGAGCGCCGCCGGGGCGCCGCGCCAGAGGCCCTGGAGCGGTGCCGACGATGCGGTCCCGGTGAGGAGCAGGGCGCCCAGGATGGCCCCGCCGATGAAGACGGCCCCGCCTCGGAGGTAGAGGGCGGTGACGGCGGCCGGGTCCCCGATCCGTCGCCGCAGCCAGGCCACTCGCTCGTCGAAGGCGTGGGAGCGCGCCAGGAGCACGAGGGCCGCCACGGTGAAGAGGACCATCAGGCGGAGCTGGTCGTTCTGGGTCAGGGCCATGTTCGCGAGCAGGACGAGCCCGGCAACGATCACGCCGTCGAGGGCGCGGCGATGGCCGAAGACGGCATACGCCGCGTGCTGGCCGGTCGCCCAGACGAGCGCACCGAAGCCGATGAAGTAGTGGCCGTACTCGCTGGTGAGGGGTCGTCCCTCGATCGCGAGGTCGATCCAGACGCGGGTGAGGATCTCGGCCGACGCGCGGTAGCGCGCCGCGAGCGCGGCCGGGCCCCAGCCGGCGACCTCGTCGCCGAGGACGATCCCACCACCCACGATCGGGAGGACCATGGCTGCAAAGGCGACCCCGAGCAGGTGCGTCGTCCAGCGCCCCCAGCCGAGCTTCGGCCCCACGAATCCCACCGCCACCCCGCCGAGCCCGACTGGTGCCAGGAAGTCGGTCAGCCGGTCCACGCCCCGGATCCACTGCGCGTCGTCAATCGACCAGGCGAGCGCCACGACCATGAGCAGGACGCCGACCAGCGTCAGCCAGCCCTCCGCGGGGCCGGCGAGGATCCGGCGCAGACGGGAGACGTCCGGCTCGAACGTGCCCGCGGTCGCAGTCGTGGCGGTCATCCGACGAGGGCCTCCCCGAGCGGCTGGATGGGCCGGATCGCATGGACCTTGACGTCGAACTCCGACAGCGCATGCCGGAGGGCACGCGCGCGCTGGGCGCGCGCGGCCTCGGCGGCCGGGTCCGCCTCGGCGACCGGGAGCCGATGGAGCCGGGCATCCTCCTCGCGGACGTGGCGCTCGAACTCGGCGATGTCGCAGCTCACGACCACGCAACCGACCCCGCGTCCCGGCAGCGTGGACAGGGGCTTCACCCAGTCGCGGTCGAGCGACGGCGTGATCACGACCGTGGTCATCCCTCGCCGGATGCGCCCGACGGTCTGGACGAGGACCTCGGACAGGGGCGTGGCGCTGTCCCCGTCCACGGCGGCGAGGACCTGCATGATCTTCAGGTGCTGCCGGCCGCCGCGGTCGGGCGGCAGCTGCGTGATCCGATGGCCATTCACGGTCAACCCGACCGACCGATTCTCGCGGATCGCCCGATCGGCGATCGAGGCGGCCGCACGGACCGCCACCTCGACCGTCGACTCGTCGCCCCGCCCGACCTGCACGGATCGATCGAGGTCGAGCACGATCCAGGCGTCGGCGGTCTGCTCCAGGTCGAACTCCTTGACCTGGATCTCGCCGTGCCGGGCGGTCGATCGCCAGTGGATCCGGTTGAAGGCGTCGCCCGGGGCCCACGGCCGGACGGTCGTCGCGAGCGGCGACGTCTGGAGCGTTCGCTCGGGGGTCGCGTGGCTCCCATCGATGTTGGCTGCAGGCAGCTTCCAAAGCGGAAGCGCCTCGATCCGTGGGTAGACGACGACGCTCACCCCGGTCCCCACCGCGGCCGAGGATTCGAAGAACCCGAACGGGTCCCCGGTCCGGATCTGGAGCGGCTCGACGCGGAACTGGCCGCGCCGGGTGAGCGGCGTCCGCACCAGCCACGACCGCTCCGATTCCGGGCCGAGCGACAGCGCGCGCCCGGGCAGGCCGGCCGGCAGCGACGTCGGGTTGAAGACCTCGAGCCAGAGCTTCGGGATGCGGCTGGTGTTCCGCAGCGTGTACGTCACGCGGAGGCGGTCGCCAACGTGCCCGGTCAGCTGGTTGACGGCGTAGCCCGCCTCGAGGTCGGACAGGCCGAGGCGGGTCCCGACATACGAACCGCCGACGACGAGGATCGCAAGGTAGACGAGGTAGAACAGGAAGGGCAGCCCGGTCGAGAAGGCGGCCACGACCAGGACGACGCCGATCGCCAGGAGCTGGAGCCGGCGGATCACGGCACGGTCCCGAGAGCTACGAAGACTCGATCATGAGTTGCCAAGCAGCCCTCCGGGGACCGCGGCGACGCCCCGCTGGCCATCGGCCCGAGGATTCAGGCCTCGGCCGCTCGCCCGTGCGCCGCGACCTCGCGCGGCCCTCCGGACGACCCGCCCGACCCGGTCGGCGTGATCCCCTCGACCGGCGTCGTGTCGAGGAGCTCGGCGATGACCTGGCTCGGGTGAATGTCGTGGATCGACGAGCTCGTCTTGATGATCAGCCGATGCGCCAGCGCCGATTCGGCCAGCGCCTTGACGTCGTCCGGAAGCACGTAGTCCCGGCCGAGGAGGCCGGCCAGCGCCTGCCCGGCCCGATAGAGGGCGATCGAGCCGCGCGGGGAAGCCCCGAGGTAGACGTCCGGGTGGGTCCGGGTCGCGCCCACCAGGCGGACGATGTACTCCGCCACGCTCGGGTCCACGTAGATCTCGCGGATGGCGGCCTGGAGCCCGCGGAGCTCATCGACCGAGCAGACGACCTCGAGCTCGTCGATCGGGTGGTGGCGCTTCTGCTCGTCGAGGATGACAATCTCCTCGACCGCCTGCGGGTAGCCCAGCTTGATCCGGAGCATGAACCGGTCGAGCTGCGCCTCCGGCAGGGCGAACGTTCCCTCGTACTCGATCGGGTTCTGGGTCGCGATCACGAGGAACGGGTCGGGCATCGGCCAGGTCGTCCCGTCGACCGTCGCCTGTCGCTCCTCCATGCACTCGAGGAGTGAGGACTGCGTCTTCGGCGTTGCGCGGTTGATCTCGTCGGCGAGGACCACCTGGCTCATGATCGGGCCCGGGCGGAACTCGAACTCCTGGGTCTTCTGGTTGTAGATCGACAGCCCGGTCACGTCGGACGGCAGCAGGTCCGGGGTGAACTGGATCCGCCGGAAGCTGCAGCCGAGGCTCTTCGCGATCGCCTTCGCGAGAACCGTCTTGCCCGTCCCGGGGACATCCTCGATGAGGAGGTGGCCGCGGCAGAGCAGGGCGACGAGCGCCAGCCGGACCTCGCGATGCTTGCCGACGATCACCCGCTCGACGTTCGCCAGAACGCGGTCGCCCGTCTCCTGGATCTTGGTCATCCGTCTTCCTCGCCTCGGGGTCAGGTTCCCGGAACCCCGCGGGGCGCCGGCGTCGACCGATGGTACGCCGGACGCCGGGGAACGGTTCCCGCGATGTCGCCCGCGTTCAGCCGCGGCGCAGTGTCAGCGCGCCCGCCCAGGCCGTCATGAGCGCGCCGGTCGCGGCCA